>DASZAE010000390.1:0-3409 GCA_035945515.1 Terriglobia bacterium
CCGTGATTCCTACCGCGCCCACTGCCATAAAGGCCAGCAAGACATAAATCGCATATTTGGGAATCTGAACCTTCCATGGTCTCCCGTGCGGACCAAGCAATAACAGTGTGTATAGTTTTCTCTTTTCCATTCTTTTCCGCCGTTTCAAAGAAGGTTCTAATATTTAGATGCGGTCGCAATTGCTTCGTGATCGGGCATTTACAGATGCCGAATTGCCGAAAGAACCAGCTAAACGGGCAATCAGCATCCTAATTTGTATAAAAGCCGGTGTCAAGTCGAAATCTTAATAAAAGCGTATTTTAGTCTGAAATCCAGTCTATCCAGACTATTTATGGACCCAGTCGCTCGCCTCGATCCTTTGGAGTGCCCGTGTCCTGCCGTTGAACAAAGAAGGGCTGCGCAGTCCTGCAGCCCTTCAGATAAAGCCGGCCGGAAGTCGGGTACTGTGGCCAGTCTCTTCCGACCGTGATCTTTCGCGCCTAACAAATAAATAAAAGATTTGATGAATCCTAAGCTCGATCCGGCGAGCAACTGACGCTATAATACGGAGCATGAACCGCCGATCTAAGCCATTGATAAGAAGGCATATTCTGACAGTTGCTCAATTTCGGGCGCAGTTCGGCAGCAAGGCAGCCTTTTGCTGATAGACGGTTCGCGCTGCATAAGGTGCATCGAGACGAAAGGGTTTTCGCATATCACCTTGCGTTGAGGATCGGCGACCGGCGGCGCTTGAATACCGGCGGTTTCCCTTGCCACTTCTAATTTATGAATATCAAGATTGCTCCGTCAGAAATACCGTGACGCACTCTGGTCGGGAAACCGCCGGCAATGCCCCTCACCCGGCTCGCTCCGCTCGCCACCCTCTCCCGCCGGGAGAGGGTGCCCGACGAAGGAGGGCGGGTGAGGGGAAGCGTCCCGAGGAACTTGGCGTCGGAGCAAGCTTGATATTCATGTTCTAATTTGTCGCTCTTTACTATGGCTTTAAAATCCACTCCTTCCGTCAAGCGGCTCATCGCGCAATCGGCTGGCATCGTAATGGCGAGCGTTCTGCTCAGCCGGCTGCTCGGTTTCTTCCGCGATTGGACCGTGGCCCAGCAAATCGGCTCGAACGCCGCCACTGACGCTTACTACGCCGCCTTTACTCTGCCAGACTTTCTGAACTATCTTGTCGCGGGCGGCGCGCTGAGTCTCACCTTTATTCCTATTCTCACGCGCTGCATCGCGGAAAAGCGCGAAGAAGACGGCTGGCGCGTATTCTCCACCGTCATCACGGTGATGGACCTGCTGCTTATCGCGGGAATCATCATCGGAGAAATCTTTGCGCCTGAGCTGGTGCTCGCCATCGCGCCCGGCTTTCACG
This sequence comes from Terriglobia bacterium, assembly GCA_035945515.1. Taxonomy (GTDB): domain Bacteria; phylum Acidobacteriota; class Terriglobia; order UBA7540; family UBA7540; genus RH2-MAG17b. The sequence continues at coordinate 1,361 of DASZAE010000390.1, forward strand.
GCGCCGAGCGCGCCCGGGTGATTTTCCTCACGCGGCTGATGCTGCCCGCGCAGTTCTGCTTTTACCAAGGCGGGGTTTTGAGCGCAGTGCAGTACGCCAAAACCCGGTTTGTGATCCCGTCACTCGCGCCCATCATTTACAACCTCGGCATTATTCTAGGCGGTCTGCTGCTTGCCTCAAAGATCGGCATCACGGGGTTCGCAGTTGGGGTGCTGGCGGGCGCCACGGCGGGCAACTTTTTGCTTCAGATTTATGGCGCGCGGCGGGCAGGCGCGAAGTTTCGTCCCAATTTCGACGTTCGCAACCCGGATTTTATTTTCTTTGTCAAGCTCTCTCTGCCCATCATGTTCGCGCTCTCCATCATCTATACCGACGATTGGATCATCCGCTGGTTCGGCTCGTATCTCGCGCCTGCTTCTATCTCGTGGCTAAGTTATGCGAAGACATTGATGCGGGTTCCACAGGGCATCCTGGGACAGGCGGTGGGCGTCGCCTCTTTCCCCTTTCTGGCTCAGCTTTATTCGGAGGGCAAGTTTGAGGAACTGAACCGCACACTGAGCGCAACGTTGAAAGGCGTCATTCTGCTGCTCGTCCCCGTCTCCGCGCTCACAATTGCGGAGAAAACGCCGCTCGTCTTCTTCGTGTTCTCCCATACGCGCATGAAGCCGCCCGATCTGCTGGCGACTGCCGCGACGCTCGGCATGTTTTCCATCGCCATGTTCGCGTGGGGCGCGCAGAATATCCTGGCGCGCGGCTTCTACGCCGCGCGTGACACGCTTACTCCGGCTATCGCCGGCACGGCGATGACCTTCGTCAACCTGCCGGTCTACTGGATTCTTTCCAAGCGTCTTCAGTATCTCGGACTCGCGCTGGCAAGCTCCATCGGCGTCATCGCCTACGCGGTGATTCTTTTTGTGCTGCTCAACCGCCGCACGCGCAGCCACGAAGCTTCGGGCATTCTGACGTTCTTTTTCAAAATCTCCGTTGCCTCCGTGCTGGCGGCGCTCGTCAGCTTCAAGATCACTCGTCTCATGGAAGAACGCGTCCGCTGGCAATCAACTCACGGCGCATTTGTAGTTCTCGTCGCTGCCACCATCGCGGGACTGGTTGTCGCCGTGGCGCTGGCCAAGCTTTTCCGCATTCAGGAAATCGACCGCTACCTGCGGCGTCTTCGCGCGTGGTGACAACTGCGGCTGTAGCGGCGGCCTCTGGCCGCAGGTCTTTATTATGTAAATGCCGGCGGCCAGAGGCCGCCGCTACAACTCAAAACCGTTCATCCATACTTATTTACCCACGCAGAACGTGGAAAAGATCACACCGAGCAGGTCGTCCACCGTCGTCGCGCCCGTCAGTGTGTCGAGGGCATGGAGAGCGTCGTAAAGGTCGAGTAGAAGCATCTCGTGCGGAACGGCGCTCGATGCCGCGGCAAGAGCCTTCTCGAGTGATTGCGCGGCCTGCGCGAGGGATTGCTGATGGCGCAGGTTGGTGATGAACTCGCCCTCGGGATTAAACTCGCCCCCTGGCGTGACAATCGACAAGAGTTTTTCCTTAAGTTTCGGAAGGCCTTCGCCGGTGAGCGCCGAGACCCAGGCCGCTTCGGTGTGGTTTGCGGGGGCGTTTTCAGCGCCAGCGAGCGGCTTAAGATCCCCCAGAGTCAGGCGCGAGGGAAGGTCGCACTTATTGCATGCGATGAGCAGCGGGCCGTGATGTCGAATCTTCTCAAATAGCGCGATGTCTTCAACGGTGACTCCTTGCGCGGCGTCTAGCACCAGCAGGCGCGCGTCCGCATCCGCCGCCGCCTGAAACGACCGCTCCACGCCCAGCCTTTCCACCACGTCAGCGCCGTCGCGGATGCCCGCCGTATCGACTAGCCGCACCGGGATGCCATTCAGGCTTGCGGTCTCGGCTACAAGGTCGCGCGTGGTGCCGGGGATTTCGGTGACGATGGCGCGCTCCGCGTCGAGCAGCCGGTTAAACAAACTGGATTTGCCCACGTTGGGGCGCCCGGCAATCGCCAGACTCATCCCTTCGCGGATCAATTTGGAGTAG
>DASZAE010000391.1:0-10240 GCA_035945515.1 Terriglobia bacterium
GGTTATATCGACATCAATGCGTCGTATCGGTCGTGAAAAGCAACAGATCCTGTCGCATGGAACGTTTTTTTCGCAGCTCCCGGTTTTTCTGGTGGACTGGGAACAACCCGCAGACTGTAATTGCAATGGTCTGCATGGTGCGGTCGTAAATTTTTCCTTTTTTGGCAAACATTCTGCCCCTCGTCATTCTGAGCGCAGCGAAGAATCTGCTTTTCCCCTGCACTAACTAGCAGATGCTTCGCTGCGCTCAGCATGACAGGTTCGGGGTTGGTTGTAGCTCTGCTGCGATACGCTACCGCGCGGCGGGACGCCACCGCTATTGCTTCTTTCCAAACACCTGGCGGAAGATGGCATCGACATTGCGAAGCTGGCGCTCAAGGGAAAATACATGGGCGATTTCGCGCGGCTTGAGGGTACGGCGAATATCGGCGTCGGCTTCAACCAGGCGGCGAAAGTCTTGCCGGGTTTTCCACACCTGCATGGCGTTGCGCTGCACCCAGCGGTAGGCTTCTTCGCGCGAGGCGCCGCGAGCCGCGAGAGCCAGCAGAAGCTCGCCGGAAAAGACAAGCCCCTTGAGCATGTCCAGGTTTTCGCGCATCCGCTCAGGGTAGACAAACATTGTCTCGATCAGCGCCGCCGTTTTGGCGAGCATGTAATCGAGCAAGATAGTGGAATCCGGCAGGATGATGCGCTCGACCGAGGAGTGCGAGATGTCGCGCTCGTGCCAGAGCGCCACGTTTTCAAGCGCCGCCTGCGCGTTCGCGCGCACCACGCGAGCGAGGCCGCAAATCTGTTCCGCCGTCACCGGGTTGCGCTTGTGCGGCATGGCGGACGAGCCTTTCTGCTCGGGCGCGAAAAACTCCTCCGCCTCGCGCACCTCCGTGCGCTGCAAGCCGCGAATTTCGAGCGCGATGTTTTCGAGCGACGCGGCGGCCACGGCAAGCGTCGAAACGTAGTGCGCGTGCCGGTCCCGCTGAATCACCTGCGTGGCGATAGGGACTGGGCGCAGTCCGAGCCGCGCGCAAATTTTGCGCTCGAGAACCGGACTAAGGTGCGCGTAGGCGCCGACTGCGCCCGAGAGCTTGCCCACCCGCATCTCAGCAGAGGCTTGAGTAAGCCTGGCGATGTTGCGGTTGTTCTCGGCGTGCCAGTTGGCGAGCTTGAGTCCGAATGTGATGGGCTCGGCGTGGATGCCGTGCGTGCGGCCCACCATCGGCGTCATCTTAAATTCGTAGGCGCGCTTTTTCAGAACTTGTCCTAGCCGCTGAAGCCCCTGAAGCAAAAGCTCCGAGGCCTCAGCGATGAGCAATGATTGCGCGGTATCAACCACATCGTTTGAGGTAAGCCCGTAGTGCAGGTAGCGCCCCTCTTTGCCGATATGCGCGGACACGTTGGTGGTGAAGGCAATCACGTCATGCTTCACTCTGCGTTCGATCTCGCGGATTTGATCTGCGTCAAAACGCCCGCGCCGCCTGATGGCAAGAGCCGCGCTCTTCGGGATCATCCCCGCCTCGGCCTCAACTTCCGCCGTGACCGTTTCAACCTCAAGCCACTTGCTGAACTTGTTTTCGTCACTCCAGATGCGCCCCATCTCAGGACGCGTGTAGCGAGGGATCATAATCCATCTCCGGGATGTGATACTTTAGGATGGCGCCGGCGCGTGCTGCCCTGCATTGCGAGCCGGAAGCGAACCCCTATTATAAGGCCTTGCGCTGTGCCGCCTGGTTCCAATTCAGACCGTCTGCTCGAAATCAAATCCGAAATCGAAAGCTTTCTTCGCCAGCAGCCCGATGCGCTCATGCTGGAAGCCGGGGAAGAGATCATCGATCTTTCATCGGCGGAGTGCCGGGTGAGCATCGAATACGGAAAGCTGCTTCTCGAAGCGTGGGACGGCTCGCGGTCGCTGGTCCGTCGGATTGAAGACATTGCCTGCCGTGATCAGAATCAATTGGGATTGTTCGTGCGCAAGCCTGGGGGGCGTGAAACCATCGTGCTCAACTTGTGCGCGAGCCAGTCTGCGGCGGCCGGCTCACCACAGGATGCGCGCCACGCTTTGCGGCGAGACCTCACCGCATACCTGCGCAAACATTTTCCCGAGTATCACCTCGAGCGCGTCAGTAATCGATCGGACCGCGCGCGTTCCTTTTCCGCATGGCACACGCGAGGAGTCGCCCGGCGGGGCCGCAGCGCGTGGGCTTTCATCGGCCTCGGCGCATCAGAGCCGTTTGCGGCGGCGGACGCCGCCTTAGCCTACGGTCTGAACTGGCTTGACTGGGTGAGGGAGAAGTCTGAAAATTGCGCCATTTCCGGTCTTAAATTGTTTCTTCCTCACGACGCTATTCCCTTGACAGCATTGCGCGCGTCTCAGCTCGACCGTTCGCTCAACATTGAAATCTTCGCCTGGCCCAGTACCGGCGCGCCTGAGCCGCTGAAATCCGGAGAGTTCATAAACGCGGCCACGCGCCTCACGCCACGCCGCGACGCCACGCAATGGATGGCCCGTCATCACGATTTCTTGCGCGGCATCTTTGGAGAATCGCTGGACCGAGTCGACCTCGTTCCCGGCGCTGCCGCGAACACGCTCTCGTTTCGAGCGCGCGGCCTTGAAATCGCGCGCATGGAAGGCCAGGTTGCGCCTCGTTTTTACTGGGGCATCGAGGGAAATACGCGGACCTACGAGCCATCCAGCCATGAGGACTTCAAGAACTTTCTCGACCATGTGTTTACCAAGCGTGATGCCAAAAATAAGGACACGACTCACGAGATCTACCGGCTGCAGCCGGAACGATGGCTCGAAAGCCTGCTCGTGAACGATCTCAGCAAGCTTGATCCGGCCCTTAGAGCAGAGCCTGTCTACTCGCAGGTTCCGGCCTTTGCGGGAGCAGACCGCGGCGTGGTTGATATTCTCGGCATCTCAAAAGAGGGCCGCCTTGCCGTAGTTGAGCTGAAACTGCACGAGGAAATCACGCTGCCCTTGCAGGGGCTGGACTATTGGCTGCGCGTCAAGTGGCTAAACGACCGAGGCGAATTCGGCAAGCACGGCTACTTCCCTGGCCTCGAGATTTCTCCCGCGCCGCCCTTATTGTATCTTGTGTCACCGGCGTTTCGTTTTCATCCCGCCAACGAAAAAATCATCCGCTATTTTGATCATTCGGTGGAAGTGATGATGGTGGGGATCAACCAACAATGGCGGAATGGAATTAAGGCGCTGTTCCGAAAGCAAATGAAGTGTAAAGGTTAAAGCACAAAAAAGCGCCGCGTCTCCTACTTTATACTTTACCCGTTACACTTCACGCTTTATTGAAGGACAGTGAGAGGGCCTTCTGAAGTTACGGTTTGCTCAGGCTCAAGCACAGGCGCGGTTGAGGGGCCGCCCGCCATTTTGTCCGCCACGAAGCGGTCAATCTCTTCGAGCAGAGCAGGAACAATCTCCTCTTCCTTCACCCGGCGAATTGCCTTTCCTTCACGGTAGATCATGCCGTTGCCGCGGCCGGCTGCAACTCCAAGATCAACGCCGCGGGCTTCGCCAGGGCCATTGACGGCACAGCCCATGACGCAGAGGCTGAAGGGCATCCGGATGTGCGCGGTGGCTTTTTCAATCTCCTCAACTATCTTAAACAGATTGACTTCGAGCCGTCCGCAGGTGGGACACGCAATCACCACCGGACCCCGGCTGCGCAATTCAAGCGCCTTAAGCAACTCATAGCCTACGCGCACTTCTTCCACTGGGTTCGTCGCCAACGAAACGCGAATCGTATCTCCAATCCCTTCGGCCAGCAGCATTCCAATGCCCGCGCAGGATTTTACCGTGCCCGAAAACTGCGAGCCGGCCTCGGTGATCCCAAGGTGGAAAGGATAATCGACGCGCTGCGCGAGCAGGCGATACGCCGCGACGCAAAGCCGCAGGTTTGAAGCTTTCAGCGAGACGATTGTATCGGCAAAACCAAGGTCTTCGAGAATCTTGATGTGGTACTCGGCGCTCTCAACCATCGCCTCGGGCGTGGGGTAGCCGTATTTTTCGATTAGCCTGCGCTCGAGCGACCCAGCATTCACGCCGATGCGGATCGGCACATGCTGTTCCTGAGCGCGGCGCACTACGATGCGCACCTTCTCGGCGTCACCGATATTGCCGGGGTTAATGCGCAGCTTGTCGATTCCGGCGTCAAGAGCCATCAGCGCGAACTTGTATTGAAAGTGAATATCCGACACCAGGATGGACTGCGGGCAACGCTTGCGAATCTCAGGCAGGGCTTTGGCGGCGTCGATATCGGGCACGGCAAGGCGCACGATTTCACACCCCGCTTCTTCCATCTCCTGGATTTGCGCGACCGTCTTCTCCACATCGCGCGTATCCGTTTTGGTCATGGACTGCACAATGATGGGCGCGTCGCCGCCAATCGTCAGCCGTCCAACCTTCACCGGGCGCGTCTTGCGCCGCGGCGGGAAATGCTCAGTCTCACTAAAGTTCATAGACGTTTCCTTAGTTGTAGCGGCAGCCTCCGGCCGCCGCTTCAGTATTACGAGTGCCCAATCGCCCTGATAATGTCATTATACGTTACGAAAACGACCAGCAACAGCAGCAGGAAAATTCCCGCTTGAAGAACCCGTTCTTTGAATTGCAAGCTCAGATCGCGCTGCATGACGGCCTCGACAAAAAGCATGGCAATCATGCCGCCGTCGAGCATGGGAACGGGGAGCAGGTTGAAAATACCGAGTTGCAGGCTGATGAACGCGACAAACGAAAGCAGGTCTACGAGGCCATTGCGGTATGCAATCCCGGAGAGTTGGGCAATGCCCACTGGCCCGGCAATCGAACGCGTGGAAATCTGGCGCGTGACCAGCTTGGCGAGCGTTTGAAAAGTCAGCACAGTATTTTGGAGGTTGTCTTCCCAGGACGCCACTATCGCTTTTCCAACCGGAAGCTGCCTCACAACTACATCATTCGCAGGCAGGAAGCCCACAATCCAGCGCTCTTCGCCGCCCTCCTTCTGCCGCACGGGCCGCATCGTCATCTGAAGCTGTTTACCGTTTCTTAAAACGGTGAAGGTGACCGGCCGCCCCTGACTCTCTTGGATGGCGTCTGGTAGATGCTGATAACACGGTATCTCCCTCCCATTCACGGCAAGGATTTTGTCGCGCGCTTGCAATCCCGCGCGCGCCGCAGGCATTGCTGATTCCACCTCGCCCACAACACTGGGAAAGCAGGGACCAAGACCGGCATACCCAACCTGATAGCCTCCCTCCGCCTCCGGCGATAAGGAAAGATCCAGAAGCTTTCCGTTGCGTTGAATCTCGAGGGGAATGGGTTTCCGCGTGGTCATCAGAACGTTCAACTGAACGTCTTCCCAGGTAGGATGTTCGACATTACCCATGCGGACGATCAGGTCTCCCGGCTCGATGCCCACCTTGGCGGCAGGCGAGCCAGGCTCAACATCGCCGACGAGCGCCGGTTTTTCCGCGTAGGCCGGCTTCTCGTAATGGTACTTATAGACAATCGTGAGCAAAAGCAACGCCGCCAAAATATTCATGGCCGGCCCGGCGACGGCAATAATAAAACGCTGCCATCGCGGATGGGCGAGAAAATCGCCCGGATCGTCATGGTGGGATTCAGTCGGGTCCTCGCCCGCCATTTTCACGTACCCGCCGAATGGCAGCAAGCTGACGCGGTAATCCGTCCCTCGCCATTCAAAGCCAAACAGGCGCTTGCCAAAACCGATGGAAAACACTGGCGCTCTCACGCCAATCCGTTTGGCGGCAATAAAGTGGCCCAGTTCGTGGATGAAAATCATGAAACCCAGCACTACGGCAACCACCACGATATCCGTAGCCATGTTGGAAAGGACGTTCAATTTACACTCCTGGATTCTTCACGCACAACTTCCTCGGCCCACGCCCGCGCCTCCTGGTCGCAGGCGAGGACGTCTTCCATCGACCCTAAACTCGCGCGGGGCGTGCGCAGCATCACCCTCTCGATGACGCGGGGAATAGACGCGAAAGGAAGCCGCCGGTTCAGGAAGGCGGTAACTGCTGTCTCGTCCGCCGCATTCAGCGAGCACGGCACGCACCCGCCTTGGCGGATCGCCTCCCAGCCAAGAGTTAAACAAGGGAAACGGCTTGTATCGGGCGCGCGAAAGTGCAGGCTGCCGGCTGTAAGGAGGTCTAATTTCAGAGAATCACCATTTGTAGCGGCGCGTTCGGGATAGGTAAGCGCGTACTGGATGGGTATTCGCATGTCCGCAACCGCGAGCTGCGCCAAAACACATCTGTCATTGAATTCTACCATAGAATGAATGATAGATTCCGGGTGGATGAGCACCTCAATCCGCTCTGGCGGAAGGCCGAAAAGCCAATGCGCTTCGATGATTTCAAGACCTTTATTCATCAACGTTGCCGAATCGACAGTTATGCGGCCGCCCATTTTCCAAACCGGATGATTAAGCGCTTGTTCGGGGGTTATGGAGGCAAACTGTTCGATGGGCGTATTGAGAAAGGGCCCGCCCGATCCGGTGAGAATCAGCCGCTCCACTTCGCGGGTTTCGCCCGCGCGAAGGCACTGATGAATGGCGCAATGTTCGCTATCGATGGGGAGGACTTCCGTGCCGGATTTCCTGGCCTCGCGGGTGATCAATTCCCCTGCCACGACTAAGCTCTCTTTGTTCGCAAGGCCCACCCGCTTGCCAGCCTTCACGGCCTCATAGGTGGCCATTAACCCTGTGACTCCGTGCGACGCCGAGACCACAATGCCAACCTCCGGCAGCGTTGCCACCACAATCCGGCCTTCGCGCCCTGCTGCGATTGTCAGCGGCTCGTGATAAGCTTTTTTCCGAAGCTCGCCGCGCAAAAGGTCGATTTCGTCGCTTGTTCCCACCGCCACATGACTCGGACTGAACTCCGCGATCTGCTCCGCCAGCAGCGCCATGTTTCTTCCTGCAGAGAGCGAAATCACGCGGAACTGCCCCGGCATGTCCCTTACGACGCGTAAGCAACTGCGGCCAATGGACCCGGTTGATCCCAGGATGCACAAAGCCTTCATGTTGTTTTTTCCCGTTTTCAGTGAATGAGAGCGCGCAGCTCGAGCGCCACCCACAGGGCTGGCGCTCCGAGCAGCAAGCTGTCCACGCGGTCGAGCAGTCCGCCGTGGCCGGGCAGGAGCGCGCCCGAGTCTTTCAGTCCGGCTCCCCTCTTCAGCGCAGACTCCACCAAGTCGCCGGTCTGCCCTGCAATCGCTACCACTAGGGCCAGTGGAAGCACAATTTTCCAATCGTTTGTCTGCCAGAAATACCGCGCGTAGACCCATCCAATAATCAGGCTGGCGATGAGGCCGCCAACAGACCCCTCTACAGTCTTTTTCGGCGAAACCCGCGGAAACATGAGCCGCCGCCCGAAAAGCCGTCCGGTGAAGTAGGCGAAAATGTCACCGGCAACGACCACCGCGAAAAGAAAGAAGACCAACTGGCGGCCATTGGCCAAGCCCCCTCCCAAGCGTGAAAATCTCAGCGGGAACAAGCAGGAAAAGGCGAAGGCGGCATAGACCACTCCGAAAGCCGTGGCTGAAACCGCTCCAAGATATTGTTTGAGGTCAGCAACCTTCCAGAGGGCAACACACGGAATAACGATCAAGATGAGAATCAGAACCGCATATTCGAGTCCCTGAGAATATCGCAGCGCCGCCCACTGAACTATGCAAACCGCCCCGCCTCCGGCGTAGCCGAGGACCGGCAACACGTCCGAACCCGCCTGTCGCGCGATGGAAAAGTATTCGTGCAGGCACCGCTCAACCAGGACAATCAAAACGGAAAGATAAAGCCACTTCGGAGACCAACCCAGCAGGTAAATGGAAGGAATCAGGATGGCAACGCCTGTCAGGACGCGAGTCTTCATAGGATTGGCGTCGTGACTTAGCCAAGTCCTCCGTACCGTCGTTCGCGCTTCTGAAAATCCAGCACCGCCTGATATAAATCCTTGCATTTGAAGTCGGGCCAAAGCGTCTCCGTCACCCAGATTTCGGAGTACGCCGCCTGCCAGAGCAGGAAATTGCTCAGCCTCATCTCGCCACTGGTGCGGATAAGCAGGTCGGGATCGGGGAGGCCCTGCGTATAGAGCTCGCCGCTCACCATCTCTTCGCTGATGCGAAGCCGGCCGTTTCGCCTCATGCGCCGGGCAAGGGACCGGAAAGCGTCCACCAATTCTGCGCGTGAGCCGTAATTCAAGGCCAGCGTGAGCCGTAGTCCGGTATTCGGGCGCGTGGATGCAATGGCTGCCCGCAAATCCTGCTGCACGGGACGAGGTAGTTCCTGGATGCGCCCAATCACCCCCAACTGGATGTTCTCGCGCTGCATCTCCTCCATCTCTTTTTTGAGATACTCGCGCAGGAGCGCCATCAGAAGCTCGACTTCTACCTGGGGCCGTTTCCAGTTTTCCACCGAAAACGCATAGAGGGTAAGGTAAGGGATTCCCAAGCGGCGGCAGGCTTCGACGCCTTGACGCACGGCCGTCATGCCCGCGCGATGGCCCGCGATGCGCGGCAGCTTCCGCTTTTGCGCCCAGCGCCCGTTGCCGTCCATAATCACCGCAACGTGCTGCGGCAGGCGGCTTCGGTCGATCCGCTTTAAGAGTGCTGTTTCTGAAGGTTTCTGGTTCACTTCACGTTTGGAAGAAGGCAAGAATGTATGTAAACCTCATTGTGGCATGGCGGGATTCGGCAGTCACGGCCAGCTTTTTTCCGGTCATAGGCGGCCATAGGCTTGGATCAGAACTTCTGTCTCTTAACCCTTGTCTCTCGACCCTTGCTTGTCAGCCCTTGGGCGCGTAATATCCCGGCCGGAAAACGACGTGGTATTTCACCGCTTTGCCCTTTTGATTAACGATTCTCAACGGGTTCCCCTGCGCGTCCACCACATCGATCTTCAGCTTATGAAATTTCCCGTTTCTCTCCGGGTCTGTCGGCACGAAGCCGACGCTGTATTCGGACCGCAGTTGATCGCCGATCTGCTGGTAAATTCCCGGCAGCTCCGCCTCAAAACGGGGGAAGTAAGCCTGGCCGCCCGAATATTGAGAAATGTAATTCAAGCTGTTCCGTGCCTGCTCAGTATTGATGTTCTCACCGCCTGTCCGCACCGTCACCCATTCAAGGATGCTTACCGCATAGATCGGCGTCGTAGACGACTTGGCGATTTTCAGCATATCGCCATAGGTCAGCTTGCTGAAAGTGTCGAAGCCGCTGACGATGGCCAGAATCGCTTTGCGGCCCTGGATATCTTTCATGCGGTCGATTGTGAACGCCAGCGCGTCGTAGAGGCAATCCTCGGAAAAACCTGGAAACACAAGCTGGCGCAGAGCGCCCCCCACCTGCATCTTGTCGTGCGTGAAGTCAGTGAGGATGTGAGGCTTGAGATCGAAATAGATCACCGCCACGTAGTCTTTCGGTTGCATGACTTGAATGAAGGCATAGGCCGAGGTCAGAGATTGATATACGAGCGGCCAGTATTCGTTGCTGAATTCCACCACCATGCAGATGGTCATGGGCGCCTGGCTTTGACCGAAGTTCGTGACGGTCTGCTGGACGCCATCGTCATACACCTGAAAATTAGTTTTCTGCAAATTCTTGATCGGGTCGCCGCTATTGTCCTCCACCCGCACGTCCACGTTGACCAAGTTCGTGGTCGTCGATAATGTATAGACCTGATTGGGATTGATTTTCTGCGTGTTCGCCGAGGGAGCGGGTTCAGGCGGCGGAGCATTTCTTTTGGGCGGGACGGCTTCCCCCGGTTGCTGCTCAGGACCTTGCTGCTGCGCCGGCTTCGGGATCGCCGGTGTTTCACCAGGCTGCGCGGCCGGTCCCTCCTGCGTTTGCGCGCGCGCGAGTGTGTTTCCACCTGGAATGGACACCACGAGGAATGCCAAGCTCAAAAATATAATCTTGATCCATGCTGCGCGCGATTTCATCATCAATTGTGGTTCTCCCTCTTACGCCCCCAAAACCGGGTGGCCCGAAAGGCCCGAAAGGTATGATGCCATCTGCCCCCATCAAGGTCAACCGGCGGCGAAATGCGTAGTGGAGGCCCTGGCCAACGGTCTTTATTTTATAAGAACCAGCGGCGAGACCCAATAAAGCGGCGCGTTAATTGCGAGGTATTGCACGCATAGTTACTTGGAGAAACCTGTCGAAATTCTTATAATAAACACTCGCCGTTGTGCTCTACCGCGCTTAAAGAACCCTAGCGAACGAAGCGAGACATAA
>DASZAE010000392.1:0-3156 GCA_035945515.1 Terriglobia bacterium
TTCGGGTGTGCTGACCTAGCAAATAGCGACGCCCGCGGTTCCCCCCTCCCCGCGGAACTTATAAGCCACCGGGGAAGAACCTGCAAGGTTCTTGCGAGTGCCTGCTTCTGCCTTGCAGTCTTCCCCGGTTGGTTCTCTTCCCTTTTGCTTTTCCTTTCTCCATGATAGTTTTCTGAGATCGATTGTGTGTCTCAACCCACAGCCCGGCTCTTTACGTGCTTCGGTCCCCCCAGCTTTTATTATTCAAGAACCAGGGGCTAACAGTTTGTTGAAAAACCGTTGGCCGATGTCATTCTGAGCAAAGCGAAGAATCTACTTTAGTTTGTTTGCAATGAGAAGCAGCAGATGCTTCGCTGCGCTCAGCATGACAAGTTCCGTTTTTTAACAAGCTGCTAAAGCCTGTAAGGTGCCGCCGCTACAACTGTAGTTGTGTATACTGAATGTGTTGCGGTAGCGCCGCAAAAAGCGATCATGGCTTGTGTTCAAAGTAATCGCGCTCTATTTTGTCTCACGGCATTACTGGTTGCTCTTTTGTATCCCGCCTTCGCTCCGGCGCAAGAGGTGGCGCGCGAGGCGCTCTCCGCCTTTCCTCCGGACACGCAGCAAGTAGCCTACGTTAATCTGGCCCAATTGCGCTCCTTGCCCAACTATCGCCAGCTTCGGGGAATCCTATTCAGCCGGCAGATGACCTATTTCGAGCAATTTCTCCGTTCTATCGGCGCCGACCCGGAGAAGGATGTGGACGCCGCCATCGTGGGCTGGCGTGGCGACCCTACAAAAGGCTCGCCCTTGTTTGGTCTGGCGACGGGGCGTTTTAACGCAATTGACGCGCAGAGTTTCATCACCCAAGAGAATCTGCCCACCGCCCAATATCAAGGATTCACCCTGGACGCTTTCGGCGCCGGGCACTCTTCGCAAGACCTGTTTTTTACCTTTTTGAACGGCGGTCTTGCCGGTTTTGGCACGCTCACCGATCTTAAATCGCTCATCGATGGCTATCTCGGCCGGCGTCCCACTTTGAATTCAAACCAGGACTTCGTCAAGTGGGAAAGCAGTCTCGACGGCTCAGCGCCCGAGTGGGGCATCACCACAGGAAAAGCGGCGCTGAACGTGGCGGCCCCCTGGCTGGCTGGCATGACAGACCCCAAGACTGGTCTTGAGAGCGTCATCGGGCCGGTGAAAGCCGTGCTTTATCAGGCGAATTGGGAAGAAAGTTTTTCCACTGAAATTTCCATCGTTTGCGAGAACGCGCAAAGCGCGCAAACGCTCTCCGAGCTTCTCTCCGTCTGGCGGGATTCAGCCTCGCTCACCGGACATCGGCCCGCCGTCATGAACAATTTTATTCAAGGCCTCGAAATCAATGCCTCGGGCAACGAGGTGACGCTCGACGGCCAAGGCCCGCCAGCCGCCATCGCCCAGCTCCTTCGCGGAGCTTTCGCCCGTTGACAACCTAAAAGAGTCAGATGAATGGTCCATATCCTATTGAGGATTACACATTATAGTAACGCTGCGCGAGGTAGCGCCGCCGTCCCGGCGGCAGGCGCTGGAGCATTCGGATCCCAGCGACAATGCGGACAATATGCTTGTGTAACAGCCGGCAAGATGCCGGCGCTACAACTGCCCTACACTCGCTGGCGCAGGTTCTGATAGTCGCCCGGCTCGTCGATATCGAGCAACACTCCTGCATCGTCCACTTCCATCAAATATGTCGCGCTGCGATATTTATGGATCACCGTGTTTGCTCCCTGAGCGGGGTCAAGCGCCAGCAGCTCCTTAAAAAGCATCTGGCTTATCAATACCGGATGCCCCCGGCGCTGTTGATGCACCGGAATTACAACGGTCGCGACCGTCTGGCGGAAGGCGTTTTGCAGCTCCCTCATCACAGCCACAGATGCCGCGGGATGATCCACCAGACAAAGCACGACGCCAGACACCTCGGCGAGATCGAGCGCGCGCAAGCCCGCTTGCAGTGACGAAGTCTGACCCAGGCGATAATCCAAGTTAATCACCACTTCAGCGTCTCCCACGCGGACTGCCTTGCTGATCCGGTCCGCATTGTGGCCGAGCACCACAACCACCCGCGAAATGCCTGCCTCGCGCAGGTTGCCGAGGATCACTTCGAGAAATGGCCGTCCCTGATATTCAAGCAGGGCCTTGTCCTGACCCATGCGGCGCGACTCTCCGGCGGCAAGCACTAAGCCGGCAATGGGGCCAACCGTCATGGCACCTTTTGAGTTTTAGGTTGAAAAGCAAGCGAGGGGGTAGATGTTGTGGCGTTGCGGCGCGTGGCAATCATTTCGGCAACGATGGAAACGGCAATCTCTCCGGGCGTCAGCGCGCCGATATCGAGGCCCACGGGCGAATGGATGCGCTCAAGTCTTTCCGGCGGCACGCCCTCTTGTTCGAGCACTTTGAAAAACTCGATCAACTTCCGGCGGCTTCCCACCATGCCGATGAAGCGAGCCGTGGTCCCCACAGCCCAGCGAAGGCATTCAAGGTCGCTCTTATGGCCGCGCGTGGCAATCACGAGGTAGGAGAAATCATTGAGGTGAAGCCGTGGAAAGATGGTTGCCCACGGGCCGGAAAAATGCTCCAGCGCATCGGGGAAACGCTCCTTGCTGGCAAAGACTTCGCGGTCGTCGGCCACGATGGTCTCGAAGCCCGCGATGCCGGCAATTTGCGAAACCGAGCGTGAAACGTGGCCGCCGCCAAAAAGGTAAAGCGCCGGCGTAGCGAGGATCGGCTCGACGAAAATATCGAGCGACCCGCCGCACACCAGCCCCCGGTCGTCTTCCGGCATGTTATTCAGGTTGAAGTGGAGCCGCCGCGGTTTCTCTTCGCGCATCACATCCTGCGCAACGCTCCATACCTCAGCCTCGACGCAGCCGCCGCCCACTGTGCCGAGAATCGACCCATCATCGCGCACCAGAATTTTCGAGGTCTCATAGCTTGGGATCGACCCCTGCACCTGAATAATCGTGGCCAGCGCCGCGCGACGCCCTTCTTTTCTCAGCCGCGCTATTTCCGCATAAATGTCCATCGTCGTGATCAATGAGAATTATCGTGACACAGCTTCCCTATGCGTTGCACCATGATTCAACGGCTGATTTTGTAGCGGCGGCCTCTGGCCGCCGGTCTTTACTATTAAAAACCGGC
>DASZAE010000393.1:0-12527 GCA_035945515.1 Terriglobia bacterium
AATGCCAAGCAACTTGAGCACATTGGCCGAAAGCGTCGCGCCTTCGAGGTGCTCGGGGGGATTTCCGCTAGTGAGATTGTAGGAATGGTAGAGGTAATAGCCAACCTGCTGAAACACGCCATTTTGCTTCCGGATATCCAAAATATTTGGCGCGGAGACGCCTGCCTGGACGTATTGTCCCCTCAGCGTGCGCCACTGCCCAAGGCCCACAAGCTCATTCGGATGCGGATAGGGCAGCGGACGGATGATGACCGCGTCCACAAAACTGAAAATGGAAGCATTGGCCGCAACTCCGAGCGCAATCACCAGCACCGCTACGACGGTGAAGCCAGGATTCTTCGCCAACATGCGCAAACCGAACCGGAGATCTTGAAGGACTGTGTTCATAACATCTGTGTGGTTCACGACGAGTGGTTGACCGCAAAAGCCGCAGGGTTTGGAAGACAGCTTTACGCTGCCCGCTTCCGCTTGTCACTCATCATTCATCACTCGCACCTCAGAGCCGCCATGGGATCGACCTTCGTTGCCCGGCGCGCGGGGATGTAACTGGCGATCAAAGCGACAGCAATGAGGACCAGCGACGCGATGACCAACGTCGCCGGGTCCGTCGGCTTGACGCCGTATAAGAGACTCCCCATGAGTCGCGTCAGGCCTAAAGCACCCACAAGACCAATGCCCACGCCAGCCAGAACAAGGACCACGCCTTCCCTCAAAACCAGCTTGAGAATGGTTTCTTGCTGAGCGCCGAGCGCCATGCGGATGCCAAACTCGTGCGTGCGCTGTACAACAGAGTAGGAGATCACGCCGTAAAGCCCAACCGCCGCCAGCGCAAGCGCAAGAGCCGCGAAAATCCCAAGCATAAGCGTGTTGAAACGCAACTGAACGACCGAGGCGGAGAGATATTCGCTCATCGTCTCGACGTTGTATATGGGGATGTTCCGGTCCATGGAAGCCATCAGCCTGCGTATCGTCCCCACGAGGGCTCGTGGATTCCCCGCCGAGCGCACGACGAAGGTCAGCGACGGCGCCTGAAGCTGCGAATCGGGTCCGTAATACATGGGACGCGTTTCCGCCGCAAGGCCTCGATCATGCACATCTCCGACCACCCCCACAATCTCCCGCCATGGCCGCGGGCCCATCGCTAACGGCCCGAGCTGGATGTGCTTGCCCAACGGGTTCTGGTTGGGAAAGTAACGGTCGGCAAATGCTTTGCTGATAACGACAACCGGCGGCGCCGTCGCGGTGTCCGTTTCACTAAACTCGCGGCCGCGCAGAATCGGAATACCCATGGTGTGGAAGTACCCTGGCTCAGGGATGGCTAAACCGGCCACCGGCTCCTGCGCGAAAGGCACGGGGCGTCCTTGGATTTGAAAGTTAACGGTCCACGTATCGCTGCTGTCCGGAAGGGGGTCAATTGCGCTTGCCGAACGGATGCCAGGCGCCGCGCGAAGACGCGCTAGAAACTGATCGTAAAAATTGATCTTCTGCGCGCCGGTATACCGGTTGTCCGGCAACTGGAATGTGAACGTCAGCACGCGCTGCGAGTTGAATCCCGGCTGAACACCGGCGAGGGCCACATAACTTGCGATCAGCAATCCGGCGCCAGCCAGCAGGACGAGCGCCACTGCCGTTTCGGCGGCCACCAGCACCGCGCGTAGCCGGTGATGCCGCGAAGCGTCCGCAGCGCCGCGACCGCCCTCTTTGAGTGATTCCACCAAATCGGGCTTGGAAACCCGGAACGCCGGGACCACCCCAAAGATGATTGCCGTCACAAACGCAAGCGCAATGGCGAAGATGAGCACGCGGCCGTCGATGCCGATTTCATGCCCGCGGGGAAGGCTGACGGGGGCGAACTGCAGGAGAAAGGCGGTTCCCCACACCGCGATGAGCAGCCCCAAGGCGGTGCCACACAACGAAAGCAGGAAGCTCTCGGTAAGCAGTTGCCGGATCACCCGGCGGCGGCCTGCGCCCAGGGCGGCGCGAATGGCAATTTCCTTGCTTCGCGTGGCCGAACGGCTGAGCAGCAGGTTGGCTACGTTCGCGCATGCGATGAGCAAAACACATCCCACCGCGCCCAAAAGAACGAGCAGTCCAAGACGGACGTTCTGGACTAAATCCTGCAATTCGGGGCGTATGTCGACACCTTGAGAGTTACTGTCGTCAGCGGGATATTGCTTGGCTAGGCGAGCCTGGATCACGTTCAGATCCGCTTCCGCGCCGGTCAGGGTGACGCCCGGCTTCAGCCGCGCGATCACACTGAGAATCGTCCAGCCACGATGAGGCGTGATGGGAGGATTATTCTCCGCGTCTACAGCGCACGTCGTCCAGAACGCGGGCGGAGCCGCGCTGACGGGAAATTGAAATCCGGCGGGCATGATGCCCACCACCGTGTAGACCTTGCCGTTGAGTGTGATCGCGTGTTCCAGAATACCGGGATTTGACTTGAACCGGGATCGCCAGAGGCTATAGCTCAGCACCACTACGTGTGAGCCGGCTTTTTCCTCTTGCGGCAGAAAGCCCCGCCCAAGCAGCGGATGGGTGCCCAGTAGTTGGAATAAATCCCACGTAACGATTTCACCGGGCAGATGTACAGCGTCTCCGATGCCGGTCAGTGTGAAGTCATTTCCGTGATACCCCGCGATATGCGAAAAAACGTTGTTCTGGGTCCGCCAGTCGAAAAGATTGGGGTAGGAAACGCCTGAATCGGGCTGGCCTTTGACTTTTTGCTGCAAGCTTACAAGCTGGCCCGGTTTAGCGAATGGCAGCGGGCTCAGCAAGACCGTATTGACCACGCTGAAAATCGCCGTATTCGCGCCGATGCCAAGCGCCAGGGTAATGATCGCCACCGCCGTGAAGCCGGGGTTTTTGGTCAGCATTCGCAGGCCGAACCGGAAATCTTGTAGAATCGTGCTCATAAGACGCCTTTCTCTGTCTCGTGGCCTTTGGCTGCTATCATAAAAATGCAGTTCGCGTTTCAAACAGAATTAAGAATCAGCAACTTACGCTTTACATCTTGATGCGTATCTGATATGCTTTTGCACATGAAACGAACCACATTGACGCTTGACGACCAGCTCTTCCGCCAGTTGAAGAAGAAATCTGCCGACGAAGGACGCACCCTGCAGGCTGTAACCAACGACCTGCTTCGCCGTGCTCTCGCCTCCACTCCCTCCGAACCTTACAGCTTTCATCTTCAGGGGTGGGTGGCTACTGAACTTCCAGGAGTTGATCTGCTCGACCGGGACACCCTGTTCGATCTGATGGATGGCCGCTGACCGATGCGCGCCATCGATACGAACGTCTTGATCTATGCCGAGGTCGAGTCTAACCAGCGCCACGACGCAGCGCAGAAATTGCTGAGATCGCTGGCGGAAAGCCCGCTGCCGTGGGCAATCCCCTGGCCCTGCATTTATGAGTTTCTAAGGGTGGTGACACACCCCCGAGTATTCCATCCTCCCGTGCCGCCAGAAATCGCGCTCGCAGACGTGAGAAATGTATTGTCATCGCCCTCGCTCGTGCTGCTCGCCGAAACGGGCCGGCATCTTTCAGTGCTCGATCAAGTCGTCCGCCAATCGGGCGCCGCCGGCAACTTGATGCACGATGCTCACATTGTCGCGCTATGCCTTGAGCACGGCGTTTCGGAATTAATCACAGGCGATCGTGATTTCAATCGTTTCAAGGGGCTGCAAATTATTAATCCGTTTGCAGCTCAGTAGGGCGCAGCGCGCCAACGCTCTCTCTTACTGCAACCGTATCCGGTCAAACGAATCCCAGCGCGACATATCGGAGAGGATCACCGTATCGCCTGGTTTAAGCCCTTGAAGAATCTGCACCTCGTTCACCGACGCCTCGCCCAGTTTCACCTGCACGCGCACCGCCTCCTTGCCGTCGTCAGTTTCCTTAAAAAGTCCAACCGTGCTGTACGCTTGGCCAAAGGCCGGGCGCCCGACGTACAGCACGTTGGTGAGGTGCGAAATTTCCACCGTGCCGTCTACGCTCAAGTCAGGCCGCTCACCATCGGACTTGCCTTCGAGCGCCACGTCAACCGTGACGGTGCCGTTCACCACCGCCGGATCAATGCGCACAACTTTTCCCGGAATAATCCCGTTGTGAGTGTCAATCGAGGCGCTTTGGCCGAGTTGAATATCTTTGGCCTGAGTTTCCGCAATCTGAAGTTGAGCTTTGAGCTGGGTTGGGTCCACCACCTTGGCCAGCGTCGTGCCAGCCGCCACCTGCTGGCCGACTTCGACGTCAACTTCGGTCAGAATGCCGCTGTAGCCAGCGCGGACGGTCAGGTCATTCATCTGGGCCTGCTTTAATTGATAGAGCGCCTGGTCCTGAGCGACCTTGGCTTGTAGCGCCCCGAGCTGCGTCGGCAAAGAGGCTACCATGGCATCCACTCGCTTTTTCTCAATGGCAATCTGCGAGGCCAAGCCGTCGGCTTTAGCGCGCGAAAGCTGCGCCGTGAGCTGTGACGTAATGCCCTTGCCGGCGAGCTTCTCATCCACATCCGCCTGCAACTTTGCCTGCTGATACTCCGCTTCGAAATTCGTCAGTATGGACCTTTCATTGAGCAGGTCATTATTGAGGGTGGACTTCGTGCTTTCGAGCGTCGCCTGGTCAGCCTTCAAAGTGAATTCCGCGCCTTCGGTTTCCTGTTCAAGCTGGGGATTAGCAAGCTGAAGGAGGGGCGTATCCGGCTTCACGCGGACGCCGGGCAGCAGAAATCGCTTCTCCACGCGGCCGTCAGTAACCGCTGGGATAAACTGGATTTGGACCGGAACCAGCGTGCCCAGGCCGCGCACCTGCACGTCCATATCACCCGTTTTTACCGTATCCGGGTAAAGGGTAGATTTATCCACTCCGGGCGGGGCCGGTTTGAGCTTGGCCAGCCCCAGGGTGATGACCACTATAGCCACCAGTCCAATAACCGCAAAAATCGTATACCGGATGCGGCGCTTACGGGCCGCCCCTACGCGTTGAATATCCATTTTTGGTCCTTACGCCTTTCCGTAGGCAATATGGCAAGCCTCTTGCCATTTAGGAGTCAATCGTAACTCATTTATAATAATATACTTAATTAGTGAGATTGCCTCGAGATAGGCCACTCCATGTCCGCTTGCGGGATTCAACTGTCCGCCAACGGACAGTTCTTTGGGCCGCCTTCGCAGGCGACGACTTACGCGAAAACCTAGCCATGTTTATTACTTACGATGCTACAATATCCTCCCATTTGTCTCGTTTGTCTCAAATTTCTCAAAATGATCTGCTATGCTGTGGTTTAACTTCTTGTCAAAAAGATGAGAAAATAGCCGGGAAGAACAACA
Source organism: Terriglobia bacterium (assembly GCA_035945515.1). Classification (GTDB taxonomy): domain Bacteria; phylum Acidobacteriota; class Terriglobia; order UBA7540; family UBA7540; genus RH2-MAG17b. The sequence goes on from DASZAE010000393.1 coordinate 5,328, forward strand.
GAAGAAACACAAAAAATTCACGGAACGAACCTAAGAAGTTGTTTAGAATCAACGCTTCTAATGGAAACGTCTCATTTGTCTCAAAATTCTAGGTACGGACAGGCTTTGTAGCGCAAGGTTCTGGGGCCAGAACTCTGCGGTTTTTTCTAATTTCTAATGTTTTGATTTCTGATTTCCGTCGAAAACCTGCGGAGCTGTAAAGGCAAAACTCGGCGCTATATCGCGGCCCCTCATACGGGGAACCCAAGCCAATTCCCGGCCACACACGTAGGAAAGGAGTTTCATGACCTTGAAAAAAAAGGCCGGGGCTCACGCCATGCCTTCCAGAAAGGTCCCCAAAACATCTCGCGCCGCGTACGACCGCGCCATCCGGCTGGGCGTGATCGGCCTCGGCACAGTCGGCAAGGGCGCGGTGCGCGTTCTAATGGAGCATCGTCACGAGATCGAGCGCCGCCTGGGCTGTCACCTCGAGCTAAAAAAGCTTTGCTCGCGCAGCATCCTTCGGCAGGATCTTTCCTGGCTTGGGCAAAAGGTGGAAATTACGGCGGACTGGAAGCAGGTCGTGGCCGACCCTTCGATTGATATTGTTATCGAACTCGTGGGCGAGCTCGCCACCGCGCGCGCCATTGCCTATGCCGCCATCGCCGCGCGCAAACATTTGGTGACGGCCAACAAGCAACTGCTTGCGGAATACAGCCTTGAGCTTGCCGGGCGTAGCCGCGCGGCAGGCGTGAGCCTGGGCATTGAAGCGTGCGTGGCGGGCGGCACGCCTATCCTGCACGCCATCCGCGAGGGGCTTGCGGGCGAGCACTTCACCGCCGTCTACGGCATCTTAAACGGCACCACCAATTACATCCTGACGGAAATGGAGCGGCGCGGTTGCGACTACCGCGAGGCGCTGGCTGAAGCGCAGGAAAAGGGCTATGCCGAGCCTGACCCCACCTTTGACGTTGAAGGCTACGACGCGCGCTATAAGATCGCCATCTTGTCTATGCTGTGTTTTGGCCAGCCGGTTGACGTCAAGAGCATTCCGGTCGAGGGCATCACGCGCATCGAGAGCGTAGATTTCGCCTATGCGCACCGCGTCGACCACACCATCCGCCTGATTGCCGCGGCGCGGCGGCATACGAGCGGCCAAATCGAGACCTTCGTCCGTCCCATGATGATTCCCCGCTCGGCGCAGCTTGCGGCGGTGCTTGGGCCGATCAATGGCATCCTTCTCGCCGGCAATAAGGGCGGCGAAACCTTGGTCACCGGGCGCGGCGCAGGCGGCGAGCCGACCGGCGTAGCCGTGCTTTCGGACGTAGTCCACATCGCGCGCGCCATTCTTTCAGGAGGCGGCACCGCCACTCCCTTTGGCTACGCCCATTGGCGTCCCGCGCGCATCGCTCCGCCGGGCGAACACGAATCCGCCGCTTACCTTCGTCTGGTGGTGCGCGACCGCCCTGGGATCCTGGCGCGGGTGTGTTCCATCCTGGCGAGGCACCGGATCAATATTGATTCAGTATTGCAAGAGCCCGGCCATGCCAAGCAAAAGCTGCCCTTTGTGATGACGCTGGAGCCAGTGAAAGAAAAACAATTGCAGCTTGCCGGGAAGGAAATCGCGCGCTTGCCGTTTCTCGCCGCGCCGCCCTTGATTTTGCCATTCTCCAAGCTGCCTTAACTATTGAGGATCACAAATTAGAGTGACGATTTTTCTGTAGCGGCGCTCTCTGAGCGCCGAAAAACCGGCGGCCAGAGGCCGCCGCTACAACATTTGTCGTCACTCTAATTTGTGATCCTCGATAGTGCGGCAGAGTTTTGCGGTTAAAACTCTGCGTTACATTTGGTCCCCGACGCGATGGCGATCTCGCCGCTTGTCACTCTTCACTCGCCACCGTCTTCACGGTTGCGGGGCCAATCCAGAGCAAGCCCGCCACGTCGATCAAAAAGTGCGCGGCAATGGCAGGATAAATTGAATGGGCGAGCACAACGGGCGCGGCCAACACCGCGCCAAGCAGCGTAGCGCGAGCCGCGCCGCTCGTATTCTGGTAGGCGTGGCACAACCCAAAGGCAATCGAGGAAAGCGCCCACCCAAGCGGAATGGAATGCGTAAGATGAATGAGATTAGCGAGAAGATAGCCGCGGAAAATAAACTCCTCGCAGACCCCGGCCGTAGGCGCGACGATGAAGAGCGCCCACAGCTTTTCTCGAGGCGAACGCGGAATCAGCCGGCCGACTAAAGCCGATTCTTCCGGCCACCTGCCAAGCGCCTCGAGTAAAAGACTCAGCCCGATGCCCGCGAGCGATGCGCCCACTACGCCCGCCGTCCAGCGCGCAAAGTCTCCCCAGGCGAGCGTCCTCATGCCCGCAAGCGGCGCCGCGGTAATCAGAACGATGAAGAGCGTGAGAAGCGCCAGCAGCCATTGTGAGAGAGCGGCGGAAAAATAGAGAGCTTTGCGGGGTAGCAGCAAAAGCTCCTCCCGTCGCGTGGTGCGATAAGACAACACCGGCACGACGGCCAGCAAGAAGATGACGTATAGCAAGTTGATCGTGGCAGCCATGAGCCGCGCGAATCTCCGGCAAACAATCAAACAGAAGTAGCACCCCCGTCCCGGCGGCTTTTGCCGGCAGGCCTGCCCTGAGCGCAGTGAAGGGATGCCGGCGCTACCAGAAGCGCATGATCCAGTTATTGGAAGGACACGACGATAGTGTCGAGAATATCCTCGATAAACTCGTTCTTTGCAAAGCTACCTATGAGACACTACGCTAGCCGCCGGTTTTTAAATATTAAGAACCAGCGGCCAGAGGCCGCCGCTACAACAAATGACCACGGCTACCATTTCCTTGGCGTCTTGGCGAGAGACTTTTGTTTTTTCCCTGCTTTTCCGCTCAAAGCACCCGCCGCCAGACTGGGCTTTTCATCCGCGCAGCAGATAAGAACCGAGCACCGCCCGGCAACGGTCGCGGAAGCTTTCCAGGTCCGCCGCGCCGCCGCTGGTCATCCATTGCAGGCAGTAGCCATCCACCAGGCCGCGAATGGTGCGCGCGGCGTCTTCGGGTTTCACGGCGCGGAACTCTTCGAGATCGATTCCTTCCTGAATAATTGCCATATCGCGCTTCCGGCAACGTTCAAAGAAGACGTCCAGAAGCAGCCGGAACCGCTCCGAGCGCAGGCTCAGCGAGACAAAATCGAAAAAAACGATGTAGAGTTTGCGGTTGACGGCGGCGCTATGAAAGAGGACCTCGATTTCGGCAGCCAAGCGCGCCCGGGGAGACTCGCCCGTCTCGGACACCTGGTCCAGCGTGCGGCTGAGTTGGTCGAGCAGCCATTCAAACACCGCATAAAACAAATCGTCTTTGGTGCGGAAATAGTAAAGCGCGCCGCCCTTGCTCGACCCAGCGCGCTCAACCACAGAGTCAATCGTGGTGGCCTGAAGGCCCTTTTCAAGGATTTCCGCGTAGCCGGCGCGGATCAGCGCCTCGCGGCGCCGCTCAGCAAGCTCCGGGTTAGCCCGGCGTGGACTCAATGTGCATCCTCCGTTTGGTGAACGTTTGGATTATAACATCCCGGATTTTTGGGTCTCCGGCGTGAGAGGTTGGAGCGGCGGCCTCTGGCCGCCGGTCTTTCCTAATTTACCACCCGGCGGCCAGAGGCCGCCGCTACAATCAAGTCGCGAAAGCTTATGGACGGGTTTTTCGTCTTCGCAATTTTGTTGCTGCTGCAAAGCTTCTTATCGCTGCGCGGCGGCTTTCGGTTTCTCCGGCTGCTTCGCAAAAGCCTGCGGCTGCCCCCGGCGCCGTATCATCCCCGGGCTGCGGTGATCATCCCGTGCAAGGGCTGCGATGAAGACCTCGAGCGCAACGCGGCGCGCTATCTGGCGCAGGATTATCCTTCGCACCAGGTGATCTTTGTAGTCGCGTCGGAGAGCGACCCGGCCTACGGCTTTCTCGCGTCTTTGATCAGACAAGACCGGCAAAAACATGAGAGCAGTCGGTTAGATGAGATTAGTAAGATACCTGTAACTAATCCATTAAGTTCCGCTCTCGTCGTTGCGGGCTATTCCAATCACAGCGGCGAGAAAGTGAACAACCTGCTCGCGGGTCTTAGAGCCGTAGATGCCGGAGTCGAAGCGCTCGTCTTTGCGGATATTGACGCCGAGCCGCATCCCGGGTGGTTGCGGGCGCTGGTGGCCCCGCTCGGCGACCCTGCCGTCACCGTCAGCACCGGCTTCCGGTGGTACTTGCCCGGCGCCCGGTTCGCCTCGCGGCTGCGCGCCGCCTGGGATAGCTCCATCGCCACGATGATGGGCGAGCACCGGCACAATCTGGCGTGGGGCGGTTCAATGGCAATACGCCGGGCCGATTTCAACCGCCTGCGAATTGCGGAAGACTATTGGCAGGGCACGGTGAGCGATGACTACGCGCTTGCTCGCGCCGTGCGCGAGGCGGGTGGAACGATTCGCTTCGAGCCGCGCTGCCTGCTGGCTTCGCGCAACCTGGGAGGCTTCATGGAATTCCTGCGCTGGGCGAACCGCCAGATCATTATCACTCGTGTTTACCATGCGCGTTACTGGAAGCTGGGTGTTGCGTCTTACGCGCTCTATGCGCTGACGTTCGTCTGGGGGCTCGCGCTGATTCTGCTTTCGGGAAGCAGCGTGAGCCGCGTCGCCGCAGCGGCGATGCTGAGCGCGATCATCGCTCTGGGCATGGCGAAAGGCGCGCTGCGAAGCGTAGCTGCGCGGGAAATCTTTCCCAGCGAAGCGAGCACGCTGGCTCGCTACGGCGCCTGTTACTGGCGGCTCACGCCGCTGGTGCCGTGGGTGATGTTCTGGAATTTCGCCGTAGCCGGGTTTGTCCGGCGCATCGAGTGGCGCGGCACGGTGTATGAGCTGAAATCGAAGACTGAGCTGAAAGTGATCCGGCGAGGGAATGAAGTCTTGTAGCGGCGGCCTCTGGCCGCCGGTTGTTAAATAGGAAAGACCGGCGGCCAGAGGCCGCCGCTACAAGGCAAAAGCCCGCAATTATCGTGCAAATGCCGGTTCAGCGTTTCCCCGATTTGCCGTGCGGCGGCTTGCCTTTATGGCGGGAGATGTAGCGGGCGGGCGTCGCGGTCCTTTTCCGGGCGGGCGCGGCTTCCGCGGGAGGATTAGGCGAGGCCGCTGGAGGCGCGGACATATTGGCAATCACCTGATCAAACAAAGTGGCGCGCGGAGTGGGCAGCTTCTTCTTGCCCCCTTCGCCGCGGCGGTATGGATGCTCGGTGAAGCACGTTTGGCAAATGACCTTTGCCACATCCTCCTTCACCATGCTGGCAACCGCATGGTTCAGCAGAAGGCGGCAACGTGGGCAGTAGTCATCGATCAGGTCGCCGAGGCGTTTTACAGTTTCGGTCATGAAAGGCCCGTTCATGGGCCGCTCCTTCGAGGGATTATAACCCGCGCCGGATCAAGAATCCATTGGGAACTGCGGCTGGTGTGGCGGCCCTTTCCAGGCCTGGCGGCCGGTCTTTACACTCGAAATTCGGCGGCCAAAACCCGGAAGGCACCACGGCTGCAAATTCTACTGCCGCATGATTCGTTGGATGCTGAGGGCGCAGCCGCTTTCGGGATCGGCGTCGATGAGCACGCCGCAGAGGCGAGCGTCCTCTTTAGCCACCTCGAACCGCGCGGGCATCTGATCCAGGAATTTGCGGATCACTTGTTCCTTCTCCACGCCGATGACGGAGTTGTAAGGCCCGCTCATGCCGAGGTCCGTGATGTAGGCTGAGCCTTTGGGCAAAACCCTCTCATCGGCGGTGGGAACGTGGGTGTGCGTTCCCAATACGGCGGTGACGCGGCCATCGAGATACCAACCCAGCGCGATTTTCTCCGACGTAGCCTCCGCGTGGACGTCCACAATGCGAATCTTCACGCTGGCAGGGATGCTTGCGAGCAGCGCGTCGGCAGCGCGGAACGGGCAATCCAGAGAAGCCATGAAAACGCGGCCTTGCAGGTTCAGTACCGCGTAAGGAATGCCGGAAGAGTTCTTCCCAACGAACAATCCGTGGCCGGGCGCGGGGCCCGGATAGTTGGCAGGACGCAATAAGCGCGTGTGCGCCGGGTCCGCCAAGTAAGGCATAATTTCCTTTTTGTCCCAGATATGATTGCCCGAAGTCAGCACCGCAATCCCAAGGCTTAGAAGCTCTTCCGCGAGCGCCGGCGTGATTCCGAACCCCGCCGCAGCGTTCTCGCCATTGGCAAGGATGAGGTCCGGGTTGAATTCCTTCACCAGTTCCGGCAGCTTGTCCTTAACAATGCGCCGGCCAGGTTGGCCAAAAATGTCGCCGATAAACAGAATCCGAAAAGGAGATTGCAAAACGCCTCACCTCGCAAAAAAACAGTTCCTGCAAACAACACGCTTTGTTGTGGCGGCCTCCTCAGGCTTTGGCCGCCGGGTTCTAAGTTAAAAACCGGCGAACCGCGTTGACGGCTTGGTGGAATCTGCTGCCTTGTCGATTGGATACGCTGGTTTGATGATGACTCAACCGGGAAACAAGAGGAGTGCAACGCACAAAGGCAAGGGGCTGCTCGCCGTCACTCCGACGAGCTGAGCAGGCGGTCGAGAACCTGGTTGCACGCATCCACTTTCTGGTCTACGTCGCGGGTCGCGGCCTCATACTTGGCAATCATCTGATGATATTCGTCGGCGATGTTCAGCGCCGCGAGGACAGCGGTGCGCAGGGAATCAACGGTGTGCGTCCGCGAGGCAATCGACCGCATCTTTTCGTCTACGAACCGGGCAAGACGTTGGATGTACTCGGGGTCCAGATCGCCCCGCATGTTATATTCCTGATCGTAGATGGAAACGCGAATTCCGTCTTGGGAGGACGTAGCCAAGTTTGTCCTTCGTCGCTTGAGATTTCCGCGGCTGCCCGCGATGGTCAAATAGGCCCCGCCGCTACCCCATTATGCCCCCGCAGAATCGTGTTTTGTCAAAGACTCAACTTGCTGCAGCAACCGCTCGACGCGCGCCCGCACGTCTTCGCGCTCCCGGCGCAGGGCCTGAAGCTCGCGGTCGAGCGCGTCTTGATGCTGGGCCCCTTGCTTCGAGGCTGCCTTGAGTTTCTCAATTTCTTGCAAAAGCGCGCGGTTCTCCAGTTGGGTCCGCCGATAGGTTTCAACCACTTTGGCAAGCTTCTCTTCAAGTAACTGAAATGGCTCCATGGGGTCTGTCACGATT
>DASZAE010000394.1:0-16215 GCA_035945515.1 Terriglobia bacterium
CAATCTTCTTGAGCTGATTCATCTGCATCAGCTCGCCCTCCACCATCACCTGAGTGAGGCCGATGAGCATATCGAGAATCTTGAAATTGCGTTCCGTCAGCGCGATGTTGAACGCCTGCATGTAGAGCCAGTCGCCTGCCAAAACGCTGATGTGGTTGCCCCAGCGTGAATTCGTGGAAGGATGGCCCCGGCGCGTCTCGGCCATGTCGATTACGTCGTCGTGGATGAGTGTCGCGGTGTGGATCAGCTCCATCACCGCGCCCAGGCGGATGTCTGAAGCGCCCTCGTAGCCGCAAAGCCGGGAGGAAAGCAGCACCAATGCGGGCCGCAGGCGCTTGCCGCCGCTGAATTGCAAATATTGGCCGATTTCGGTAATGGGGCGGACGGTGGAAACGCTCTGCTGGCAGAACTCCTGTTCAACTTTGGCGAGGTCGTCCTTCACCAGGTCGAAGATTTCCTTGCCGGTCTGGAATTTTGTCAAAGCCAAGCTTCGTTTCCTTACGCCTGCACCGCCGCAGCGCCGAACTTTTGCGGAAGATTAAAGACATTCTTCAAGTTAACATATCGCCCGCTAAAACCCAACTGAAACGAACCCGATGTAGGAGTCTGCCGCGGCAGTCGCAACCTGCAAAGGGCCCGCCGGTCAGACGCCGTCGCTACAAATCAAGCCATCACGCCACTCTGAGAATTTTGAGACAAATGAGACGGTTTGCAAGCCGCATCGCCGCCTCCGAAAATTAGAAACACTGATTCTAAAGGACCCCAAGGGTTCGTTCTGTGATTTTTGTTTGTGTTTCTGTCATTCCCCTGCCATTTTCTAATCTCTGGGACCGCTCTGTAGCGCAGACCGCCGCCTTTGCGGTCTGCGGCCTTTGAATGCACAGAAAACCCGCAGACCTCAAGTACGGAGGTCTGCGCTCCAACAAGCCCGGCGCCGCGCCGAGATTTTTGAGACGAATGAGACGGTTCGCAAGCCGCATCGCCGCCTCCGAAAATTAGAAACACTGATTCTAAAGGATCCCTAGGGTTCGTTCCGTGATTTTTTGTTTGTGTTTCTGTCATTCTCCCTGCCATTTTCTAATCTTCGGGACCGCTCTGTAGCCTTTGAATGGACAGCAACCCGCAGACCTCAAATACGGAGGTCTGCGCTACAAAAAGCCTATCACGCCATGCTGAGATTTTTGAGACAAACGAGATAAAAGAGACGCCTTTTTGCAGCTATTCCCCAAGAGCAGGCATAAATGTCTCCGCCCGCCATTATTTCTGTTCCCTCGCCCCTGCTCATAGAAAGGTCTGATCCCGCCCTTCGCCAGCCGGCCTGTCACTTCTGATTTTCAGCGATAAGGTATTCCACCAGCACCAAGTCGTGCCAGTCATTTAAGAGTTTGGCGTGCTTTTTGTGGACGCCGACTTCGCGCCAACCGGTCACTTCACATAGCTTGCGGCCAGGCTGATTCGCTTCCACGATGCGGCCAACCAACTTATAATATCCCTTCTCGCGGGCCATATCTTGCATCCCCTTCATCAGTTCCTGACCCACACCGTGGCCGCGCAGGCTGCGATCGATATAGATGGAAAGCTCGGCGATGCCGCCGTAGCAGGCGCGCGGGCTATAGGGGGCGAGCGAGGCCCAACCCATTAGCGTATGCTTCACTTCCGCCACCAAAACGGGATATTTTTCCGGGCGCGCCACCAGCCACAAATACCGTTCTTCGGGCGAAACGTAGGCGTTTTCAAACGTCGCCACGCGGTCCTGCACGCCCTGATTATAGATGCGCGCAATCTCCTTAGCGTCGTCTGCGCGCGCGGGGCGTATCTTCAGAGGTTCAGTCCATTCGGCCATGCTGCACCATCCTTTGCGTCAATGTTGGGGCGAACGGCGATTTTATTCGACTTCACCTGGAAAGGGCAACCCCGGAAAGGATAAAGCTAAGAGGAAAGAGCCGGGAGACAAGCAAGGGCGGGGATCCTAACCTGGCTTTCGGCTCTCATCCCTTGACTCTTGTCCCTCAGCCGTCTGTTCCTAACTCGTTACGATTTACGTATAATCAAAAAGGATACAGCAGCGATAAGGACCGATAACCCTTTGCCTACTCCTCGTCGGCGCCGTCTTTTACGGCGGCTCATTTTTTTTCTGGCAGCCGTTTTCGGCGCTTTCTTCGTGCTCTGGCCGGGGCGGCTGGCGCACGGGGAGAATTTTGTTTTCTATCTCCCCAACCAGCGAAAGCTCATCCCCGTTGTGATGGTGGGGGCTACGCCTTATCTGCCGCTGATTCCAGTGTTGAGCTTGCGTGGACCGCTCTCCGGAATGCAGGAAAAACGCAATTCGCTTAAGGTCTGGCTGGGAGCGGACCTGCTGCAGTTCCATTCCAACAAAAACGATGTTCAGATCAACAGCAACACCACCGTGACGCTGCCAGACCCGGTCGTGAAGTCGAGTGGCCAATGGATGGCCCCGGTCAGCTTCCTTTCTGGGGTGATGAGCAGGCTAGGCAGCGAGCCTATTGTCTATCAGCCAGGGACGACGCGCGCCTTCGTGGGCGGCGTGCATCCTATCACGTACGCAGTGCGCGTGCTTGGCCGCCCGGCGGGGGCGCGGCTGGTGATCCAGTTCAGCGGGAAAGTGACGGCGGCCTCCGCCTCAACCAACGGCAAGTGGGTTATCTACCTCGGCGGCGCGCCCATTGAGCCTCTGGAGTCTGACCTGCGCATCGTCAATCCCTACATCAAGGAACTGCGGTTTGACGACCAGGATGGCCGCCCAAAACTTATCATCACCGCGGCTATGACCGGGCTGAATTTTTATCCTGTGTTGACCAGCAACCAACAAGAATTGGTGGCGGATTTTGAGCTGCCGCCGGGCGCTTCCCTGCCCTCCGAGGCCAACCCGGGGCAACCCGCCGGTTCAAACGCTGCGAACGGCGCGCCGCCTGCGGGCGCAGCGAATCAAGAGACTCAGGCTAATTCGGCCAATCAGGTCAATGGGGCCGCAGGAACAAACGGGCAGCCTGCCGCGGCCGCGCCTCCCTTGCCCGTGATTGTGCTTGATGCAGGCCACGGTGGAACGGATGAGGGAGCGCGTAGCCACGATGGCATGCTCGAAAAAAACCTCGACGCCACCTTGGTTCAGCAAGTGGCAGCCGCGCTTGAATCCACGCACAAATACCGGGTGGTGCTTACACGCAGCGGTGACAGTGACCCCACCATTGAGCAGCGGACAACCGTGGCGAACACATCGCACCCGGTGGCGTTTGTCACCTTCCACGCCGGTCAGCTAGGGGATCGCGCGCCAATAATCCGGATGTACACCTATCAACCATCGTCACCATTTATTCCCACCTCCAGCACCCCGCCCCCACCTTCACAGTTTATACGGTGGGATCAGGCGCAGCAGGCGAGCACGGCGCGCAGTCAGCAACTCGCGACAGACCTGGCGCAACGGCTCGCAGCTATTCGAGGTGTGCTGGTGCCTCCGCCGATGTCTGCCCCGGTGCGGCAGCTTCGCAGCGTCGCGGCGCCCGCGGTCGCCGTCGAGCTGGGCACGTTGACGCCCGCTTATAACGCGGGCGTTCTGGCGCAGTTCCCCTTCGAGCAGCAAGTGGCGGCTGCGGTTGCAGGGGCGCTAGAAGCATTTGCCAGCGGAGGCGCAGCGCAATGACTCGCCGCACGCTGATTGTCGCGTTGATTGTGATCCCCTTGCTGATTGTGAGCGGATTCTATCTCCGGTCGCTCATGCGGCGGACGTCCCGCGAGACCGTCGCGCGCCCGGAAGCAGAGATGAGCACGCAGCTCCAGCAGCAAGCTTTGCAGACAGGGCCTACGACTCAGCAGACCATTACGCTCTATTTTCCCGACTACGATACTGCGACGCTCGTCCAAGAAACGCGCAACATTGCCCTGGCCACGACCGACGAAGACCGCATCCGCCAGATTGTTCTGGCGCTGGTGGCCGGATCGCAACAAAATCACGTGCAGCCCCTTCCGCCCTCGACCGCACTACGCGCGGTTTTTCTTGCCGGCGACGGCACAGCCTACCTCGACTTTTCGACGGATGTTACGCGTGATTTTCCGGAGGGCATTGAAAGCGAGACGTTGGCTTTGCGGTCCATAGTAGATTCGCTGGCGGCCAACATTTCCGGCGTGCGCCGCGTCAAATTTTTGGTTCAGGGCCAGGAAGTAGACACGCTCGACGGACACGCGGACCTCACCGGCTTTTACACACCCGACTTCAGCAACCCCTCGGCCACGACGGGACCGCCTGCGGCGGCAGCGCCCGCGGCTCAATAAATAGGGCTCCACGAGGTTTGCTTCGTTGACCGTCTCACCCGGCTCGCTGCAAAGAGCCAGAAGATGCTGGCAACCACCAGGATAGAAACTATAAAACGAATCCGTCTATACAGAACGCCATAAGTCAGCGACGGTCATCGGCTGTAGCGGCGGCCTCTGGCCGCCGGTTTTTAATAGTAAAGACCGGCGGCCAGAGTCCGTCGCTACAGCCAATGACCGTCGCCAACTTATGGCGCTCTGTATAAAGCCCTGCGATATTTCATCGGTCCTAGCGAGAAGCCGCAGAATTTCAGGAACAAAACTCTGCGCTACAAGCCCGAATAAAAAGACCTCCCATTGCCGCCGTCATAGATTGCTTTGCGCCGGGATGGGGCAACCGGGAGGATTCGCCACGTTCGGGTAGTCATTGTACACCAAACAATCATTGGTAGCGGGAGGCGATTGCAATAAGCATACGCCTCCGCTATGCACGCGCTGCCCCGCGCCGCTTGCCCTGGAAGCTGGGAGGGTGACCGGGTCAGCTAACGCTTGACGCCACCGGCGCCAACACCGATAATCGTCTCCAATCGAATGCGCAAGGAGGCGTGGATGTCCGCAGTTTCGAGGAGAGAGTTCATGAAGCACGCGGCCGCGAATGCTGCGGTTGCCGGATTGCTGTCTGCTGGCGCGTTCAACCTTCGCGCTAACCCGCTGGGTTTGCCCATTGGGTGCCAGACATGGCCCGTCAGGACGATGATCGCCAAAGATTTTCCCGGCACGATCAAGATGCTTGCCGGCTGCGGATTCCAATCGATCGAATTGTGCTCGCCGGTGGGTTACGCGGGTATGGGCTTCGCCGGCGTCGGCAAATATACGGGCGCCGAACTCCGCAGAATCTTGCATGATGCAGGCGTCACTTGTATAAGCTCCCATTTCAGCATCCAAGAACTCAGGAAAGACCAGGAGGGCAGAATCGCCTGGGCAAAAGACGTTGGCCTGACCCAAATGATGGTGCCCAGCCTCGATGGGCCGCGCAATCCCACGGTCGATGATGTGAAGCACGCGGCGGACGAATACAACAGCATGGGCGAGCGGGCCGCCAGGGCCGGCATCCAACAGGGGCTTCACAACGAGGGTTGGACCGTATCGATGACAGCGGATGGGCAGAGCACTTACGACCTGCTGTTCAAATTCCTCGATCCTCGGCTCGTCAAGTTTCAGTTTCAAGTCTCAGAGATCAGCGACGGTTATGATGCCGCCGATTATTTCACCAGGTATCCAGGCCGGTTCATTTCAATGCACGCGCAGGGCTGGTCGGCGAAAACGCGTGAGATAACGCCCGTAGGCCAGGGCACGCTCGACTGGAAAAAGATCTTCATCGCGGCGAAAACGGGTGGCATCAAGAATTATTTCGTTGAAATGGACCTGCCCATGATGAAAGCCAGCGTGCCCTACCTGCGCAAGCTGCATGTCTAACCATCTTCTGCTTCCTCCCCAAGGAACGCCTTTTCGCACAGCCTCGCCCCAACGCTGATTATTCCCTGTAGCGGCGGGTAAAGCCTGTAAGGGGCCGCCGGATTTTAATAGTAAAGACCGGCGGCCAGAGGCCGCCGCTACAACATCGGTCGTCACAATAATATGTAATCCTCATCGGAGGAGAACCCAGCATTCAATCAAACAATGCCGCGCCGAGTCATCTTCACGGCCGGGGTTAAGCGCGCTGGCGCTGCCGCCCGCTCAGTGTTTGGCGGGCGGTGTTTGTGGTTTGCTGCGCCTGGAAGCGGTTCGATCATAAATCGGGGCGGCTTTAGCGCCGGGATTTCAAAGTGCCGGTCGAGCACGATGACTCCTAAGCCGAGGATGATGGCTTCCGTCCCGAGCTCGCCAAACCGAATGGTTAAATTCCTCGTGGCCTCTCGCAGCGCCTGTCTTTTGATGACTTTCATCATCTGGTCGAGCAATCCCCCGCCGGCCAGTTTAAGCCGTTGATCCACCACCAACACCGACGGATTGAACAGATTCACCAGATTGGCAAGGCCCAGGCCCAGATGATTCCCAATCTGCTCCACCAGCGCCAGGCATGTCTTGTCGCCATTGCGCGCCGCCTCGAAAACCATCCATCCCGTGATGGCATGGGGGTCGCCGCCCGCGAGCGGCAGAACTTCCGAGCTGCTGCCTTCGGAGATCGCTCTGCGAATGCGCGACTCCAGCGCCGCCGCGCCCGCCAGCGCCTCGAGACATCCAAAACTGCCGCACCGGCACGCCGGGCCCTCGCCCATAATGTGCGTGTGGCCGAACTCGCCCGCCGCAAAGCCTGACCCGTGCATCAGCTTTCCATTGATTACGATGCCCGCGCCAATGCCCGTCCGGCCATACTCGACCAGGATCATGTCTTCCGCCATCTCGCCCGCGCCCAGGCTCCGCTCGCCTACGGTTTTCGCGCGGGTAAGATTCTCCAGCAGTGTCGGCGCGCCGAAAGTTTCTTCGAAAATGCGCTGCAGGGAAACGTCTTTGAGGACTTCAACGGTCGAGGACATAATGAATTGGCCGCGGCGGCTATCAACCAGCCCGGACCCTGCCACCCCAATTCCTGCCAGGTTTTTGGGACTAACACCGGCGTCGTGCATCGCGCGCTTTGCGCAGGAGAGCAGTTGATGCACGAGTTCGCCGCTTCCTCCGCTGAGCCGTGTCGCTTCACGAACTTCTGATTTAATCTTCGGGAACAAATTCATCACCGAAGCCAGCACGCTTTCGTCGTCAAAACTCACTCCAATGATGAACCTGTGCTCCTCGTTAAAACTCAGCAAAACCTGCTTGCGGCCCTTCGGATTGTTGCCGCGTCCGGTCTCGGTCAGCTTCCCCTCATCGAGCAATTCGCGCGCCAAGCGCGAAATCTCGCTATGTTGGAGGTCGGTCAGCTCGTGAATCGCGGAGCGCGAGAGCGGACCGAACCGGCGGACCACGGCTTCGATCATCTGCTTGTCGCGTTGGGGTTTGATGGTGACGTGTTTCATGCAAGCAATCCTTGGAGCAGCCGGTGATCTCGCACAAGCAAGCTTATTTGGGGGTTGGTCCGTTCTCTGCCATTTCCTTTGGAAGCCGGCGGCGTGTGATCCAGCCGGTTCCGCTGTTCGCAGACTCCCGCAATATAAATGTAAACTTACAACTAATTGGGATCAAATTCCAAGCCATGTTTTCACAAATCCGAATGAGTTGCAAAGAAATTCGAATCTTCCGCGTGGCTTCGTTCCGCGATTTTGGAGTGCGGGAGCTTACTCCCGCTGTATTCCGCCGGACCTTGCTTCCGGCGCGGGCCGGACACGCCCCGAATCGAAGCGGCAGCAAGCTGCCGCACTCCATAAGCCTATCGACTCACCATGAGATTTTGAGACGAATGAGATGATTTTTATTAGAAACATTGATTCTAAATAACTTCCTGGCTTCGTTCCGTGATTTTGTGTATGCTTTCTATTCCCCCTGCCATTTTCTAATCTTGGGAACCTGGCTGTAGCGGCGGCCTCCGGCCGCCGGTCTTTACTAATTTAAAAACCGGCGGCCAGAGGCCGCCGCTACAAAAAGCTTAGCACGCCACTTTGAGATTTTTGAGACATATGGGATAAATGGTACTGTTTTTAGGCATATCTGGTTTACGCAAGCGCGAATCCAAAAGTTCGCTCCAGTTAACGAAAGAGCCATTCGGTTATCTTCCATTTGAGACTTCTAAGCGAATTAGTAGTTAAATTACAAAAAAGTGCTTGACAGAACCTTAGAGATTCTGGTATTTCTCCACCACAAGGCCAAGAGCCGGTTTAGGGGAATTTCAAGCTAGGGTGGAAGTTTTTAGATTCGCGGCAGGCACAATGAGCCATCTGGAGCCGTTCTTCGTGCGTGCTTGGTTCATCGCTGGTTGTTGAACCAAAGCTTACGCCCTGACTTTATGGAGATGAGAAGGGTTTCGTGCAAAGTTACAAGGAGGCGTTATGAATCGTCAGCAAGAGCAAATGCGGGGATTGATCATGGCGATCGGGGTGGCCGCGATCTGTATCGCGGTGTTTTTCTCGGCAACGAAGCCGGCCATTGCGCAGGAGATTACGGGAGGCATCACGGGAACGGTGACGGATCCATCCGGAGCGTCGGTGCCCAACGCCAAGGTTACGGCGACGGATACGCAGCGAGGGACGGTTTGGCCCACCGAGACCAATGCTGCGGGCGTTTACAATTTCCCGCGGCTTCCCGTCGGGCAATATAGCATCAAAGTCGAAGCGCAAGGTTTCGCAACCACGGCCCGCCCGGCGTTCGAGCTCGAAATGAATCAAATTGCCCGCGTAGATTTCACGCTCAATGTAGGGGCGATGACGCAAACGGTCAGTGTTTCAGCCGCGCCTCCATTGCTCCAAACCGACACTATGCAGGTGGGCATGGTGACCAGCGGAAACTTCAACGTGAACCTTCCATTGGCGAGCCGGAATTTCATACAGCTCACGCTATTAACGCCCGGTGTGACGACGACCGATCCGAGTTCGTTCGAAAATGGCCAACGCACGGGCGGCGGCGGGCGACCGTACGTCAACGGAAACCGTGAAGAGGCTAACGACTTTCTTCTCAACGGTATTGACAACAACCAGATTTCCGATAACCTCACTTCCTATCAGCCGAGCGTGGACGCGGTTCAGGAATTCAATGTGATCACGAACAACGCGCCCGCGCAATATGGGCAGTTCATGGGCGGCGCGATCAGCGTCACACTGAAGTCAGGCACCGACCAATACCATGGCGATGCCTTCGAGTTCGTTCGCAACGACATCTTTAATGCTGATAACTGGCAGCGCGACTACGAGGGCCTACCGACGGCGCCCATGCGCTGGAACGAGTTTGGCGGGACGGTTGGCGGGCCCGTGCCATTGATGAAGCACAAGGTCTTCTTTTTCGCCGATTATCAGGGCGAGCGCCTCGACAACCCGACTACGACGGTGGCCAATACGGTGATGACAGCGGCGGAACGCATGGGCGACTTTTCTGAACTCTTACACCCGACTGCCGCCGACGGCATCAGCAAGCCCATCCAGCTCTACAATCCGTGCGCCTCGTTCACCGAAACAGGTTGCACGGCGCCGAGCAATCCGGCGGCTGTTCGCCAGCCGTTTGTGAACAATCAGATCCCTCTGAACTTGTTCGACCCGGTGGCGCAGAAGCTTTTCGCTTCCAGCTTCTATCCGGCGCCGAGCGGTTCCAATCTCCTTCACAACAACCTGTACAGCACGCGGAACGAGACGCGGACCGACCAAGGCGACCTGAAGATTGATTACGTGGTGAACAACAATAATCACCTGTGGGGCAGCTATTCGGACTCGTTTCAGCAGATCCCCACCACCAACTCTTTCCTGCTCCTTGGTCAGAGTTTCAATAACTCGCCCTTTCACGCCGGCGTCATCGACTGGACGCATACTTTCAGTCCGAGCTTGGTGATGGACGCGAAGATGGGCGTCAATCGCATCTATCTTCACAATGGCACTACCGTGTCGGGCGTGGGTAATTTGGGCACGCAGCTTGGTATTGGTAATGGCAACGTCCACGGCCCGGGCCTGCTGGCAATAAACTTCAGCAGCAATACCAGCAACATCGGCGCCTCGGATTCCGAAGAATTATTCGCGGACACCACGCTGGAACCAACCGTGGATTTCATCTGGACCCGTGGCCGCCATGTGATCCACATGGGCTTCGAAGCTATGGACCACGAAATCAATACGTACTATGCCGGCAACAACGGTAAATTCGGGCTGATGGACTATACGGGCCAGTACACGTGCGGACCCGATCCAACCGCTACCGGCTGCAAGGGCTACTCCGACGCAGATTTCTTTCTGGGCCTTCCAAACACGGTTGGATTAGGCGTCAGCGCCGGGACCTGGGGTCAGCGAAGCTGGGTTTACGCCCCGTACGTCCAAGACGACTGGCGCGTGACTCAGAACCTGACACTTAATCTTGGGCTGCGCTGGGAATACAACCAGCCTTGGTATGAAGTTTACAACCGCCAGGCAAACTTCAGCCCGATCTCAGGCGTGGAAGAATTCCCAAGCCAGAGCGTGGAAGGCGTCTGCCCGGCGCTGCTCGGAAGCTCGAACTGCGTCGTCGGCAATTCGCGCGCACTCTACAATACCTATAACAAAGACTTTGAGCCGCGCATCGGCTTCGCCTACTCGCCGGGCTTCCTTGGGAAAACTACCGTATTACGCGGCGCTTACACCATCTCTTCGTTCCTGGAAGGAACCGGCACGAATCTCCGTCTGCCCCTGAATCCTCCATTCCAATCGGAGTTCGAGAACGACTACACGACGGGCACGCTGCCCTATTTCCCCGGGTCAACCACCGACCAGGGGCTTTCGGTCCTCGCTCCCACGAACCCGTATGCCAAGACCAACATTCGACTGTGGGATCCTAACGTGATGCCGGCCATCGTTCAGCAGTGGAATTTCAGCATCGAGCACCAGTTCCCTGGCGACATGCTCTTGTCTGTCGGCTACGTTGGGCAGCACGGAACGAACCTGATGGATCCTATGCCTTATTTCCAGAAGCGCCTGCCGGGGTTTGGCGGATGCCCGTCAACGGCAACAGCCCCGTGCGGCAGCCCGTTCCTCTCCGGCGATCCGGCTCTCTACAACGTCATCGGCCAGATCTCCGGCACCGCGTCAAATGGCAACCAAGCGTACGACGCTTTGCAGACGAGCCTCACCAAGCACTTGACACGCGGTCTCGAGTTCCAAGTGTCTTACACCTACCAAAAGGCAATGGCCAACAATACCGGCTATTACGGCCAGGGAGGCCAGGCGGGCACGTCAGACTACTACTGGCAGAACCTCTACGCGAATAACGGAAGCGTTGAATGGGGACCGTCATATTTCAGCGATACGCACCTGTTCACGTTCTCCTACACCTACCAACTGCCGGTTGGCGCGGGAAGACACTTCGGCAGCCACATGAACCGGGCCGCCGACAGCCTCATTGGCGGCTGGACGCTCAGCGGCATTGTCAGCCGTCATACAGGCTTCCCGTGGGACATCACGGGGGGATCGGATCGGTCCGGAACAAATAGCCGCGGATACCGTGCAAATTGCGTTGCCCCGAACACCTATCCTGGCGGAGTTGGCCCAGGGACAACCTGGTTCGGCACCTCGTCGTTTGCGATACCCGCGGCTGGAACGTTCGGTAATTGTGCGAACGATACCGTGGTGGGTCCTGGACTGAGCGAGTGGGACGCGGGGGTCTTTAAGTCGTTCAAGTTCTCCGAATCCAAGAGCCTGGAACTCCGGGGCGAGTTTATTAACTTCACGAACACTCCCATATTCCAGACGGCCAGCCGGACCGTGACCAGCTCGCAATTCGGTGAGATTCTGACCTCCCAAGGGGAGCGGAACATTCAGCTTGCGTTGAAGTTTTATTTCTAGGCTTCAGACTCTGTAGCGCAGACCGCCGCCTTTGCGGTCTGCGGTCTTTGAATGGGCAAAAAACCCGCAGACCTCAAATACGGAGGTCTGCGCTACAAAAACCGGCGGCCCTACAACCAATGGCCGCCGCTGATTTATGACGCTCTGTTCCGAAGGGGGACGCCAAGGGTCCCAGACTAACGCGGCTCGGTTTGAGCCGCATTTTTGACCGGCGGAAAACCGTGCAGAAGCGGGCCGACGGAATTGGACATTTGATAGTTGCCCCGGCGGTCCGCTTGGATGTTCCAGAACATGACACCGTCGAAATTCTGATAACCGGCTGCTCGTCTCAGCTTGTATTCGGTTCCAGCATAGGATTTCCCGGTGATGAGATATCGCACGGAGTTCTCTATTGCGCCGATGGGCGAGCGGCCAACCAGGAACCCAATCGCTACCTTCTTCGGCGGCAGAGGCGGAAAAAACGACTTTGGGTCCCGTCCCACCGGGAAGCCGCGGAGCAACATCTCGGTCATTGAGACATAATAGTCCGCTGTTTCCGGCATGTAATAGTTCCCATCCAGCCCTTCGAGCGGTGGTGTGTTGTAATTCTGCACATCGACGAAAGACAAGATATCCCGAGTTCCATAAATGACGGGGAGGAAGGAGCCAAACTGTCCGCCATACACCTCCATGCCCGCAGGCACTTGGGGGCCTTCGGGAACCTCTGCAATCATAAACTTCGGTCCAAGACGGCGCCGGAGTTGGCGCATGGCGGTGATCAAGTTCACGATCGAAGGGGTCGTTGGCTTGCGGAAGTTCGTGTCGCCGGGGTTCAGCATCAATGAAGGCGTCTCGAAGTCAAGATCGACGCCGTTAAAACCATACTCTTTGACAATAGTTGAAATGCTGCTGGTGAAATCACCAAGATCGCCCTCTGTATTTAACACCACAACCTGGCCGCCGCCGCCAAGCGAGAGTAAAACCTTTCTGCCGTGACGTTGCAGGTACGCAATATCCGATTTGAACTGCTCTTTCGTGTAGCCAGCAGGCGTTCGGAAAACCATGCGGCTCGTTGAGCCTTTAGCCGGCGGGGCAAAGGCGACGATCACCACGTCCCATTGAGGTGAGACGTCTCGCAGAGGGAACGATTGGGAATATCCCACCCAATATCCAATCAACTCGTGTCCGTTTGCAGGGCGTATATTCGAGACCAGCAAGGCAGCCGGGCCTGGGATCGAACGGCGCCTGCGCGAACAGGGTTGGGCAGCGGCAATAAGCGCATGAGTATCGGGAAAGCTGTACGAGCCTTGGAAAGTATCCGGGTGGGCATTCTGGGTATACCAGGGAAGCAAGGCGACGTTCTCAAGTTGATACTCGCCCCCTTCCGCCTTCACCACCGTTGAATTCGATATCAGGCCGCCGTCCGTGGGCAGCGCAAAGCGATACTGGGTTCCAATGCCGCGACCTCCACAAGCGCCATTCCCAGATGGTTTCTGCCACGCCGGGAAGATATTTGCCTGATGACCGTGCAGCGGGTCGTTCATCCACGCTGCAATTTGCTGGGTCAGCGGCTGTATGTCGGAATCGCCGGGCACAACACCCGGATCGAGATAAGTGCTCAGAACAAACGATTGCAAAGCCTTAGACGAAGGATCGGAATGAATACCAAACGCACCCCATGAACAACAAACCGTTGCGTCACCCAGTTGATAGAATTCGGCGTTTTTAGTAAGTGCGATGACGAGTTCATTTGGGCTGACGCTCATTTTCGAGAGCCCTTCGAACAACTTCTTTTGAACGAAATCCTGATCGACCACCGCCAGCGAATGCCCAGTTCGTTTTGAGGTCAGCACATACCCATCGGCTACTGGAATTTCAATCTGCAGGGGCGGCGCTACGCGCGGTTGGTCAAGCAGTGTATGCCAGTTTTTTCGGACGGCCTCTTGATAAAATTCCGCGCGCAGCATGGCATCACCGTATTGGGTGTCGCCGGTCGCAAAGGCGTACTTTTGGAAAATTGGCGAATGGATTGCCTTTGACACATCGGGGGCCGCGCTAATGACCAACTGCTTTCCAGCTTGATTGATATAGCCGTCAAAAGCGAGAGAAATTGGGACAAGCACGGTCGATATCATTGTCGTGCCACCCTGTTGAGGACTCCTGCCAACAACTGTGTACTGGTATTGCTGGCCGGCAACGGTGAAAGACCTTGTAAATGTAGGTATGCCAGTCCCAAAGGACGGGCCGTGAGAGCACCCCGAGATCAAAACCGGGCAAACAGCAAGCACTAGGTAAATAAGTTTCAAATGGAAGGACACGCTTGCGCATTTTCTGGTAATCACGCTGGTCTTCCCATCATTGATAAACAGGACCCAACTCATTCGCGCACCTCCCTTGGAGAAATCCTAACCTCAGTCCCACAGCCTTTCAATTTCCTCAAGCGTCTTGCCTTTCGTCTCCGGCAGGCGGCGCTGGATGAAAAGAAAGCCGGCAACACAGATAGA
This sequence comes from Terriglobia bacterium, assembly GCA_035945515.1. Lineage (GTDB taxonomy): Bacteria > Acidobacteriota > Terriglobia > UBA7540 > UBA7540 > RH2-MAG17b. Next base: position 14,192 of record DASZAE010000394.1, read on the forward strand.
GGCATAGACCCAGAATGTCCCTGCAGACCCGACGGTTTTATTCAGAAATGGGAATGTGTAAGTCAGAACGAAAGAAGCAATCCACAGCGATGTGACTGCAACAGACATGGCCTCGCCCCGCACGCGGTTGGGGAAGATTTCAGAGATTACAACCCACGTGACCGGGGCCAGCGACATCGCGTAACATGCAATAGCTGCAACCACCAAAATCAACATGGGCAGCCCTTGGCTGCCGAGATGGTATCCAGTTCCGAGCAGGGTGTAAATCACCGCCAAACCGGCCGCCCCTATGAGCATTAACTTCCGGCGGCCCGTTTTATCAACCAGGGCGATGGCCACGAAGGTGAAGAGAAGGTTTACAACGCCTGTAACCACAATATTGAATAGAATGGCCGAGACTTTATAGCCGGCCGCGGAAAAAACGTCTTCGGCGTAATTGAATATGACGTTAATGCCACACCACTGCTGAAAGACTGCAAGCGCCACCCCCAATATCAAAGCCTTCCTCATGTTAGGCCGTAGCAGCATTCTAATGCTGGCCTTTTCTGCATCGGCGCCGATGCTGGATTCGATTTCGGCCAGGGCTTGAGTCGCGTAAGCGCCACCTCCGATTTTTCCAAGCACTTTGCGAGCCTCATGAGGCCTGCCTTTTTTAGCCAGCCACCTGGGGCTTTCTGGAACCGCGAACATCCCGATGAAAAACAATAACGACGGTATCGCCGTCACACAGAACATCCACCTCCATCCGATCTGGCCGTTCCACGAATTGAGGATGTCCAAGGCAGTGGCATTCGAGGGCACTGGCCTCGCAATCAACCAGTTAATGCACTGCGCCAGCAGAATGCCAAGGACGATGGTCAGTTGATTCATGGATACAAGCTTGCCCCGCAGGCGGGCGGGCGAAACCTCGGCAATGTACATCGGTGAAAGAGTGGAAGCCAGCCCAATCGCAACCCCGCCCGAAATTCTCCAGGCAACAAAGGGTCCGAAGGCGTTTGCCAAGCCGGTTCCAAGCGAGGACACGGCAAAGAGCATTGCGGCAGCGATCAGCAACCGCTTGCGCCCGTATCGCTCCGTCAAGCCACCCGAGATCAGCGCGCCCACCAGACAACCAACCAGCGCGCAGCTCATGGCCCATCCTTGCTGGCCGGGATCCGTCAAGTGAAAGAACTTTTCGTAAAACGGTTTTGCGCCGCCAATCACTACCCAATCGTAACCAAAGAGAAGTCCGCCCAGCGCGGCGACAAGTGAGATCGACCAGACGTAAGCGCGGTTGTAACCGGCGTCGAGATTTGAAGCGGCTGCTCTTGTGCTAGTAAGCATGATTTTGCCGGAAATTATCCGAATGCACTTGGAATTCTGGCCACCTAAACGGGAAAAGCAAGATCACCAAAAAGGTGCGAAGGGAAAACGAATACGGAAACCAGAAGATGGTCTCGCGGTCAGCCGGCTGGTTAGAATCCCACCAAGCTAATTTGTTTATAATAACTTTTCCTTCTTGGCGTTTTTGCGCTTGTTTGGTGAACTACCTTTATTGAATGGTCTTTGTCGAAGACTTCAAGAACTACCAATCCAAAATCGCTCCGTCCCGCGCATGGATCGTTGCCGGGTGCATCACTTCCTGCTGGAACGGATGTTTGGCGGCCTCGACTTCGTTCACTTCAATGCCAAGACCGGGCGCTTCGGTCTTCTGCCAATAACCCTCGCGTGTTTCGAGCGAGTGGCGGACCACGTCCCAGCGCCAGGGAACGTCGGAGAGCATATCTTCCTGGATCAGAAAGTTTGGCGTAGACAGCGCAAAGTGCAATGCGGCGGCATTCGCCACCGGACCAAGCGGATTATGCGGCGCTACGCCCATGTAATACGCTTCCGCCATGGCCGCGATCTTTTTCCCCTCGAGCAGTCCTCCACAATGACAAAGGTCCGGCTGAATCACGTGGCACGCCTGCTGCTCAAACACTTCACGAAACTGGTGCCTCGTAACCAGCCGTTCTCCTGTGGCGATAGGAACCCGGACGGCCTGT
>DASZAE010000395.1:0-16710 GCA_035945515.1 Terriglobia bacterium
CAAGGTTTCCGCCCCTGGTTCGTCAAGTTCAACGCCAAACCCATCGACCGGCGCTGGTTTCCCGTGATCGAAGAGGTCTATAACTGGCACTACCGGAACGAGCGATATCTGCGAAATGAAGCGCCGCTCGCTCACGTCGCCGTGGTGTACTCCCAGCAAACCGCCACATTTTATGGCGGCAAAGACGCCACCGCCAAGGTGGAAGAGCCGATTCTTGGTTTTTACCAGGCTCTTGTCGAGGCCCGAATTCCCTTCGAGATGGTGCACGATAAGCTGCTTGACGAGGAGCGAGTGAAGCAGTGGCGAGCTCTCATTCTGCCGAATATCGCGGCGCTTTCGACGGCGCAGTGCGATCAAATCCGCAATTACGTGAACCAAGGCGGCAGTGTGGTTGCAACGTATGAGACGTCCTTATATGACGAGTGGGGCGTGCGCCGGAATGACTTTGGTCTTTCTATCTTGTTTGGCGCTTCTTTCGCTGGAAAGATTGAAGGACCCATGCTGAATTCTTATTTGAACCTGGAAAAGGACCCGGCAACCGGCCGCTTTCATCCGATCTTGCAAGGTCTTGAAGACGCCACCCGAATCATCAATGGCGTCAACCGAGTCATTGTGAAACCACGAGCGGAAAATGTCCATTCACCGCTGCGTGTTGTTCCGTCCTATCCTGATCTTCCGATGGAGGAGGTATTTCCGAGGCCGGACAATACCTTTGAACCCGGCGTATTTATCCGTCAGATCGGGCGCGGGCGCGTGGTGTATTTCCCGTGGGATCCAGGCCGCACTTTTTGGAACGTGCTGGACGTTGACCACGGGAAATTGCTCCGGAATGTTGTGCTCTGGTGCTCCCAGGAAGCTCCCCCGGTGACAGCAGAGGGCGCGGGCGTGATTGATTTGTCCGTGTGGGCGCAAAAAAATTCCATGACCGTTCATTTGGTGAACCTGACTAATCCCATGATGATGAAGGGACCTGTTCGGGAGGTTATTCCAGCGCCGAAACAGCGTGTGCGCGTTCGCCTTCCAAACGGCCGCCGCGCTGCGAAGGTTCAACTGCTGGTGGCGCAGCGAGAAATTCCCTACCGGCAAGACGAAAGCGGAATTGATCTGGATGTCCCTTCCATCGTGTTTCATGAGGTCGTTGCGATTGACTTTGCATCATAATGCTTCTCGCGAATGGGGGAGAATACATGGGCAAGAGGTAGTTTTCTAAGAAGTCAGGATGTTCATCGCCAGGTGGTGTGCATCTGCGTTCTGCAGACAGGTTCGAGGATAGCGCGGAGCGCCTATATGACTTCCCTCCAATTGGGCGTCTAAACAGCAAGGATTCAGCCAGTGCGCGCCCTGCAAGCTCCTGTTCGCCTTCAGAAAGTTGATTTTACAGATGACTCTCCGGGTTCCACTGTTTTAGAGCCTTACTGCAACCGACTTCATCTCGGTGTAGTGTTCCATGACTTCCTTGCCCATCTCGCGGCCCCAGCCCGACTGCTTATATCCTCCAAACGGCCAAGCGGGATCGCCATAATTGTGGGCATTGATGCAGATGGTTCCCGCTTTGATCTTTCTGGCCATCGTATGAGCAACTCGAAGATTTTGCGTCCAGACGCTCGCCTGCAGGCCGTACTCGGTGTCATTCGCAAACTTGGCCACTGCGTCGAGGTCGTCATCATCAAAAGATTGCACGCACACCACAGGCCCGAAAATTTCCTCTCGAACAACGCGCATGTCGCGGTTGGTCTTCGCCAGCACCGTTGGTTCAACGAAGTACCCATGCCCATTGCCGGCTTTTCCGCCGACTATGACCTCCGCACCCTCGTTGCGACCGGACTGAATGTAACCAGTGACGCGGTTATGCTGCTCTTTTGAAACAAGCGGCCCGAGATTGACGGCAGGGTCAAGACCGTGTCCAACCTTCAGCTTGCCAGCTTCCGCTACCACCCCGTTGACGACCCGATCGTACACTGATTTGTGCGCGAACAATCGTGATCCAGCCGTGCAGCACTGTCCCTGATTGTAGAAAATGGCGGAAGCTGTGCCGGCAATGGCAAGATCCAAATCGGCGTCCGGAAACACAATCGCGGGCGATTTACCGCCCAATTCAAGCGACACTCGTTTCAGATTTCCGGCGGATGCCTTGACGATGAGCTTGCCAACCTCTGTCGAACCGGTGAAAGCTATCTTGTCTACATCCGGATGCGCGGCTAGCGCGGCGCCAGCGGTTTCACCGAAGCCTGTCACAATGTTGACCACGCCGTCCGGAACGCCGGCTTCCTGGATCAGCTCGCCAAAGCGCAGGGCCGTTAGCGGTGTCTGCTCGGCAGGCTTCAAAACAACCGTGCATCCCGCCGCCAAGGCCGGAGCCAGCTTCCATGCCGCCATCATGAGCGGGAAGTTCCAGGGGATGATCTGGCCGACCACTCCCACGGGTTCACGCAGCGTATAAGCGTGCCAGTTCCCCGGCGTAGAAACCGAGATCGTTTCTCCGTTCAGCCGCGTCGCCCATCCCGCCATGTAGCGGAACATATCGATCGATCCCTGTACATCGCCGGAGCGCGCGTTGGTTACGGGTTTGCCATTGTCAAGGGCCTCGAGTTCTGCAAACTCGTCCCGATGGTTTTCCAGAAGGTCGCCAAGGCGCCAAACAATACGCGAACGCTCGCCCGGCGAGATTCGGGACCACGGACCTGTTTCGAAAGCCCGCCGAGCGGCTGCGACGGCCAAATCAATGTCTGCCTTGTCTCCGGAAGGCACATAGGCGATGATCTCTTCCGTTGCCGGGTCTTCCACTGGGAAGGTCTTCCCGCTTTGCGCGGCCACCCACTTTCCGTCGATCAGGATCCTGTGTTCTTTCTTCAGGAACTTAGCAGATGCTGGGCTGAGCGCAGGTTTTTCGATGGTTATGGTCATCTCATCCTCCCTTGAACGTCTGAATTTGATTCTACTCCAATAACAATAATCTTGATTACATAGGATCCGACGTTGTCATTTTTAGTCCATATGGACATGAACGCAGATACCTGCCTCCCCTGCCCTCGTGGGCGCTGCGGGACGGCGTCGGAGTCCGAAATGGAAATCGCGGATAAAATAAAATACGATGTTCGGGGATCCTTCTGATCCTTAACCAACTTCTGCGCTGGGGGAAAGAATGAAAAACTGCGGCCTGCCATTTCGTGCTTGGCGGTGGATTGTAAGCGGCTCGCTCGCTTCGTTGCTGATTGTGTGTGTTTGCTCGACTGCGTGGGCCGCCTCGGTCTTTACCACGCGGCTGGATGATCCCAAGGCGGTGTATCTGACGGCGCAAGCGTTCGGCGCGCGCGGCAACGGTGTCGCCGACGATAGCGCCGCACTGCAGGCCGCCATTGACAAGGCGGAAAACCATCAGCGCCAGGGCATTGTCTTCGTCCCTTCAGGCCGCTACCGCCTGACGCGCACCATCTACGTCTGGCCCGGCGTGCGCATTTTCGGTTATGGCGCCACGCGCCCCGTCTTTGTGCTCGCGCCCAATACCCCCGGCTTTCAGACAGGCGAAGGCGTGCTGGTAATGTTCACCGGCTTCCGGTTCGACGCCCAGTTCCGCGCCCGGCTGCGCGCGCTGCGTAGCGCGGCGCCCGGTGGCGCATTCAGGATGCCCTTCCGCATACCGTTTCCGCCGCCGGGCACGGTTCCACCTAACGCCAACATTGCCGACGCCAATCCCGGCACGTTCTATTCAGCGATGAGCAATATCGATTTTGAAATTGGAGACGGCAACCCGGCCGCGATCGCCATCCGGTTCCACGTGGCGCAGCATTCTTACCTGAGCCACATCGATTTTCACATCGGATCGGGCCTTGCCGGGCTAACCGAGGTCGGCAACGAAGCTGAGGATTTGCGCTTCTACGGCGGGCGCTACGGCATCTTGACAGACAAGACTTCGCCTGCCTGGCAATTCACCCTGATTGATTCTGTGTTTGACGGCCAGCGTGAGGCTGCGATCCGCGAGCACGAAGCTGGGCTCACGCTGATCCGCGATACGTTCCGCAACACGCCCGCTGCCATCGATATTGATCCGCACTACTCGGACGAACTGTGGGTAAAAGACAGCCGTTTCGAGAACATCACCCGCGCTGCCGTCATCATCAGCAATGAGAAGAGCCCACTTGCCGAAATCGGCTTCGAGAACGCTGTCTGTAAGGACGTGCCCACATTTGCTCTCCTACGTGAAAGCGGTAGGAAGATTGCCGGCAAAGGTCCGGTTTACCGGATGACCGATTTCAACTACGGCTTAGTCGTCCCCGGCGAGGGCATGACTGGTTCTATCGGGATGGTAGACCACGCGACGTCTCTCGCCGCAATGCCCGCGCCATTGCCACCCGCGATCCCGGCGTTGCCGCCGACAGATGAGTGGGTGAACGTGCACACGCTCGGCGTCACCGGAGACGGCGTAGCTGACGAGACAGCCGCTATTCAGAAGGCTATTGACGCGCATCGCGTGCTTTATTTCCCTAGCGGGCGCTATATCGTCACGGATACGCTCAAGCTCAGGCCGGATACTATACTGATTGGACTTCATCCTACGCTCACGCAATTTGGCGTGCCCGATAATGCGCCAGGATTTCAAGGCGTGGGAGCGCCGCGGCCTGTGATCTATGCGCCTCCCGGCGGCGAGAATATTATTCAGGGTTTCGGCGTTTTTACCGGCGGCATCAATCCGCGCGCCTCAGGCGTTATATGGCGCGCGGGCGAAAAGTCGCTGGTGGATGATGTGCGCTTTCTCGGCGGCCACGGCAGCGGCTTCAATCCCTACAACAACAACCACACGGCTGATCCTGACCTGCACAAGAGGTGGGGCGGACAATATCCCAGCTTGTGGGTGACGGAAGGCGGAGGAGGAACTTTTGCCGACATTTGGATGCCCGACACGTTCGCGCAGGCGGGTTTCTACGTCTCCTGGACGAAGACGCCCGGCCACGTCTACGAGCTTTCCAACGAGCATCACGTGCGCAACGAAATCATATTCAGTCACGTGGAGAACTGGGACATCAACGCGCCCCAGACGGAAGAGGAAGCCGGTGAAAGCCCCGAGTCCCTATCGCTTGAATTCGACTGGTGCAAGAACATCACCGTGGCCAACTATCACGGCTACCGCGTCACGCGCTCGCACGCGCCTTTCCCCGCCGCTGTGCGCCTTTATCAATCGTCCGGTCTTCATTTCCGCAACGTGCACGTTAACGCGGAAAGCGGATACGCGGTGTGCGACGCCAACGGCTGCGGGACGTTTCTGCGCGCCAGCAAATTTCCTTATGAAGACGCGATTGAGGACATGACGCATCATCTGGAAGTGCGCGAGCGGGAGTTTGCCGTGCTCGATATTCCCGCCACGCCCAGCGCGCTGCGTCCGTCAGACGCTTCCGCCGTGCTCGCTCTAAGAGAGCCAAGGATGAAAGTCCGTAAGCTGGAAGGCGGCTTTTTCTCCATTTCCGGCGCTGCGGTGGATGCGGCGGGCAAACTCTATTTCGTCGATCACCACCAGCAGCGCATCTATGGGTGGTCCGCCGCGCAGGGTTTAACGATTGAGCGCGATAACCCGTTGGATCCCGTGAATCTCGCCGTCGATAAGGCGGGCGATCTGATCGTAGTCTCTTCTGCTGGTCCTGAGGGCACAGTCTATTGCTTCCGCCCGGGAACGCCGGAGAATGAAATCACCGTGCTTTCTCCACAGACCACAAAGCCGCGCCCCGGTGCGACAGCGATTTTGCCCGCCAACTACTGGAACAATGGCGAATTCAGGAATCAGCTTGATTTCCGCGCCATGATCTATAGGACGCTGGCCGAGATGTTTGCCGAAGACGTGTCCACGCCGAAGGCAAAAGAATACGTCTCGCCCGACGGCAGCGTCTTCCTGCCCGCGGGCAGCGTCTTCCAGCAAGGGCCGCCGGACTATACGGGCTGGCGCTTCTCCGATAATCTGGACGCCTATGGATTTGTCAGCGCGCGCCCCGGCCGGCGCGTTTACGTGAGCAGCGAATCGGAAGACGTGACTTACAGCGCGCAAGTGGGCGCTGACGGCGCGCTGAGTGATCTTAAGCCTTTCGCGCAGCGTGGCGGCGAAAGCGTTGCGGTCGACCGTCGCGGCAACGTGTACGTGGCCAACGGCCAGATTTTTATCTATAGCCCGGAAGGTAAAGAGATTGGCCAAATCGACGTGCCCGAGCGGCCGATCGACATCATTTTTGGCGGTCCGGGCCGCAACACCCTATTCATTCTGGCCCATCATGCGTTGTTTGCGGTGAACGTGCGCGGCAGTAAGTAGTTGCTTACTTCACCCACCGCGCAGACACCAGTGAAATAGGCTAACGCGCGCGGCCACGGAATCGAAGGCGGCATCATGCGGACGAAATCCTCTTTCATAAACGTGAACTGGGAGCCGCCTGTGAAAACGAGCATCAGGCTCAGCGCATCACGCGCGGACGCTTGCAGGTGGCAAAGGCTGAGATGCCTGGCCGGCAACCTCGATTTGATCGTCGCTATGGAAGGTTGGTCGATCTATCAATCGGCCTTTTACCTGCAAAAGTGATTCGGCGTGGCCCACTGCCGGACAGACTGTGGCAACGGTCCTGGCATTAAGACGGGATTCACCAACCGGCTATCGCGACAGCAGAAAACAAGCCGCCACCCTTTGCACCGGCGGGAGCTTTTAGGGCGTAATATAACAAAATGATAAAAGCGAATTACCGAAAAGTTGCTTCTCCGGCGTCGATTTCTATCATCTTGGCTATGGCGATGCTGGCCTCTCCTCGATTCACGCGCGCGAGACCAGCTTCGGATGCCATTACTCCGCTGCAGCCCTTTGCCGACCAGGTGCGCGAGTTGGAGAGAGATCTGGATTTCTACGGCCAGCCTCTTTCTGCCGAGGATCAGGCAGGAATCGATGCCGCGTTTGCAAACGCCGACCCCCGGGCTGCTGTTTCCCGGGTAGAAAAAATTTTGGATAAGTACGACCTAGTGGAGGTAAGCATCAATCCCGAGAGCCGGGTTGATGCAAAGCGGGGTCCCGCCGCAGCAGACCTGATCCAAGACGGAGCGCGTCTTTTCCTGGTAAAAGTTGTGAACCAGGCTGGCGTCACAGCTCCGTTGGAGGTGAACAGTCCAAACAGCGGTCCAGTCTACATACCGTCTACGGGAAATCCCTCTCCGGCCGAAAGGCTTTCATCGGCTGACGTTCGGGAACGCTGGGCTGAAATCTCACTTCTATCAAGAGCGCTTACGCCCGCCGGATGGGACATGGCTCCGCCCGTTCAACGGCTCTCGGGCTTTCCGCTTGAATACCGCATTCTTATGATTTATAGCCGGGACGCAGGGGAACGTTCGGCAACCCTGGCATTCGATGTGGGCCAGGGAACGCAAGATGTAGGCTTCCTGAACGAAGTACGCATTCTTTTCAAAATTGCTCCGGCTCATTCGATCGCACTGCATGTGTACGATGAAAACGGACAGCGTACTATGGCGTCGTTTGTTTTCGAAGACGCGCAGAACCGGATATATCCCAACCCGTCGAAACGGCTAGCGCCCGACTTTTACTTCCAGCCTCAAGTTTATCGCTACGATGGCGAATCGGTCTCGCTTCCGCCTGGTTCCTACACGGTGACCTACACGGGCGGGCCAGAGTACATCACTGAAACAAACCATTTCACTGTGAACGCCGCGGGGCCCAAGGCGCTGACGTTCCATCTGAAGCGATGGATCGATCCGACCAAATTCGGGTGGTATTCGGGTGACGACCATATTCATCCCGCAGGCTGTTCGCATTACGAGAACCCGACTCAAGGCGTCTTACCAACAGACATGGATCGCCAGGTGCTTGGCGAACACCTGAACGTGGGCGCCACGCTCATTTGGGGGCCGTGTTTCTATTATCAAAGTCAATTCTTCCGGGGCCGGCAGAACAACCCTGTTTCGAGACCCTATTGCCTGATGCATTATGACCTCGAAGTCTCTGGATTTCCGTCCAGCCATTGCGGCCACCTTGTGCTGCTTAACCTCAAGAACTTAATGTATCCGGGCACAAAGCGGATTGAAGATTGGCCCACTTGGGACTTACCTGTGCTGCGTTGGGCAAGATCGCAAGGCGCGGCTGCCGGCTTCGCCCATTCGGGCTGGGGCCTGAAGGTGGCAGGAAGCGCGCTGCCGAACTATCAAATTCCCAGTTTCGACAGCATTGGAGCAAACGAATATATAGTGGATGTAACTTACCCCAACACCGTCGACTTCATCTCCGCGGGAGATACCCCTTACGTTTGGGAGTTGAATATTTGGTATCAAACCCTGAATGTAGGCTTTCGCACGCGGCTTTCCGGAGAGACCGATTTCCCGTGCATTTACGATAGCCGGGTGGGGGAGGGACGGACGTACGCTAAGATCGATGGGCCATTAACGTATGACAAATATGTGAAGGCGGTCGAAGACGGAGCCGTGTATGTTTCTGACGGCCGCAGTCACCTGATGGACTTTACCGTCAACGGGACGCAGATGGGAACCCGCGGCAGCGAGGTGGATCTTGCCGCCCCAGCTACCGTCCAGGTAAGCGTCAATGCAGCGGCCTACCTGGACCTCATTCCCCGTTCCTCGGCGCCGGCCCACTATGATTTCACCCAAGCCGCTGCTTCTTCCGGCCAGAGTATCCAAAGCCGACCCTATGATGAGAAGCCCTATTGGGACCTCGATCGATGCCGTATCGGGGACACACGAAAGGTGGCGGTTGAACTCTTGGTAAACGGAGAACCGGTTGCGAAGAGGGACATCGTCGCTGACGGAACGGTGCAGAAGCTCAACTTCAATGTGGCAATCAAAAAGAGCAGTTGGATGGCCGTGCGGATCCTCCCCTCATCGCATACCAACCCAATCTTTGTGATTGTCGGAGGGCGGCCCATCCGCGCCTCCCGCCGCAGCGCCGAATGGTGCCTGGCGGGTGTGAACCAGTGCTGGACGCAGAAATCACCGTTGATCTCGAGTACGGAATTACCAGCCGCAAGACAGGCTTATGACCACGCCCGGCAAGTCTATCAGAAGTTGATTTCTGAATGCGGCGAGTGAGGCTCGCGCCGCAGTAGTTTCGCAAACCAGGCTCGCCGCGCGCTATAGGCGCTTGATTGTGGGATGGGTGGCCAGCTTGAGTGTTTTTGCAGGGTTTTTTGCGCTTGGTGTGTCGGGTCTCTATTACCGATTTGAATGGCCTCTCGCATAGTGCACGGGTAACCGCATCCAGTCTGTACGAGGCCGTTGCGCTTGGGCTGAAGGCAATACGTGGCGACGACTGGGTCGGCGAAATTGCAGTGAGGAGCGTGTCCGAGAACTGCTGATGTCTCTTGAATTCACAGGGGCGAGTGTGGGAAACGAGGAGCATGTCGAAACCCTACAAGCCCTATGCGCCGGAGCAGGACCTGTTGTTAGCCCCCCTTTGCGGTCCGTGGAGACAGGCGGTGACTCTACCGGCACGAAGGAGCCGATGCCATTATGGAATCAGAGTTAAAAAACAACTCTACGCTTGCTCAATGAGTGACTCGCCCTGTTAGCAGCAACATCAACCGTCTCCAATCGGAACCATTTTTGCGAGGCGCGCCGGGTCTACACGTTCTCCGGCGTTGGGTGCACCCACGGGCTGCGATACGTACGGGCCAAAAGGCGGTTGGCCTCATCGTCGCCGACCACCCGCCCCTTCTCCGGGTCCCAAGCCATCGTCCGCCCCGTCTTCATCGAGAGATTGGCAAGGATGCAGCTCGCTGTCGAAATATAGCCCTGCTCAATGTCGGCCACCGGTCTGCCGCGCGAGGCAATCGCCGCCAGAAAATTCAGCATGTGGTGCCGGATGGCAGGGGCACATTGCAGCTCCAGGTCCTTCTCGGTTCTGTCTTCGGGATACTGCTCGAGTTCGTAAGTGACGTCCTGGTGAATCGGCGACTCGTGCTTGTTCGTGGGAATGAAGTCGTAGCTATAGACGCTCGCCTTGAGTGTTCCCTTGTCGCCATATAGGTCGGCGCCCCACTGGTATTTCGGGTCGGGCGGATTGCCCCACGTGCGGTGCTGCCAGACAATTTTGACGTCGTCATAATCGAATGTGGCAAGCTGCGTGTCCGAGATATCGGCTTTGCTGTGCTGCACCAGAATGCCGCCCGTCGAGCTTACCCGCTTGGGCCATCCGAGATTCATCATCCAGCGCACCATATCGAACATGTGGACGCCCATATCGCCCATGATGCCGTTGCCGTACCGCATGAATTCGCGCCAGCTTCGAGGATGCACCAGCGCGTTGTAAGGCCGCATGGGCGCGGGGCCGGTCCACATCTCATAATCCAGGTTCGGCGGCGGCGCCGTGTCCGGCGGATTGGACGTCGCGCGCATGTGGTAATAGCAGTAGATTTCTACCAAGCCCACCTTGCCAAGCTTTCCGGCCTGCACCACCTTTTCACGCGCATCCACCAGGTGCGGCGTGCTGCGCCGCTGCAAGCCCACCTGCACCACGCGGTTGTGCTTACGCGCGGCCGCCAGCATGGCCTGGCCTTCGATCACGTCCCGGCTGATCGGCTTTTGCACCCAGACGTCCGCCCCGGATTGAATGGCTGCGATCATCGCGAGCGCGTGCCAGTGGTCCGGCGTGTCCACTAGCACGATGTCCAGATCTTTTTCGGCTAGCATCTTGCGGTAGTCGCCGTAGGTGCGCGGCTTCTTGTGTGATGCCTGCCGTTGCGACGTCAACTCCGCCGCTTCGGCCAGCATGCGCGAATCCGTGTCGCACAGCGAGACCACCTCCACGGGCGATACTTGGATCAGGCGGAACAGGTCCGTCTTGCCATACCACCCGCAGCCGATCATACCCACCCTGAGTTTTTTCTGGTCCGCGGCTTGCTCAGCTTGGGCGCTTGCCAGCCAAGCCAAGCCCGCGGCGCTTGTGTAAACGAACTGACGACGATTCATGGTTCTCCTTTCCGCTTATGCAATCAGCTTCCTAGAACGGCAATCTTCGTCAACGCCCGCGGGCGACCGCTCCCGGAAGCCTTGCCACGCATTCGCTACGCCGCGATTGCCGGGGCTACGAAGCTCCCATCACGCGGTGAGAGCTTGCTTTACATACTTTAATGCTTCCGCGACGCCTTTCACCGGATCGACGTTCTGAACTCCCCACTCGATATTCGCAGGATGGCCGAAATGAAGCTGTCGCAGCGTGTGCAAGATGGGCACGAGCGGCGTCGGCCCTTTACCGAACGGGAAATCGGTATAGTGCGGAAGAACGCGATTCTCGTCCTTGAGATGGATGCTGACGATCCGCTGCTGATACTGCTGAATGAACTGAACCGGGTCGTAGCCCGCAGCGTAGAGGTGCCCCACATCGAGCGTTGCGCCGATCCAGCGAGGGTATTTTCGGAAGACCTCGGCGTAATCGGATGGGAATTGAACCTGGTCGGGTTCCGGGCGTCCGTAGACTTCGTTGTGAAGGCCGGCGTACATTCTGAATTTCTGGCAGGCGCGACTTATCCGCGGCAGCATCGACTTGGGCACGTTGGAGCTCAAAATAGAAACACCCAACAGCCTCCCGGCCTGAAAATTTCGGACGATCTGAGCGTCGCTCGCTTTTTCATCGAAGGTCACAAAATATGATGTAATCTTCACGCCCGCATCCGCGAAGTGCTTTCTCCAGGCGATGATCTCCTCGTCACTGGACTTGAACGGGTCAAGGTGGCCGCTCCAAAGCTCAACGCTGGAGAATCCGATCCTCACAATGCTCTGCAGCGCCTCGGAGATGGGCTGCTCGCGGAAGCTCCAGGTCATACAGCCGATTTGAATCCCGCTGAAACGCGAGGACGGCGCCCTGCCGCCGCTCGCCGCCAGTCGCTGGCTGGCCGTAAGGGCGGACGCATTCCGGCCGGCCAGCGCGAGCGCGCTAAGACCACTGAGGCAGGAGCCGATGAGATCCCGTCGTGTCAGGTTTGCCATGATGACTGTTCCCTATGCTGCTCCTTCCGCCTGGTTTTTGAAATTGTAGCCCAGCGTTCGCTGCGCACGCTGCGGTTTATAGGCTACTGAACGGAAAAACCGCTGGGCTAAAACGCGAGCCCTCCGCTCCAGGCTGGTCCCTGGCGGCTATTTCGGTTGCTGTTTGAGCCCAAAACAGTAGACGTTCGAGTCGTGATCCACGGCGTAGACGCGCCCCTCCGCAACGGCAAGGCCGCTGAAGTGGGTCCATGCGGTGATCAGGTTACCGCTGTTGTAAAGCTCTTTGCCGGTGCGGGCGTCGAGGGCATAGAGGATCGCATGCGTCGTGTTCTGCAGGCGTTGTGACACGGAGAGCAGGCCGTGATACCCCTTGTCGATGACCGCGGCGGGCGGAACTACCTGGTTCGAGTTCTCGCCCGTGGATAGGGCGAAGACAACACCATTGGCAATCGCCACCGGGTCGGGCAGGTCGAAATCAGACGAAATCCACGCCGGCTGCAGAACAGGCCTTCGAGAAGCCAGATCGAGGACAACTTGAAATGCCGCGATCGCCCCGTGCGGGTGCTCGCCGTTCTCAATTGGGAAGTGAGGAGCGCCCTTCGCCACCGGTCCCGAGATGGGAACATAGATCCAGGTCTGGCCTCTTGCCGCATCGGTCCACTCGGAAGGCGCGCCCCAGATTCCTTCTCCCTCAAATGTCACCGCGTCGTTGGCCAGGCGCGGCGTGGCGAAAAGTGGTGTGTGATGGTCCTTGCTGCCTAACGCGTCCGCATCGAGCATGTAAAGCACGCCTTCTTTGCCGCCCACGCAGATCAGATTGTAATTCTTATAGGCAAACCAGACGGCGCTGCCCGAGCCAAAGTCCAGATCAAACCGTGTGAGGTAATCGTAATTGTCCGGGGTGAAGTAATCGACCAAGTTCAGGCCGCGCTGGCCTGCCGCCACGACGCTGCTGGCATATTCTCCCTGGGAGGGATCGAACAGTCCGTCGCCGTCCGCCGTGAAAATACGATTATCAAGACCGAGCACCGGCCCGCCTCGTCCCCAGATGCCGCCGCCGTGCGTGGAAATAAGCAAATCGCGAACCACCGGTTGCAAAGGCTTGCGAACGTCCATCGAGTAGATGCCGGACTGCGCGCCTCCGCAGCCTTGGGATATGGCCGTGTAGACGATGCCACCCGCAAGGTTGAGGCTCCAGCTCTTCGAGAACGGCGGGACAAACTGAATCGGACCGAACTTCACAGCGCCTGTTCCAAGATCAAGTCCAAGCAGCCTTCCATCGGTTTCAATGACGTACACGATTCCGGCGCGAGGATCGATCACCGGCGTGGCATTAATGCCCTGCGGGCACAGCCAGAAATCTGCGTTAGCGGGCTTCGAAACGGTTTTGAACGTGCGGCTCCAGACCACCTGTCCCGTGGCTGCGTCAAGCGCGAAGAAATGATCTGAGCTCCCGGCCACGTAAACGACCGTCTTAACGCCCTTCGGAGTCGAGACTCCGGTTGCTACCACCGGCGCGGTCAAGGCAGTAAGAGCTTTCGCCACGTTATCGACGTGGGCTTTCCACTTGAGCTCCAGCGTGCCCGCGTTGGCGGGTGAGATGGTATCTTCGTCGAACGCCCAGCCGGTGCGCTGCGGGTCGTGCCCGAACGTCGGCCACTCGCCGGCATGTGCGCCGCGGGTCAGCAGGCACCCTATGATGAGCATCCCAAGCGCGCACTTTCCGATTGTTGACACGAACATTCCTCCACGCCCGTATATTCATGCAGCATCCGCGATGCTGAAAGGACAATAAGAATAGCACATAAAATCCGGGCGGTCGTGCGTCGTCAAAATCAATCTCGCCAGAAATTCGGTCACTTAGCCGCTGAACTCAGCAACTTGACCGCCTTTGTTAGACTTTCGCGTGGACCGTGATCCTGGCACTGTCCGCAGGTTTTCGACTGCCATCGCAGACCCGTTAGCAGCTCGACGGTGAAAGTGTGATGCGCAGCCACAATTCCCATCAGCCTCATGGCAAAATGTCTGAATGGGTATTACCGTCCGAGCGTCGAAGCTTCGCGGAATTGGGCCATTGCTGGAGAAGTACCGGAACGAGATAAACTGTGAGATCATCCATGATTCGATTCATGGGCGCGCGGGCTGGACGCGGGAATTCGCCTTACATGATGATGTTGATGTGATCGGATACGGCTTGGTTGCAGTGGCTGGACCTTGGAGCTAAAACCCTGCCCTATACGACAAGGCGTTTCTGAGCTAGCCGTTTTCGACGCGCGCCCATGGCCATTCGGTCTTCACAATAGCCGATGGGGAGGTTAATCATGCCGAAAGTATATGACGCGGTTGTCGTAGGCTCGGGAGCGGCCGGGGGAATGGCAGCAACAGAGTTGTGCCTGAAGGGTCTAAAAGTTCTCATGCTCGAAAGGGGCCCGAATTTTAATCTGGCTACCGATTTCGATCATCACAAAAAACGTTACGAATTTCCCTTCCGGGGCGAAATCCGTCCCTCCGAACGAGCTATCTACAACTACACCGCCAACGAATGGAACAAGAAGCATTTTGTCAACGAACTCGAAAATCCGTACACCGGCAAAAAATTTGTGTGGGTGCGCGCGCAGGCAGTCGGAGGCAAGACTCTGCACTGGGGCCTCGTCTCGCTTCGCTTCAGTCCTCGAGATTTCAAGGCAGCCAGCTTCGACGGAGCCGGAGATGATTGGCCCATCTCCTATGAAGATGTGGAACCGTATTACAGCCATGTGGAGGACATGATCGGGGTTTGCGGCCATGCGGACAGCCTGCCGAATAACCCTGATAGTCACTTTCTTCGGCCGGTGCCTTTTACCTGCGCGGAGGCGGTGTTCAAAGGTGGCCTGGAGGGAGCCAATTCCGAATGGCACGTGATTCATGGGCGTTCTGCCACAGTGACGGAACCATTTAAGGGACGCGCGCCGTGTCATTACTGCGGTCACTGTGGGCGGGTCTGCAACATTGGGGCATCGTTCAGCTCGGCGGCGGTCTTGATACCGGTTGCGCAGGCAACCGGAAATCTGACACTCCGCACGAACGCGGTTGCCTGGAAGGTTATGGCCGGTAAAGACGGCCGGGCAAAAAGCGTTCTGTTCGTTGATCGTCACACGCGCGAGCTTGAGGAGGCCTATGGGAAAGTCATCATCCTCGGGGCCGGCACACTCGATACAGCCCGGATTCTTCTTAATTCTAAGAATGAAGATTATCCGGATGGTTTGGCGAATTCGAGCGGCGTGCTGGGAAGGTACTTTTCGGAACAGATTATGGCGGGCGACATCACGGGGCTGATTCCGCGACTTCGCGGGAATCCCAATCGCGGCGGCGACGCGCGGCCCGAAGGAACTGGGTTCTATATTCCCCGCTTCAGGAACCTCAAGGAACAGCGGAAAGATTTCGTCCGCGGATACGGATTCGAAGGGGGCGGAGGCAGCAGCGAGTTTCCCGGCTTCGCGACCAAGATTCCCAGCTTCGGCGCCGGCTTCAAGGACGAGGTGCTCAAGTACTATGCCACCGTGGTCAGTATAGGTTCCTTTGGGGAAGTGGTCCCGCGCGCTGAAAACCGCGTCAAAATCGATCCCGTAGTGCGCGATGCTTGGGGAATCCCGGTTTTGAAGTTTGATGTAGAATGGGGCGCGAATGAATTGGCGATGGCCAGAGACGCCGTCGATATGCAACACGAGATGTTCAAGAAGGCGGGCATCGAAATCCTCAGCGAACGGACCGAGCCGCTTTCCCCGGGGTGGAGCATCCATTCCGCCGGCACAGCCCGCATGGGCAACGATCCGAAAACCTCTGTACTGAACAAATTCAACCAGGCCCATGATCTCAAGAACCTCTTTGTCGCCGACGCTGCTTGCTTCGTCTCTTCCAGTGAGAAGAATCCGACGCTAACTATTTTGGCTTTGGCAAGTCGAACCGCAGACTATATCGCCGACGAGATGCGTCGCGGGGAATTCAATTAGCGAGGATTACAAATTATAGTGACGACAAATATTGTAGCGGCGGCCTCTGGCCGCCGGTTTTTCGGCGTTCAGAGAGCGCCGCTACAGAAAAAATTGTCACTATAATTTGTAATCCTCAATAGCGACGCTCCGGTCCAGAAGGAGATATTTTTCGATGAAGAGCAATGACGAGAACACGCATCCAGGGCGCAGAGAGGCGCTAAAAACTATCGTCGCAGGCGCCGGAGGACTAACGGCATTCCCGATCCTCGGCCAAACTCAGCCTCCACAAACGCAGCTATCTTCAGAGGCTCAAAGCGGAAGAGCTGATTCTAAGACCCCGGAGGCCCCGTGGAAGCCGCTCTTCCTTGATGACCATCAGAACGAAACTATTGTGGCCTTGACGGACCTGATTATTCCGGAAACGGCCACACCCGGAGCAAAGGCGGCCTTCGTCAATTGGTACATCGACTTAAGATACAACGAAGAGTCGCCAGCTAATCAGCAACAGTTGATTCAGGGCCTCGCATGGCTTGACGGACGCAGCTTTTCACTTCACGGCAACGCTTTCGTTCGTCTTACCTCCGCCGAACAAACAGCAATTCTTAATGCTGTCGCCAATCCTAATAATGCCAACCCAGAAGACCGGACGGGTGTGGAATTCTTCGAGCTCATCAAAGGCCTAACAATTTTCGGGTACTATACTTCCGAGATCGGACTCGAGCAGGAATTGAAATACCGAGGCGACACCTACAATGCCTCTTTTCCAGGCGCCTGC
>DASZAE010000396.1:0-3407 GCA_035945515.1 Terriglobia bacterium
TGTCGCGGAGGCGATCCGCATCGTCCGGCCATTTGGAGTGGACGTGGCGGGCGGCGTCGAACACTCGCCCGGAATCAAAGACGCCCGCAAATTGCGAGCCTTTTTCGCCGCCGTGGCGGAAGCGGATAATTCGATTGCCGGGTTGGCCCACTAACGGGAACACGCTGACGAAGTCCTCAGCCTGTCACCCTGAGCGAAGCTGTGTAGCGCAGAGTTTTGCTTTTAAAACTCTGCGGTTTGTGCCTTTTCCATCAGACCAGCCGCGGAGTTCTAAGAGCAGAACTCCGCGCTACAAAAATCCGGCGGCCAGAGGCCGCCGCTACAGCAATGCCTTGCGGAGGAAAGCTATGGCAACCCATCTGACAACGCGCGCCGGACCCGATGCCCGCGGGCGCTTTGGCGAATTTGGCGGGCGCTTCGTGCCCGAGACGCTTATGCACCCGGTTGAGGAGCTTGAGCGGGCTTACGAATCCGCGCGTAATGACCCGGCTTTCCGGGCTGAGCTTGACGGCCTGCTTCAAACCTACGCAGGACGTCCCACGCCTTTGTTCCTTGCCAAGCGCCTTACGAAGCGCCTGGGCGGCGGCAGAATCTACATCAAGCGCGAAGACCTCTTGCACACCGGCGCGCACAAGATCAACAACTGCCTCGGCCAAGGGCTGCTGGCGCGGCGCATGGGCAAAACGCGCCTGATTGCCGAGACCGGCGCGGGTCAGCATGGCGTTGCCACTGCCACCACGGCCGCGCTGCTCGGCATGGAATGCGTTGTCTACATGGGCGCGGAGGATATGACGCGCCAGGCGCCCAACGTTTTCCGCATGAGGATGCTAGGCGCAAAGGTGGTTCCCGTCGATTCGGGCAGCAAGACGCTGAAAGACGCCATCAGTGAGGCCATGCGCGACTGGGTGAGCAACGTCGAAAACACCCATTACCTGCTGGGATCGGCGCTCGGGCCGCATCCCTATCCCGCGATGGTGCGCGATTTTCATCGCGTCATTGGGGAAGAATGCCGCCGCCAGATTCTCGCCGCCGAGGGCCGCCTGCCTGACGTGCTCATCGCCTGCGTGGGCGGCGGAAGCAACTCGATTGGATTCTTCTACGATTTCATCCCCGATGCGCAGGTGAAGCTGGTGGGCGTGGAGGCGGGCGGCAAGGGCAAGGCGCTCGGCGAGCACGCGGCGCGGTTTGACGGCGGGCGGCCCGGCGTCCTTCATGGAACTTACACCTACGTCTTGCAGACAGATGACGGCATGATCGCAACCACGCACTCTATTTCCGCAGGTCTCGATTACGCCGCGGTAGGGCCGGAGCATGCGGCGCTTTACCGCGAGGGGCGGGCAGAGTATACGCGCGTGAGTGACCGCGAGGCGCTCGAAGCCGCCACCTTCCTTTCGCGCCTGGAAGGGATTATTCCGGCGCTCGAGTCAGCGCACGCCGTGGCTGAAGTGATGAAGCGCGCGCCTAAAATGAGCCCGGAATCGGTCGCGGTCGTGAATCTTTCGGGACGAGGCGACAAGGACCTGGGCATTTTTCAATCGGCGGGCATTTTTCAATCGGCGGGCATTTTGTAGCTTTGCGGGAACGATCCTTAAAAAATCGTCTCGTTTATCCCGTATGTCTCAAAAGTCTCAACACGAGGTGCTAGGCTGAATTTGGCGCGCAGGATTCGTATTTTAACCCTGCGGATTGTGTTGTAGCGGCGGCGTCTGGCCGCCGGTTTTTACTTTTTGAAAACCGGCGGTCCCTTATAGGCTTTGCCCGCTGCTACAAAACGGGCTGGACGCGCCAACGGGAGAATTCACAAACCGTGCTCGTGTGCCGTTCCAGAAGAACGCTAACAAAGCCGTCACCTGTCACCCTGAGCGGAGCGAAGGGTCTCGGTATTTATTTTCAAAGAAATACGGAGATGCTTCGCGGAGTTTACCCTGAGCCAAATGCCGGGATCCTTCGCTCCGCTCAGGATGACGAGCGCAGGGCTCAGCATGACAATGGACGCTGCACGCTCTAAAATCTGCCATGAACTTCGGGGACAGGATGCTCGACCCAAATCGAAATTGCTCGTTAGCGCACATGAATTATTGCAGTAAGCAATTGAACCAAAGGTGGTTAAAGGCGAAAAGAGAGCAAAAACACCAAAAAAGGATTGTTTTACTTTTTGCAACTTATAGAAACTAAAGAAATATTAGAAGAGCAAAGCGGACGGAAAAACGGGCAAAGTCGATACAATGGATTGAAGGTAAAGGAATTAGAGCGATTCTGACAACGAACCGGAGCATTTGCAACAAAACAAAGAAGATGCAAGAGCCAGTCCGGTTCGTAACGGCTTTTTGTGTTCAAAAATGCCGGTTTTTCGCATCAACACGCTCGTGATCGTTATTTCGGAAGGGCAGCTTTTATGATCTCCACGACGGCAGCCAATCAAATCGAAGCGATGTTTCAATCGCCGGGGGAAGCGAACCGGCTCATCCTCTACCTCACCGCGGGCGATCCAACCCTTGAAGCCACGGGCGACCTGCTTCAGGCCATCGACCGGGGCGGGGCCGATTTGATTGAGCTGGGCGTGCCGTTTTCCGATCCGATGGCCGATGGCGTGGTCATCCAGCACGCCTCCGAGCGGGCGCTCAAAGCTGGCGCGACGCTGAGCAAGATTCTGGCGCTGCTCCCGGAGTGGCGCAAACAGGCGCGCGCCCCGATTATTTTGTTCACCTACTATAATCCCGTTCTCCAATACGGGCTGGAGCGTTTTGCGCGCGACCTCGCGCGCGGCGGAGGCCAAGGCGCGCTGGTGGTGGATCTTTCCCCGGAAGAGGCGGAGCCTTATGTCGCCGCCATGCGGGCGGAGAAGCTGGACACTATTTTTCTGGCCTCGCCTACTTCCACCGATGACCGCCTGGCGCGGATTTCCCGGCTTTCATCGGGTTTTCTGTATCTCATTTCGCGCCCAGGCGTGACGGGCGAGCAGGCCAAGCTTTCCGCTTCTGTTCCGCCATTGGTCGAGAGGGTGCGAAAGTTCACCCAACTGCCGCTCGCGGTGGGCTTTGGCCTCTCAAATCCGGAGCAGGTGCGGCAGGCGCAATCCTTGGCGGACGCGGCCGTAGTGGGCAGCGCGCTGGTCAGAACCATTGAAGAACGTTACGCGCGCGAAGGCGGCAAGGCGATTGAAGGATTTGTGCGCTGGTTGAAATCAGGCACAGGGAGCGCATCTCGATGACGGATATGTCGGATTGGCGAAGGCGCATTGATGAGATTGACCAGCAGATTTTGAAATTACTCAGCGAGCGGGCGCGATGCGCGGTGGAGATCGGCCACTACAAAAAGGAGCAAGGAATGCCGGCCTGGGCGCCGGAGCGCGAGGCGGAAATCCTGCGCAACGTCGTCCGCGCCAACGCCGGACCGCTGGATGACGC
>DASZAE010000397.1:0-13257 GCA_035945515.1 Terriglobia bacterium
CATGGCGATTGACCTGACTGCGATCCGGCAAGCCGTGACGGCCCGCACCAAACTGATCTACTTGGCGAATCCGAACAACCCAACCGGCACTCTCTTCACGATTGCTGAGTTTGATCGTTTTCTTGATGGACTGCCGGCTCATGTGCTTGTGGTCCTGGATGAAGCATACTATGAATACGTTCAGCGCCCAGACTACTCCCGCTCGCGCGAATATGTGCGCGAAGGAAGAAACGTGCTCGTGCTGCGCACCTTTTCAAAAGCATACGGGCTGGCGGGGCTGCGCCTCGGTTACGGGCTTGGACGCCGGGAATTGATCGAAGCTTTGAATCGGGTTCGGATGCCCTTTAACACGTCGCGCCCCGCGCAAATGGCCGGGCTGGCGGCGCTCGATGACCGCGAACACATCGCCAAGTCGGTCGAATCAAATGCTTTCGAAATGCGCTTCGTGGCAGCGGAACTCACCTTGCTCGATGTGCGCTTCACTCCCTCGGCGGCGAACTTTCTGCTGATTGACACAGCGCGGGATTGCGAGCAAGCTTTTCTTAGGTTGTTGCGGGAAGGCGTCATCGTGCGGCCCATGAAGCTTTACGGGTTTCCCAGCTCTTTGCGCGTCACAATTGGCACGCACATTGATAACGAGCGTTTTTTGGAAGCGTTACGGCGCATGCTCAGGGCGCCCCTTACGCCGGTTCCCTAAGCGCGGAAGCTTTTCAAGCTGCACTAATGCGGAGGTGTTTGATGGCATCCTATGGAGTTGCTCACTCGCGGCTCGATGTTCATTCGCAAAACGAGCCCAGGCCGGCAGCCTCTGGCGCGGATACAATCCGGGATCTCCTGCAAAAATACACTACACTGGCGGTCGTTGGCATTTCGCCCAAGCTTTCGAGGCCAAGCCACGGCGTCGCGGCATATATGAAAGCTCACGGCTATCGTGTGATTCCGGTGAACCCCAATATTGATTCGGTCTTAGGAGAACGCTGCTACCCCTCGCTCGATGAAGTCCCGGAAAAGATCGATATCGTTGTAATCTTTCGCAAGCCTGAGCTTGTCCCGCCAGTGGTTGAGAGCGCCATTCGCGTTGGGGCGAGCGTTGTTTGGATGCAGGAAGGCATTGCTCACGAGGGAGCAGCGCGCCAAGCGCGGAAGGCCGGTCTTGAGGTGATCGAAGACCGCTGCATCCTAAAGGAACATGCAAAACGATTCGTCGCCGACGGCATCTGAATTTCTAATACACCGTCCCGCGGCGTAGCTTCGCCACCATTTATTTCGGACCCCGCCCAAGCGCGAAGTCAAGCTTAGCGATGGCCACCTCGTAGTTATAACGCGCGGACACTAATTGCAGCGCGGCTTGGGTCGCTTGATATTCAGCATCGTTCAACTCCACTACGTTCCCTACACCCGTTTTATAACGCCCCTCAGCTAAAGCGAGATTTTCGCGCGCGTAACGGTCCGCGACAGCCGCGTTGTCGATTTGGTCCTTGGCAAGCCTCATCCCAGACAAGGCCGCAAATACCTGCTGATCTACAAGCAGGCGCAACGAGGCTACGTCTTCCTGCGCGGCCACTTCCTGCGCCTGCGCAGCCCGCACCCGCGCGCGATTGGCGCCACCCGCAAAAATACTCTGTGCCAGCATCTGGCCAAGGCTCCAGTTATAAACAAGCGGCCACGTCAAATTGCGGAAATCGAGAAAAGTGGACAGCGAGAGATTCGGCCGCAACTGCGCTTTGGCTGTCAGTAGATTGCCCATCGAAGCCTTCACTTGATCAAATTGCGCGAGGAGGTCCTGCCGGCTCTGCTCGGCTTCGGTCAGCAATGGCCCCAGATTGCCCATTTTACGTGGCGAGCCGAGTATCTCAGAAGGCTCTGGAGCCTGATCAACCGGAAGGCCCATTGCAGTGGCAAGTTGTGAACGGTCGACTTCCTGACTCTCTTCCGCCTGCTGCAAGCCAAGCCTGGAGTTTGCCAGCGCCAGCTCTTCGCTTGTGACATCAATGCCCGGCACGGTTCCAAACTGGTGATACGCGCGCGCCTGATCCAGGTGGCGCTGAGCGTCTGTTACGGCGGCTTTCTGGATGCTTACAGCATCTTCGGCGGCGATGACCGTGAAATACGCCGCCCGGACGTTGTAGTAAATTTGATCGCGCACAAATTGCAGGTTGTGCTCCGCCGCTTCGAGTTGCGCCTGGCTGACTTCGACCTGCCCCTTGGTCCGGCCAAAATCAAGGATCGTTTGTGAGAGGTTCAACCCCCCGAAATAGTAAGGAGCATTAGCGTTCGACTGGCCTTTATAAAACAGCGCCCATTGGCTGGGAGACGTGCCGGGAGATGCGGCGTAGTTGTAGGTCTGGCGCGTATATGACAAGCCAAGGTCTATCTGAGGCAGGTAATTAGCGTGCGCGATCTTGACGTTGGCTCTGGCGGCATCTACGAGCGCATTGGCCGCGGCCACGTCAGGATTTTTCTGTAAAGCCATCTGAACCGCCTGATCGAGTGAGACCGTCGCGGTGTTGGCAGCAAAGGCGACGGCTCCGCACATTGCAACGGCGCATATCAGAAGAGAGAGTCGCTTCATAGTTCCACCTGCTGATGCTTCATGCACATTATGGCGATGACTGGCTGACCGGCTGGACTTCGTTTCCATCCGAAACACTGTCACCGATGTTGATGGCAATTCGTTCGCCGCCTGTTAACCCGGAACGAACGCTCACATGCGTTCCGTCATCTGCGGCTACATCTATGGAGCGAAAGGTGACGCGATTGCGCGGACCCACCACGGCGACAAACGTCTTTGTTCCACGCAGCACTAACGCGGTTGCTGGGATTTCCAGGTAACGCGAGCGGCTTGCGAGACGCAGCGTAACTTCAACAAAACTCCCCGGCGGAATCCGGTCCCCAACGTTTCGAAAATCAATCTCGACCAGCATTGTGCGCGTGTCCGGATCAAATTCGCCGCTGATGCGCGTCACGCGAGCGTTGATTTTTACCCTAGGCTTGACGGGATCAGAAACTATGGCCGCATCGCCCACGCGAATGAATGCCGCGTTGCGCTGATCCGGATAAATATAAACGCGCTCCTCAGAAATTTCTGAGATGCGCACCAACGGCAGCGCCGCCGTCTGCGAGGTTTCGGCGGATTGAACCAGCGCGCCCGGATCCGCATACCGCGCCGTAATCTTTCCGTCGAAGGGGGCGCGAATGCTTTCGTAAGACTTGAGCGTGGAGAGGTTCTGCACGTTCTGCGCTGCAACTCGAGCATCAGCAACAGCCGTCTCAGCATCCTGCTGAGCAATCATGTCGCGCTTGACCAGATTTTCATCGCGCGCGGCAATCTGCTCAAGGTTGCGTTCGTTGATAACGGCCGCCTGATATTGCGCATCCGTCTCCGGTGATTCAATTACGGCGAGGGTCTGATTCAAGCGCACGATGTCGCCTTTATCGACATAGATGGTTTTAAGATAGCCGCTCACCTTGGCGTAGAGCGTGGATTCGAGGAAAGCGTGCGTTTCTCCGAGCAGAGTCAGGACCTGAGCGGAAGGAGCGTCCTGTACAGTCGTCACTTGCACGCGAGGTCCGGCTTGCGCTGCCGTCTTCTCCGTTCGCAGCGTCGCGGCAATCTGCTGGGCCTTCCCGCCCTTCAATCGGCTCACCAGGATGAACGCGACGATGAGCAAAATAGCCCCGATAACATAGAGCAGCACCGCTGCGATCCACGATTTTTTACGCTCTTGCTTAGGACTGACCATTGTTATATGGGCGGACTTGAGCCCGCGATGTTCAATGCTGGCGAGATAGCCGCTAACCTCCGGTCTTTAACGCTCAAAATCCGGCGGCCCCGAGGACGCCGTTTCAGGTCTGACTATCCGCCAAACTCGTCATACAGCGCGCGGCGCGCGCGTTCGCCCCGCTCTTCGGCCTTGAACCGCTCATCCAACAGATGCTTGGTCGGCAATTCCCGCCTAAGCAGCGAATAGATCACCGGCACAAAAAACAAGGTGGCCGCGGTTGCCACCAATAATCCGCCAATCACAGCGCGGCCCAAGGGCGCGTTTTGTTCTCCAGCTTCGCCCAAAGCAAGGGCCATCGGAATCATGCCGATGATCATCGCCAGGGCGGTCATCAACACGGGCCGGAGCCGCGTCTTGGCAGCTTCGAGCGCAGCTTCAACCGGTGATACTCCTTTTTCCACTCTCAGGTCATTCGCAAAGCTGACCAGCAAGATTGAATTTGATGTGGCAATACCTACAGCCATAATCGATCCCATCAGCGACTCAACATTGATCGTTGTATGGGTAAACGCCAGAATCCAGATAATTCCGGCGAGCGCCCCCGGCACAGCCATCATGATGATGAACGGGTCCACCCACGATTGAAAGAGCACTACCATCAGAAAATAGACCAACAGAATCGCCAGAATAAGCCCCAATCCCAGGCTGCGGAATGAGCTTTCCATTACGTCGTACTGCCCACGCAGCATCACCTGAACTCCGGCTGGCAAGGTGCCCAGCGACTGAATCTTGCCCAAAATGTCTTTGGAAACGCCTCCCAAGTCGCGCCCCTGGACGTTGGATTCGATATCCACCACGCGCTGGACGGTGTAATGGCTAATCTCCTGAGGCGTTCCCTCCGGATACGCGCGCGCAATGCTTGAAAGCGTTTGAGATGGCCATTCCGGAAGAGTCGTGGGTTGAGGCGTGGGCGACGGCTGGCTCAGGTTCACGGCGGTTGGGGTGGTGAGCGATGTGGAGAGCAAGCCATTGATAGAATGAATTTTCTGATAGGGCACCTGCACCGCAACAATGTAGTTCACATTATTCGCTGGATTCAGAAAAAATGAAGGCGATACCAATGAACTTGAGGACAGCGCCACCAACATGCTATCGGCCACGGATTCCTGGCTGATGCCGAGCTGGGCCGCGCGCTGGCGGTCAACATCAACCATGAGCGCGGGATAATTCAGCACCTGCTTGATATGCACGCCCACCGCGCCCGGCACCGTCTTCATGCCGGTCAGCAACCTTTGCGCTATGCCAACGTTCTGATCGTAATCCGGTCCGGTTACCTGCACATCAATAGGAGAAGAGAGGCCGAAGTTGAGCACCTGGTTCACGATATCGGCGGCTTGAAAGTAAAAACTACAGCCGGGGAACTCGGCGGGCAGCGTCTGCCTGATTTCCTGCTCGTAGAGCTTGGTCGGGCGATGGGGTTCCTTAAGAGAAATGCGAATATCCGCGTCCATCTCACCCACATTGTCGCTTTGCACAAAGGCAAGGTTATAGAAAATCGGAACGCCAATCATGTCGCTGATCTGGTTCAACTGGTCTTTAGGAATGATATGGCGAATCCCGTCCTCGACCTGCAGCACCAGCTTCTCGGTATCTTCGATGCGGGTCCCTGGCGGAGCGCGAAAATGAAGCTTCATCAGGCCAACATCCGCCGAGGGGAATAAATCCGTGCCGACAGCGGGAGCGAGCATCGCGGTCACGGCCAACAATAGAACTCCAACGATCAGCGTGAAGGCCCGATGCTCAAGAACAGTTTGCAACATGCGTCCATACACTGATAGAAATCGCTCGTATCCCCTATCGCGCAGATGGTTGAACGCGCCGCCAGCCCGGGCGAAAACGCCCTGCTCCTGGCTGGTCTCCGCTTCCGGGCTCCCGTGCACGTTCTTCTCGCCAGCCATCAACATTCGAGACATCGTTGTGACCAGCGTCCGTGAGAGCAGATAAGACGCCAGCATCGAGGCAACCACTGCGAGCGCCAGCGGCGTAAACAGGTACTTCGCCGACCCGGAAAGCAGCGTGACAGGAAAAAAGACAATGCAGATCGCAAGCGTGGCCACAATCGCGGGCGTCGCCACCTGTTGGGCGCTGTCGAGGATAGCAACTGTCAGCGGCTTGCCCAGCGCGCGGTTGCGGTGGATGTTTTCCACCTCTACGGTAGCGTCATCCACCAGCATTCCGATGGCAAGCGCCAGGCCGCCAAGCGTCATCAGATTCAGGCTATTATCCGTTAGATTCAGGATAATAATCCCAGTAAGGATAGACAAGGGAATGGAGGTGCTGACAATCACCATGCTTCGCCAGCTTCCGAGAAAGAGCAGAATCATCAGGGAGATTAGAAGAGATGTGATCGCGCCCTCGCGGGTCACGCCTTTAATCGCGCCGCGAACAAAAACCGATTGATCAAAATCCAGATGAATGTTCAATCCCTTGGGCGCGACCGAACGGATGATGGGCAGCTCCCGGCGCACCGAATTCACCACCGTAACCGTGGAAGCGTCGGCGTGTTTCAGGATAGAAAGATAAGCGGCGCGATTGCCATTCACGTGCACCATATTTTCTTGCTGGGCGTAGCTGTCTTCCACATGGGCCACGTCGCTGAGCAAAACTTCCGCATTCCCCACCACTTTCACAGGCAATTGGTTGAATTCATCGACCACAGTAGGGCTAGAGTTAAGCAGCACGTTGTAGTCGGTGGCGCCCATTCGCGCCGTTCCAGCCGGCACGATCACGTTCGACCGTTGAAGCGCGGTGACAATATCGTATGGCGCGAGGCCCTTGGCAGACATTTCCTGGGGGTCAAGGCTGACCATTATTTCCCGTTGCTTGCCGCCGAATGGCGCGGGTGTGGAGAGGCCGGGGATGGTGAAAAGCCGGACGCGAATGAAATTCAACGCATAATCGTAGATTTCCTGTTCCGAGAGGTTGGAACTCGAAAGGGTCATCTGAACCACGGGAACATTTGAAGCGTTGAATTGAACAATGGCAGGCGCTTGGGTGCCAGGGGGAGCGATGTGCAGCAGGGTTGCGGAGACGGAAGAAATCTGCGCGATGGCCGCGCCGATATCCGTGCCGGGCTGAAAATAAATCTTAAGCAGGCCCACGCCGGGAATCGAATCCGATTCAATGCGGGAAATGCCATTCACAGTTGTCGAATAGGCTCTCTCGCTGATGATGACGATGCGGCGTTCCATGTCTTCGGCGGAAAGTCCCGGATAACTCCACACCGCCATCACCACGGGAATGTCGATTTCCGGGAAGATATCCACCACCATTCGCGTGGCGGAGAGGACTCCCATCAGCAGAATTAGGAATGCCGCTACGGCCATCGTGTAAGGGCGCCGAAGAGCAATGCGAACTAACCACATAGACCTGAAGGCCTCAACTGCGAAGTGTGCGCTAGAGGGCGACCGGGGAAGCCGGACGTGCAACTCACTACGTTAATGAAATCCCGTTCGTATTTCAAATGGAATGGACGCCAGGGGACCAAACTGTTCCGCATTCTGAAGACTTTTTCGTGGGATGGCATCCAACCGCGCGCAAAGGCGTTAGATTCATTTGTCCGGCTCAACGATTTACTGAACAGCAAGATTTCTTGCGAGGGAAGGAGGAGGTGGCTAACTTGGTTGCCCTAAACGCTAACCACCTCCCCAGGTAGTCATAAGTGTTGGTTAAAGCTTAAGACGCAGCCCCATTGGGAAAGGTTGCAGGAAAAGTTGCGCGCGCAAAAAAAATTGCGCGCTTATCTCTATTGCCTTGACCCCTGCCCGCTTAACCGGCTAATCTCGTTCCATGTGTGGCATCGTCGCATACACGGGAAAGCAGCGCGCCTACAGTATTTTGCTTGAGGGCCTCAAACGTCTCGAATACCGCGGATACGATTCAAGCGGCGTGGCCATTCTCGGCTCGACACCATTTCTGGCCAAGGCTGTGGGCAAGGTTTCGCAGCTTGAGGCCTGCGTGAAAGAAAGGGAACCGCACGGCGTCACGGGCATCGCGCACACTCGCTGGGCCACGCACGGCAAGCCCACGGAAGTTAATGCGCACCCGCATACGGATTGCACGGGCGCCATTTACCTCGTCCACAACGGAATCATCGAAAATTATTTGCCGCTGAAAAAAAAGCTTACTCTCTCCGGCCACAATTTCCTCACTGAAACCGATACCGAAGTGCTTGCTCACCTAATTGAAAGCTATTACCAAGGCGATCTTGAGGCCGCCGTACAGCGAAGCCTTCAAGATGTGCAGGGCACTTATGGCTTGGCTGTGATTCACTCAGGCAACCCGAAGCAGATTATCGTGGCTCGGCGCGGCAGCCCGATCGTGCTGGGCATTGGCAAAGAGGAGTCCCTCGCGGCGTCAGACACTTCGGCGCTGGCGCAGCATACCGACCAGGTGGTTTATCTTGAGGACAATGAGATCGCCCGGCTCGAGCCGGGCCAATTCTGGATCAAGACGCTCGATAATCGCTCGGTCAGCCGCGAAGCCCAGGTGATTGAGACCGCCTCGGAAGCGATGGACCGGGGCGCCTATCCGCACTTCATGCTGAAGGAGATTTTTGAGCAGCCCGAAGCGGTGGAAAACGCGCTTCGCGGCCGTCTGAACCACTCCGAAGGCGTGGCCAAACTCGGTGGCCTCGAATCGGTCATGGGCCGCCTGGAAAAGGCCCGCCATCTCATCATCGTGAGCTGCGGCACGTCTTACTACGCGGGCCTCTTTGCCCGCTATGTATTTGAGACGCTCACTGATTTGATGGTTGAAACCGAGCTTGCTTCCGAATTCCGCTATCGCAAGCTCAACATGCGCGACAATACTGTGGTGCTGGCGATCAGCCAATCGGGCGAAACAGCGGACACGCTCGCAGCCTTGCGCGAAGCCAAGCGCAAGGGCGCGCTCGTGCTTGGCTTGGTGAACGTGGTCGGAAGCACGATTGCCCGCGAGACGGATGCAGGCGTCTACTCTCACGCTGGAATTGAGATTGGCGTGGCCTCGACCAAGTCTTTCATTTCGCAGATGACCTTGCTCATCCTGATGGCCTTGCTGCTCGGACGCGGCAGAGATCTCTCCTATGAAGAAGGCGAGCGGCTGCTTCGAGGGCTCGAAGAAGCTCCCGATCAAATCCGAGAAGTTTTGAAGCAGAACGACCGCATCCGGGAATTGGCGCAGAGCTACTGCCAGGCAACGCATTTTCTTTATATCGGACGGAAATATCAATATCCCGTGGCGCTCGAAGGCGCGCTGAAATTGAAGGAAATCTCTTACATCCACGCCGAGGGTTACGCCGCGGGTGAGATGAAACACGGCCCCATCGCGCTGATCGACCCGTCGTTCCCCACTATGGCGCTCGCGCCAGATGACAGCTCTTACGCCAAAATTATCTCCAACGTCCAGGAAATCCGCGCTCGCGGCGGTCCGGTGCTGGCGGTAACAACAGAAGGCAACGTGAAACTCCGGCCGCTGGTGGATCACATGATTGAAGTGCCGTCGAGCCATAGCATCCTCATGCCGCTCCTCACCGTGGTGCCGCTCCAACTCTTCGCCTATCACTGCGCCGTCCTGCGCGGCTGCGACGTGGATAAACCCCGCAATCTCGCCAAAAGTGTCACCGTGGAATAAAGCGCAAATTCATGGCGCTCCGACTACAGCAAAAATCAGGACGATCTGATGGGTTTCCATTATGCTTCCCCCGACAACGTCCCACCAAAGCGCGGTAGTGTGCACGAATTCGTGCAACAATTTCGCTGCGAATCCGCTCCCATGGGCTGCAAAACATGCACGAGTATCGTGGCAATCGATTGAAAAGGCACGGAATAGCGTGGTCTTCTACGCGCGCTGTGATTTGGCATTGATCTTGCTCCCTAAGCCGGCGGAGATAAATTATATTGAGGAGGGTAGCCATGAACAGAGCATCTCGTGTTCTGACCCTATTTGCGCTTGCGGCTTTTCTCGCGGTTTCGGGGACGCAGGCGCCTACCGTGTTCGCCGGGCAGCGCGGAGCTTATGGCCCGAATTCGCCGCGACGCACGTTGCAAGAGTTCGATCAATTCCTCACCAACCATCCTTGGATCGCCCATAAGTTGTGGCAGAAGCCCTCGAGGGCCAACAGCAAAGATTTCCAGGGAGACAACCCGGAGCTGAAATACTGGCTGGAGAACCATCCGTGGGCCCGCAACCAGCTTCGGATCGACGCGCGCGCCTTTATGGAGCGCGAGCGCGACTTTGAGCGCACCGGAGGCCGATACGCTTCCTACGGTAATTACGGACCGTGGAACAACGAGGCGACTCAAGCGCAAATGGCCCAATTCAGCCAATTCCTGGACGATAATCCGGGCTTGGCGCGCCAACTGGCTCACAACCCTTCGCAAGTCGATGATCCGGGATACCTACAACATCACAAGGAACTTCGGCAGTTCCTTGTGAGTCATCCGGTGGTGCGCAATCGTCTAAGCAACAACCCCAACGCGTTCTTTGCGTGGTACGGCAGCTACGAATCGCCGGGACGATAGGATATTACACAGCGGCGGTGTCCGCAAACCCGGCGGCCCCTTACAGGCTTTGCCCGCCACTACAGCGCATGGACAGCGATTGTCACACGTCAACCGCTGTTTCGTTTGGGAGTAGTGAGACGAGTAAGATTTAGCCAGCGAGGGAGCTTCTCCGGCGGGACGCTGAGCGTCCCGCCGGAAGTGTTACGGAAGGTTTAGTTCCTGGAGATAAGTTCCTGGCAGCGGACGCAATAACGCGCCCAAGGGATGGCTTTCAGGCGCGCCGGCGAAATATCTTCCCCGCAGCCTTCACAAACACCGTATTTTCCCCCTACAAACCGTTCAAGGGCCCGGTCGATCTCCTTCAGCACTTGACTGCGCAGATCGGCCGTGCGCGCGCTCAGGTCTTGTTCCGCGGACTTAATGGCAAACTCCACTGCGTCGGGACTTTGAATATTCACTGCTAAAGCTTCGGGCTGCCTTTTGACTTCGGCTAGTAATTCCCCGCGCTTTTTCAATAGCAACGTGCGGAAAGGGTCTTTACGGATTTTTGTTAGAGTAGGCATTTGACATTCGTCCTTTTATAGTTTCTTAAATCTCTCTTCGTACCACCAATCAGATGATTGCGGGGGGCTTTAGGTTGCGCCATTTTAACAATCTTTTACAAAACATTCAAGCGGCTGTCTTTTCTGAAAGTTACGAGCGATTTGTCGCGCCGCGTGCTAAAATTTTCTGCTGAACGTTGCCTGGCTGAGAAAGCGATTGCAATGAAGAATTTTGTTTATTGAAATTAAAGGCAGATTCTTCACTTACTTCACCCAGGATGCAACCCTTTTGGGTTTTTCAACCATCTGGCATACCCTGCGATGATTTGGTTGGACGACGCGCGGCGCAAGACGTTAGCACATCGGACCCAAAGAGCTATATTGAGCGTCATAAGTCGGCGACGGTCATTGGCTGTAGCGGCGGGCAAAGCCTGTAAGGGGCCGCCGGATTTTAATACTAAAGACCGGCGGCCAGAGGCCGCCGCTACAGAATCAGGCGCCGCCGCTGCAATTGCGCTCTACTCATGTCCACTCGAGAACAATTCCTTGACCGTGTGCGCAAGGCGCTAGGCCGCGACGTTTCCAGCGGCAGCATCGAGCGGGAATCGTTGCCTGGCGATCTCGGGCGGGTGCTGCCGCCTATTCCCGCCGGCCTGGTGGATTATTTTGAGACCGAGTTTCGCGCCGTGGGCGGCACGCCCCACCGGGTTGATTCAGCCTCCGGCCTCGGTCAAGTTCTCGGCGAAATCCTCCCACAGGGCAGCGCCGTCGTGCTCTCGCGCAATCCAATCTTAGCCCGCGCGGACATCACAGAAACTCTTGATAGCCTGAATTGCGCTTTAACCCGCTGGCCCGCCGCGAACGAAAACTCTGGCGACCCGGCGTTTGCCCGGCAATGCTTTGCGGCAGCAGCCGGGATGACCGGAGCCGATTTCGTTCTGGCGGAGTCAGGCACGCTTGTGCTCACCAGCGCCACCGAGGGAAGCCAGCTTGTTTCACTCGCGCCTCCCATCCACATCGCGTTTTACCGGCAGGATCAGGTGGTCGAGTCGCTGGAAGAGGTCCTAACGGGGTTAGCAATGCTCCATGCTCGTCCATCCGAACCGGAGAAGACCTCTATTGAGCGCGCCGATCTGGAGGGACGCTCGATGGTCATGATCACCGGCTCAAGCCGCACGGCGGACATTGAGCAAATCAGCATTCGCGGCGTGCACGGCCCAACCCAGGTTCATGCGATTTTGCTTGCGTAGCATCTCGCGTTCTACTCTGGTGCGGCGGGCAAAGCCTATAAGGGGCCGCCGGTCTTTACACTTAAAATCCGGCGGACCCTTAGAGGCTTTGTCCGCCGCTACACTTGCGCCTTAAACGGCGGCGCGGGCGGGTTCTCCGTTCGCGCGCCCTGCCTCTTTCTCTTTCGGGGAAACGTTGAAGACTAGTTTGGACCACTCGAGGGAATCGAAATAAAGGATGGGCATGAGCGTTTCGTCGACGTGAAGCTTGGCCGCATACCAGTTCAGCGCGCCCCAGTTCCCCATCTCATAGGCGTAGACCAGCTCAAACACATCGCGCAGCGTGTTTTCGTGTCCGAGGAGGGCGGCCTTGGCTTCAGAGGGCAGGGCAAGCTGTTCCAGAATATCGGTCATAGGACGGCCCAGCATGGCGTCAATCACCGAAAACATCCCGACAATAAACGGAAGCGCGCCGACCAAGGCGGGATTTTTCTGATCCATGTGGGTGGAAACCTGTTCGCAGAACTTAGCGCGCAGCAGGGCCGTGGCAATTAGTTCCGGAGGCCTATCGTCGGCGATGCTAATGGCCGCGGCCACGGCAACCAGTTTGCGCACTTCATTCTGGCCGAGCAGGGCGAGCGCGTGGCGTACCGAGCGGATCTCGCTCCAGAATCCGAAAAGCGACGAATTCATGTAGTGCAGCAGTTTGTAGCAGAGCGAGACTTCTGCGCTAATCACTTCTTCGAGCGCCACCAGGTCGATCTCAGGCCGGGAAATCAGATTGAGCACGCGAAGGTAGTTCAGCTTAGAGGCCGGAATACGTTTGCTGGCGATCACTTCCGGGCGACAGAAAAAATCCCCCTGAAAATATTTGTAGCCGAGTCCTTCGGCGTGACGGAAGTCCTCGCGCGTCTCAACTTTCTCTGCAAGCAACTGGATGCCCCTGGGCGAGAAGTCGCGGACGCTCTGTTCGCGCGCCGCGGCTGGGCTGGCGAGGAAATCAATCTTGACGATATCCGCCAATTCGATAAACGGCATCGAGGCGGGGCTCGGAACAAAATCGTCCAGCGCGATGAGATACCCCGCCTGCTTCAGCCTTCGGCACGCGGCGATAACTTCCGGCGTGGGATTCACCGTTTCCAGGACTTCGATGACCGTGTTTTTTTGCGGCAGCAGCATGGCAAAGTCCTTCGCCAAAAAGTCTGCCGGGCAGTTA
>DASZAE010000398.1:0-4079 GCA_035945515.1 Terriglobia bacterium
AAGTCTGGTGAACGCGGAAGACGGCCTCGGCTTGCGTCGAATTCAATTCGTCGAGGCAGCGCTGCGGCCCCAGCAGTTCATAGAGCATCGAGCCCATGGCGCCATCGCCGATGAGCACCGAATCAAGCAGCCGCTCGTTGAAGTCTTCAATCTTCATTTCGCGCCTTGCTCCCTGGGATGAGCCACCCGGGTGAAACTTGCCGAAAAAAGAAGCTGGCAGTATAGCATTGGAGCGGCCTGCGCCCTCGGCCGGAAGCGGCACAGCAGGAACATCGACACAACTTGAATTCATTACCGATCAAGAAAGTGCAAAGCGCTGAACATGCAGGAGTTATAAATGCGCGACTGTGCATTTCATTACCGATCAAGCTTTTGCGTTTTCGGGGAGATTTTGGCCGTTCTGAGGCGCGTCTTGGTCTGTGGTACGCCAGCGTCGCTGACATCGTCGAATTTTCGCTCAGACAAGGCTAGCACGATGCCACGTGCAGCGAAAGTCGACGTAGCTGTGGAAGAGCGTCTCGATCATCCCACAGCCGGCCGTTTCACGGAGTGCTGGGGAGGGTGTAGTCGAAGATGTAGGAATGCTGGCCATTGGCGATGTTGATGGTTATTTTGCCAGCGAGGCCGACCAGTTGACCCGCGCCGGAGTCGGGCACGACGGTGACGCTGAGTTGGGGTTCGCCGCGCGTCATAGTGCCAGTGTGCTGCAGGACGAAGGAGCCGCTGCGGCCATGGAGCTTTCCAGTGACACGTTCGATGGCAACGTAGCCGGCCGAGCCTTTGACGTCCGTCATGGCGCTGAGCATTTCGCCCTTGATGGTGGCTTCCAGATCGCCGTGGAATTGTTTGTCGATGGACATTCTGCCGAGGGTTGAGCCTTCGGCTTTGTCCTCCGGCAGCTGAGGGACCAGCTTCACTTCAAATGTTCCGCTTGTGTGAGTCGTCATGAGCGCAGCTTTCTGGGACGGATTTGGAGTCGCAGAGCGGGATTGAGTATACCCCGAGGAGCCGAATGCGAAGGATAGGCACTCTAAAAGCGAGACTCTGCGTTACAGGCGACCGGCTCGATCATTCGGAGGCTTCCAGTGTTTCGGCGATGGCGAGCATTTTGATGACGCTGTTCCAGTTGCGGCCTGTGCCGGATACTTTGAGCGTTCTTTCGATGAGCGGCCAGGAAAGTTTTGAGCGTCCGATGCCGTTGGGATAATAGGTGTAGAGTTCGCTGCCGTCGATGCGCAATTCCTCCGGGTCGGTTTTGATTTTAAGAAGATTGTCGCGGGCTTCCGGGGCAGGATCGCTGGCGAGGAAAGTGACGAGAAGTTTGCCTGGCTCGATGCCGCGCTGCTTGGCGAAGGGATTTCTGGCGATGACGTCGCGCAGTTCGTCAGACGTGCGAAGAATCACATCGGGACGAAAGCCGAAGCTGCGTTCGATGGCGGTTTGAATCTGGCTGGCTAGTTTGACGAGGTTGCGCTCTTTCGTTTTGAAAATGACGTTGCCGCTTTGGATGTGAGTCTGGCAACCGGTGAATTTCAAGGATTCGTAGAGCGCACGGAGCGCGTCCATTTTGATTTTGTTGTGGCCTCCGACGTTGACGCCGCGGAGCATGGAAATGACGATGGGCATGGGGGGAGTATAGCGCGATTTAAGGGCTCTCCCCGAAAGGGCTTATACTAGACTGACCTGTCATTTTAATTGCTTAAAGAGTTAACAGTGCGCGGTAAACGCGCCCAATTTGGCTGGTTTCGAGGTTAAAAGGCGGAGACTTCGCGCCCTTCCTTCGTCAGGGTAAACGGATGAAGCGCGCGAAAGGAAGTATCTTTTTCAGTTCGTTTACGACGCGGCCTTCCCTTACTGCTTGCTCTTCTTCCGCAACGATGCGGTGTAGGTGGCGTAACGGTCCTGAACGTACCTAGTAGCGTCGGCGACGCGTTTCCTTACGGCAGGATCATTTGTTGATACCTCTAGATACCTGAGAACCAACATGGCTGTTCTTGGCTCTCTGTCAGCAGGAGTTTTGACAAAGCTAGGATCATTAAATGAAGTCGCAATGACCACGAGCGACATCTCAATGTCCTTTGGTGTAAGATCTCTGCCAGCAAGAATCTTAGTCACCAGAACTGCTCCCTCATCCCCTAGTTGACC
This sequence comes from Terriglobia bacterium, assembly GCA_035945515.1. Taxonomy (GTDB): domain Bacteria; phylum Acidobacteriota; class Terriglobia; order UBA7540; family UBA7540; genus RH2-MAG17b. Next base: position 2,146 of record DASZAE010000398.1, read on the forward strand.
GATCGCCTTTGAGTCTTGACCTTCAAAGGCACCTTTGTCAAACATTCGTTTGACGAGTTGCTCCGGGGTGTTCGTTGCCTGGGCATAAGCAACGCTCGACAAAATGAGCGCAATAGAAACGGCAAGGGCTGCTCTCACGTTTTCACCTCGTGGCCGCGATATCTCCAATGTTGTTGCTAATCGTGCCGTGGCCAACGCTCTGTCCATTGACTGTGAATGTCTGGCTACGCACAGGATAAGACGTTCCCGACATGATAATGGTTATATTTTGCGTAGCGGTCCTGGTGATAGCCCCATTTGCGCAAATACCGAATGGCACGTCATGGAATGTTCCGTCCGATGCGGTTGTTCCAGTGCTCGTTGGATAGCCTGGAGATGGCCCGATGTTGCTATCTAAGGCCGCGCCAGTGAAATCCGTACCGGTCTCATGGGGGGTCATGCCCCCTTGCTGGAACGGACTGCCATCAGAACCAAAAACTTGATACTTAATGTCGACCAAGATGCCATACCATAAACTACCCGGACAGCCGTGTGGGGCGCCTATTCCATCCGGCAACACCGTTACGCTTAAGACCTGAAGAGAACTTGGTACCGTTACGTTGTCGCCGCCGCTGGGGTTCACGGGGAGGATGGGGCAATCGTTCAATTTGTACCAAACCTGCTCTTCAGCGGAGGCTCTGGTGGTCGTGGAGCCCATGGCCACGCCCGTGTGGCCTCCGTAGGCATCGACCGTGGCGACTGAGGTGTTCCCGGTGCTCCAGCTGTTGTCGAGGTCGCTGGTGATATCCACGTAAGTGCCACTGCAGGTGTCCAGGATTTCCGCACCCTGGTCCGCGCCGCCATCTAGCGGTACGCCGAGAGGGTCGAAATAGAATTTGGCGGCCCCTTTGTAGGCGCAACAAGACCCGCAGCCGTAGGTAACGCTGCCGTATTTCTTGTCGTAGACCACTTTGCCTTCAAACAGGCTGGGCGCGCCGACATGTCTGGTGAGTTCGCGGATCTCATAGGAGCCCATGCTGAGGGATGCTGGAAGCACGGCGCCATTCTTATCGGGAACTTGGTCACGTATCAACTGGCCGACGTCAATCCACATTTGCTGGTCGGGCTGAAGCAGTTGGTCGATTTCGTAGGCGCCCGTGCCGTGATCGTAGTTAAGGGTGAGCGCCGCCTGAGTGGGCTTCGTTCCGCCATTGCCGACTGTGATAATGGAATCGTGGGTCGCGTCGTACTCCCATACGCTACCAACCCAGTGGAAGGCCAGCTGATCGGAAAACGGAGTCTGTGCGCCGTATTTCAGTGTTTGATCGTAGCTCGAGGCGATGGCCATGATGTCGCTGGGTTTTGCGGTAGTGGTCAGCTTCACGGCAGCCCAATTGGCGTCCATAGGAATTGTGCCGCTGCGCTGCAACGCTGCAACATCTACATTTTGCGTTTGGTAGGGTCCCAGGCTCAGGCTGGGACCGGCAGACCTTCCGGTTTGCGTGCCCTGTTTCCATTCGAAGCTCAGGTTCGCATTGAGGGGCTTCGCTGTCGCGTTCCGTATGAGTAATTGCGGTTGAAGCGCCGTGCCAGCAGGAAATTCCAGAACTGGATCGGGGACAGAGAGCGCGAGCATGGGCGCGTGAAGCGTCCACGAGCCAGTCTTCGCAAAGTCGCGTTCCGCAAGCGTCCTGCTGGCGTCGTGATCGTACATCTTGAGCAAGGCCGAGAATCCGGCGTTCTGGTCGTAAAGAAAGTGTAGCGTATCGAGCGAGCCAGCATTCTGGGCCGCAGATATTGTGATGCCTCCGTACGAGCCGGAGAGGCCTCCAGCGGCGACTAATTGCCGGACCGAATACCGAGCCATCGCACCGGGCGCAAGCGCCACCTGCTGCAAGAATCCCTTGCCGCTGGCATCGTACAGGGACAGACCAAGCAGAAGCTGGCTCTTTCCC
>DASZAE010000399.1:0-6115 GCA_035945515.1 Terriglobia bacterium
TGACGGCCTGAGCGACGGCCACCGCGTGGACCGCATCTCGGCCAGTTTCGTCACCGGGAACTATTTCACGCTGCTCGGATTGAAGCCGGCGCTCGGCCGCTTGATTTTGCCTTCGGAAGCCGACATCTCTGGCTCAAATCCTATTCTTGTTCTTGGCTACTCGTACTGGCAGAGCAGGTTCGCCGGCGATCCCGGAGTGATCGGGAAGCAAGTGAGCGTGGATGGCCACGCGGTGACGATTGTTGGCGTCGCGCCCAAGGGATTCCGTGGCCTGCTGAGCATTGTGGATATGCAGGCTTACCTGCCGCTCAATATGGCCCGCATCTGGGGAAGCAGCGATTGGTTCACACAGCGCGATACGCACGACCTTTTCGTGCTCGCCCGCCTGAAGCGCGGCGCCACTCTCGAAGACGCCCAGGCCTCGCTGAACGTGATTGCCAACCGCTTATCCCGGCAATATCCGAAAACGGATGCGGCCGCGACGCCCCGCGTGTTTCCGCAAAGCGAGGCAAGGCTTAGCCCTCAGCCGCAGCCGGGGCACTACAACCGCCTGGTTATTGCCTTCGGGCTTTTCCTAGGGCTGGCTATCCTGCTTCTCCTGCTGGCCTGCTTCAACGTGGCCAACATCCTGCTAGTGCGCGCCACGGCGCGGGAGCATGAAATGGCCGTTCGTTCAGCCCTCGGCGCGGGGCGCGGCCGTCTCAGCCGTCAAGTGCTCACCGAAAGCTTGCTCCTGGCGTTTCTCGGTGGTGGCGCTGGAATTCTGGCAGGCATATGGGCGAGCAGCTTTCTGGGTTCGATCAAGCTCAACATAGGCATACCTTATCAGCTCGACTTCAGCCTTGATTGGCGCGTTCTCGCGTACACGGTGATCGTTACAATCGGGGCCGGATTTGTAGTGGGCATCGTGCCTGCTCTGCGCTCAGCCCGCGCCCATCCAGGCGGCGCATTGCACGGAGAAAGCCGGACCGTGGCCGCCGGGCAGCATCGCCTGCGCAATGCGCTTGTGGTGGCGCAGGTGGGCGCTTCGATGGTGCTGCTGATCGTGGCAGGGCTTTTCATGCGCAGCCTGGCCGAAGTCCAGCACATTAATCTCGGTTTCAATCCGCGCCAGGTCCTCAATATCACGATGAACCTGCACCAAGCCGGGTATAGCAACGCGCGGGGAAGGGAATTCTACAAGGAGCTGCTGGCCCGCGTGCGTGCGCTGCCGGGTGTTCAATCCGCCGGCCTTGCGGCGGTCGTTCCTTTGAGTGTAAGTGAGAACGACGACGCGATTCACATCGAAGGCCAGCCGCCCGTTCCGGGCCGTCCCGCCACGCGGCTTTTTGATAATCAGGTCTCACCAGATTATTTCGAGACCATGCAGATTCCGGTTCTGCGCGGCCGCGCGTTTACGGAGGCCGACAGTGATTCAGCGCCGCTCGTGGCCGTGATCAATCAAGCCATGGCGCGCCGCTTTTGGCCGAACCAGGATGCCATTGGGAAGCGGTTCAAACTCGATAGCGAGTCAAATCCGTGGACCCAGGTCGTAGGCGTGGTCAAGGACAGCAAATACCGGAGCGTGATTGACCAGGCGCCGCCCTACTTCTATCTTCCGCTCGAGCAGGATTACTCCGCCACTCAGACGCTGCAAGTCCGCGCCACTCAACCGCCGGAAGAAATGGCCCGCGAAGTTGAGCAGCAGGTTCACGACCTCGCTCCCGATCTGCCCGTCTTCGACGTCCAGACCATGGAAGAGGCGCTGGAAAGCCCATTCGGACTTCTGGACTTCCATCTGGGAGCGGGCATCGCTGCCGCGCTTGGCATTCTGGGCTTAATACTCGCCGTGGTGGGCGTTTACGGAGTGGTTTCCTACGCCGCCACCCGGCGCACGCATGAGATCGGGATCCGCATGGCTCTGGGCGCGCAGCCCGGCGACGTGATGAAGATGGTTTTCGGACAAGGACTGCTGATTGTCGGCACAGGTGTTGCTGTGGGATTGCTTGCGGCATGTGCTGCCGTGCGAATGATGGAAGGGTTTATCTTCGGTGTAAGCGCCTACGATCCGCTGACGTTTGCCGGGGTTGCCGTTTTCCTTGCCCTAGTGGCTCTGCTCGCCTGTTACATTCCCGCCCGCCGCGCCGCAAAAGTCGATCCCATGGTGGCGTTGCGCTATGATTGAGCCGGGAGAGCCTGCTACTCCTCGATACCTTAGTTAGGTACTATACTGGCCCGACGCACGGAGTGCACCAAGCCCTGCTACGCCCGCGAAGCCATCTTGCAACATCTGGAGGACCATGAGGACGGGTATCTGTCTGAATGCGCCTTGGAACTTATTCGTAGGGGCGAAGGGCGCACTATTCCACTTGAGGATGTTGAAGCACCTGGCCTTTAATCGTCCTCGCCGTCGGGATGAGCCTCCAGATATTCCTCGAGCAATCTCACTAAAACTTTCCCCTTTATTTCAGAAATATGTGAAAGCGTACACAGCTCGATCACGGCGTCTCTTTGTAAGACAGTCCCATCTTTTGCCCGGCGAAGCTTTTTGATTTGCTTGAGCCAAGGGAGATAAACCTCATCCACCATCTCTTGGGTGGCCATTTCAACCGTATCGATCGAGACCGTGTTTTTGAGCCTGGATTTTGACATTTGACTTCACCGATCCTTTCTCGTTCGGTGTTTCAAGCGCACGATTCTTTCCTCGCTAACCCTGATTTCCATTCGCCAATGATTAATGTCTCTATGGTTGGGAGCATCCTTGCATAGCTCACTCTCAATTTTTAGCCTGTGTTTCCGGATGTTCCGCTCAAGGCCTTTAATGATCTTTCTTATATCCTTATTTTTCCCCATCAGGCTCCTTCTATTATGTGGTGAAAGTAACCGTTATTGCTATGCCCAGTCACCGCACTCTATGATCTTCAGACGGCTACAAGCTTTTCGCTTGCCGCTTGGCTCTCGCCCCTTCTTGCTTTCTTTCCGCCCATGGATGGTAGGTTTCGGCGAAGCGGATGCGCTCTGCGAGCGGCGGGTGAGTGAAGAGCCAGAATTTGATGAACGGGCTGGGGCTGGGATCGGCGAGATCGTCTTTGCCCAGAATCTCAAACGAGAGCACCATGGCGGCATTAGGATTGTGAACAACGCCGTAACTCAGCTCAAGTCCGTACTTGTCCGCCTGATGCTCGTAATGGCGTGAGACAGCGCAATAAGCGGGCGACAAAAGGAAGATGGCCAAGGTCAGGACCAGCATGAGCAGAGGGAAACTGGACAAGTCGCCTGTGCCATCAATTCCTGTCCGCGCGCCCCATCGCCTGACCGATCCCGTCACCACCCAGAAGCCTGCAAAAAATGCCGCGAGCGCGATGATCTCATCCAGCGCGAATTCCTTGACGCCGTGATGTAGCACATAATGGCCCACTTCATGGCCCAGCACCACCAGCGTTTCATCCTGCGTCATCTCCTTGAGCGTTGTATCCCACACCACCACGCGCTTGCTGGCGCCGAGACCGGAGACGTAGGCGTTGAGCGCGCGCGTCTTCGAACTGGCGTTCATCTCAAAGATGCGCGATGGCGGAATCCGAACGCCCGCGCGGTGAAGCATGGCTTCGATGCGCCCGGTAAGGGCGGGCTCGGTTTGGGCGAGCGGAACATATTTGTAGAAAAGCGGCTCGACCACGTAAGGCTCGCCAAACATGACGAAGAGGGCGAGCGGGAGCGTGATGATCCAGAACCAGAGCCACCAGCGCCGGGGGCTTGCCCGGATCACGCGGTAGAGAATCCAGGCTACGATGATGGCTGCAACCACGCTGAGCGCCAGCGTCTTGCCCCAGTCGCCCAGCCAGGAAGCGAAACCCTGAGTGGAGAGACCAAAGCGGCGCTCGATTACGTAGCCGCCGTAGAAATCGAGCGGAAACGCGATGACGCTGGCCAGTATCCAGAAAATGGGAATGAAGATTAGGCAGCGGACGAAAAGCCTCGTGGAAGCTCGCGCCGCAAATCTACACAACCACTCGCCGAAACCGCATAGCCACAGCGCCGCGTAAATCGCGAGCTCGAGCGACACGCCCCCGAAATAGAGAACGTATTGCGCGTGTGAGTACCGGACGGCTTTTTCGCGCGTGGCAGGCGATTCAGGCCGCGGAGCCGGTTGAATCCGTTTTACTTGTTGGACTTGTCTTGATTGTTCTACCGGTTTATTTTGTCTGTAGGGTTTGATTTGTATCGAAGCTGCGTCGCGCGGCGCGGCCAGAAGAACAAACAGAACCAGCGCCGACGCCGCAAAAATCCTTCGTCCAGGGATTGTCAGCATACAGAATGTTTCATCCCGCTCCGGCCGCATCTGCCTGCCTGTCTTCCCGGACGGCGCAGCCCCGGCGTCCCTTCGCCGTACTTAGGATTACAAGTTATAGTGACGGCAACTGTTGTAGCGGCGGCCTCTGGCCGCCGGTTTTTCGGCGCTCAGAGAGCACGCTTGTCCAAATTAGGTTTTCAGACCGCGCTAATTTGGACAGCCGCTGCCCAGTCCGTGCCTTGGACGGCAGTCACGGATGTCACCGGAGCGCCGAAATCTGCTGCCTTTATAAGGCTTTGGCGATCTTTCGGCTCTTCCGAGGCACGCGGTCCTAATTTGGACAGCCGGTGGCCACGACCGGAACCTGGTTTTGCAATTGTAACCATGCTGACTGAAATTAAAGGACTTAACCCGTCCAAATAGCCACTTGTTCTGCTAATTTGGACAGCCGTGCTCAGAGAGCGCCTCTACAGAAAAGATTGTCACTATAATTTGTAATCCTCATTAGAATGACGCTGCGCGAGGTAGCGCAGCCGTCCCGGCGTCATGCGCCGGGCGCATCCCAACTCAGCGACGATGCGGGCAATATCCTTTGGCAACAGCTGGCAAAGCCCGTCCTGAGAGCAGCGAAGGGGTGCCGGCGCTACGCATAGTCTGTAATCCTCATTAAACTTTCGGCAGCACGATGCCCTGTTGCGACTGATACTTGCCTTTTTTATCTTTGTAGGACGTCTCGCAAACCTCATCCGACTCAAAGAACACAATCTGGCACAGCCCTTCATTTGAATAAACGCGCGCGGGCAGGGGGGTGGTGTTTGAAATTTCAAGCGTCACATAGCCTTCCCACTCCGGCTCGAGCGGTGTCACGTTTACAATAATCCCGCAGCGGGCGTAAGTGGATTTGCCCACGCACACGGTCAGAACGGAGCGAGGGATTTTGAAATACTCCACGGAGCGGGCGAGCGCAAACGAATTAGGCGGCACAATGCAGACCGGCCCCTTAAACTCCACCAGCGAGCGCGCGTCGAACGCCTTGGGATCGACGATAGTGGTGTTGACGTTGGTGAAAATCTTGAACTCATCTGCCACGCGCAAGTCGTAGCCGTAGGAGGAAAGGCCATAGGAAATCACCCCCTGGCGCACCTGGCTCTCAGCAAAGGGGCTGATCATGTCATGCTCGTGCGCCATGCGTTTGATCCAGCGGTCGTTTTTAACGGACATTTAAACCTCGTTTTTGGATTTTTGAACACCCGTGTTGATTTTCACGCCCGGCAGCGGGCTTGTAGTGACGTTAAACTTCGCTTATATTAGGCGTTTTTAATGCTCCTTTGTTTTCAATCATCACTAGGGTTCGTTCCGTGAATTTTATGTGTTTTTGCTATTGCTTCCGGCCATTTTTCTAATCTTCGGGGCCGTTCTGTAGCGCAAACCGCCGTCTTTGCGGTCTGCGGCCTTTGAATACACAGAAAACCCGCAGACCTCAAATACGGAGGACTGCGCTACAAAAAGCCTAACACGCTCGTCCGAGACTTTTGAGACAAATGAGAATATTTCTTACAATCTCAGCGGATTCAGACTTATCACGGGATCGCTCCACCTCTCCCGAAATGCGCCCCCCTTCACAAAACTAGTCGCTTCATAAATACTCCGGCCTAACCTGTCCGGCGGTATTTTGCAGGAGCTATTCCAAATAATCTGCGCACTATGATGCTTTGAGGTATGCTGAATGTCAAAGCCAAGCATCATAGTACAGGTGAAAGCCCTTGACAATGCCGGAGGGCATTCTCTACGATAGAACTTCTTTCTTTTCCAGGAGATCGGCGTGATTAAACACGATATTGTCAG
>DASZAE010000400.1:0-6370 GCA_035945515.1 Terriglobia bacterium
CTCGGATTACGCGGAGGTTCAGCCCGGCGCTAATGGCAAGACGCCCTACGTTATTCTCGATATGGGCCGGGAAGTGGATGGATATCTGCAATTCAGCGTGGAGAGCGAAAAGCCGGCGGACATCGTGATCGGCTGGAGCGAAATGATGGAGCACGGCGACATCACCGCTAACGCGCCGGGCGGCGACTACGTGGCCGAATATGACACCACTCCCGGCTCGCAGCACTGGACCATGTGGGGCTGGCACGCGATGCGTTTTGTCGAGCTTTCGTTTCCGAATCTCACCGCGCCGCTGAAGTTCCGCGTCAACATGCGATTCAGCACGGCAAAGTTGAATCACGCTGGGTCGTTTTCAAGCTCCAGCCCGCTGCTCACCAAGCTGTGGCAGATGGGCGCTTACACATGGCAGCTCTGCACGCTCGACGGCACCATGGATTGCCCCACGCGAGAGCAGCATCAGTGGCTTGGCGACGGGGAAATTGAGCTGCGCGTCAATGGAGTGGCCGACGGCAATCTCGACATCGCCCAAAAGTTTTTGCTAGACGCTTCGCGCGATGCGTGGCGCGATGGCGCCATCCCCATGGTCAGCGATATGGGGGGCAACACCACCATTCTGATCGACGACTACGTGTTTTCCTTTATCAACGCGCTGCAGGAATACTACCTTGAAACGGGAGACAAGGGCTTTGTGCTGCGGCTCTATCCGAGCGTAGCGCGCGCGATGATGTGGTTTCAGGGCTATCAGCAACCGGACGGGCTGCTCGGACCCATGCCCTATTGGGTGTTTCTCGACTGGTCGAATCCAGACAAGAAAGGCGAGAGCGCCATTCTGAACGCGCTTTATGTACACACCCTTGAAAACGCGGCAGGGCTGGCCGACATGGCCGGCGATCGCTATCACGGCGGCATTTTCCGCGCCGATATCGCGCGGATTCGCAAAGTGTTTAACGAACGTTTCTGGAACGGGTCACGCGACTTGTATGTGGATGCCTGGGATCACGGCAACCAAAGCGATCACATCGGCCAGCTTGCGAATGCCGATGCCGTGCAGTTTGGATTTGCTCCGGCGGACCGCGCCCAGGAAATTCTGAAACAGATCACCGACCCTTCCCGGCTGCGCATTGGAGGACTGAACCCAGCCACCAATCAGTTTGAGATTGAAGGCCAGTCAGGGGCCAACTCGCAAACCATCGTGCAGGCGCAGACCTATGGGATGTTCTTTGTCCTACAGGCGCTCGGCGCGCACGGCCACGCCGACATGGTGCGTCAATACATCGAAAAATACTGGGGGCCGATGGCCGCTGTGGGCAACGACACGTTCTGGGAAAACTTCATTCAGGCTACCGGAACCTCCTGCCATGCCTGGAGCGCCGCACCCACCTACTTCCTTTCAACCTTGATCTTGGGCGTGCGGCCCACCAAGCCCGGATACGCGGAATACGACGTGGCTCCCCACCCCGCTGGCCTTGAATGGGCCAAGGGCGCTGTGCCCACCGTTCACGGCCTCGTGCAGGTCGACTGGAAGTGGGAAAGCGATTCGCATTTCGTCCTTCGCTTCCATAACCCACCCGATGAGACGGCGCGCATCGTCCTGCCGCAACACGATGGCAAGAGCGCTTCATCGGTGACATTGAACGGGAAGTCCGTCACAGGGACCGTGCTTGTGAAAGCTCCCGGAGATTATACGGCTGAGGGCCGGTATTGAGGCGTTGGATTGCGGTTAAAGGCCCCGGCGCCTGACCTGAGCTCGGGACGCACAGCGACCAGTGGTTGCGACGGCAGTTCACGATATCGCCGCAATGGCCGAACAATTCATTCACTCCGCCGGTGTAAAGCGCAATAATATCCGGCGGCCGGTAACGCATCTGTGCTGTCCGCCTAATCGCGGGCATCCAACCGAGCACGGGTGTAGATCGTCGTATCAGAGTTTAAGGAATCTTAGATTAAGACGCTCAAGGCGTTCAGAGTCGCGGAGCACATCAATTTCGACGATTTTGCTCTGCCTAACTATGAAGCCCATTACCGAAAAGGGCTGCCCACCCGGACGCCACGAAACAATTCCTGCAGATCCATTTACAAGCACAGGTTGTACGTGCTCGGCAAGCCGCGAGAACATGAGCGCCCCACCAGCCACGGCTCGCGCGCCCCGAATGATCCTAGATGCGTGTGGGCCGCCATCGGAACGCAGGACTACGTCTGGATCGAGCACCGCGAGAAGCGCCTCGAAGTCCCCAGCGCGCGCGGCCGCGAGGAAAGCGTCAACAACTTCTCGCTGCCGGCTGAGATCGGCATCGGGAACGGGGGCGCTGCCCTGCGCCCGGCGGCGGCCGCGGCTAGCGAGCTGCCTTGCTGCGACCGGAGAGCAGCCAATAATAGAAGCAATCTCACTAAAGGACACGTCGAACATATCGTGCAGCACGAACGCGAGCCGCTCATGCGGATTGAGCGTTTCCAGCACTACGAGCAGAGCGAGGCCAACCGAATCGGCTAACAGCAATTCGTGATCAGGATCGACGTGGTCTTTGCCGTTTAAGATCGGCTCGGGCAAATGCGCTTCCCAGGATTCCTCGCGACGGGACTTCCGCGAGCGCAACATATCCAGACACACTCGGCCCACGACTGTCGTAAGCCATCCCCTGAGATTCTCAATTTCGCCGGCCTCTGAGCGGCTGAGCCGCAACCAGCTTTCCTGGACAGCATCATCCGCCTCGTTAAGCGAGCCGAGCATGCGGTATGCGACCGCTCGCAAGTGATGCCTGTTCTCTTCGAATTGCTCCGCCAACCATTGCCGTTCTTCCATCTGTCACATTCCCTCCCCACGCTCCGTCATTAGTAATGACGGACGAAACCGAGCCGGTGTGACCCAAGACCCCGGATTGGTGACGGCACAGTCAAAATCTAAAAAATGCCGTTCAGGACGGCGAGCAAGAAAAAACCTGAAACACTAGAAAGGAGAGCAATCATGCCAGTACAACCAGCGGAAGCTCTAAAGTCAAGGATGAAAAACCCAGCGATGGTCCTTCCGGACGCATTCCAGGCCTTAAACGCCTTTCATGCCGCCACGAAGAAAGGCGGCGTGCCGTCGAAGACGCTCGGCTTAGTTGAGCTTCGCGCGAGCCAAATCAACGGATGCAGTGTCTGTGTGGACATGCACTCTCGCCAGCTTAAGAAAGATGGCGAGACGGACGAACGTCTTTTCGCAGTAGCCGCTTGGCGCGACAATCCTTGCTTTAACGAGGCGGAACGAGCCGCATTAGCCCTCACTGAGGCCGTTACGCGGATCAGCGACCGGTCCGACCCAGTACCCAACGAAATTTGGGAAAAGGCCACCAAACACTATGATGAGAAGGCGCTTGCAGCCCTCCTCATCGCCATCGCTAACATCAACGTCTGGAACCGCCTCAACGTGAGCGTCCGGCAAGTGGTGGGAGATTGGAAAGGCTGAGGCACGTGACTGAACATAACGGCCTGGGCAGCAGAGCGCTGCCAGGGAGACCTCCACCGGGTCCGTCTAGTCTCCACAAGGGTACTGGCTTGCTGCTTCGACCAAAAGCATTCGCAGCAAAGTTGGTGGCGGTTTTCGAGACCTATTGAGCGCCGGTTCGGACGGGATGGAGTTTCAATTCAAACGGAGGTATTGGGGCAATGAAAGAAATGGGGAATGTCAAAATTCTGTTTGTAGCGGGATTCGGCCCCATCGTTGACGACGGCAACGCGAGCCAAAAACTCTATATAGAGAGCCTCGGTTTGCATCTTAGTGATGACAAAGACCCCGGCTACTTTTATACCGAAAATCTGGAGGGAGTGAAGCACTTTGCGTTGTGGCCGCTGTCGATGGTCGCGCAGGCCTGCTTCGACAAGGGATCCTGGCCTGAGGGTATCGCTGTCCCTCAAGCTTGGATCGATTTCGAGGTTGATGATCTTGAGAAGGCGACCGCCGAACTTAATTCCCGAGGCTATCGATTGCTGGTAGCGGGCAGGAAGGAACCGTGGGGTCAGATCGTAACGCGGCTCATCAGCCCTGAGGGCCTATTAGTGGCAATTACGGTGACCCCGTGGTTGCGGGCAACCAAGTAGGGCAGTGTGCGAATTGCGCGATTTCAAATGGAAAGGGGATTAGCTTATGGCAGAAACCATTGCACTTGTGACGGGCGCAAATAAAGGAATTGGGAAAGAAATCGCCCGCCAGCTCGCAGCCAGGCAGGTGTTGGTCTTAATGGCAGCACGCGAACGCGAGCGCGGAGTAAAGGCCGTGGCCGATGTTCGAGCTGAGGGCCTTACTGTCGAATTCATTCAATTGGATGTGACCTCACAGCAAAGCGTGGATGATGCCGCAGACGAGATCGAGCGTCGCTATGGATGGCTCGACATCCTTGTCAACAACGCCGGGATTGCCTTGGACTGGCTGCCGGGTTCGGAATTGACCATGGATGTCCTCCTGAAAACGTTTGAGACAAATACCTTTGGAGCCTTCCGCGTGACAAAGGCAATGCTTCCGCTGCTGAAGAAGTCTAAGCGCGGTCGGATCGTCAATCTGACGAGTGGGAACGGCTCGTTTGGTTTTATCACGGATCCAAAAGTTCCTCTTCCTGACAGAAGCACATTGCTCGCATACGCCTCATCGAAAGCCGCGCTGAACATGATGACGGTGCGACTCGCCAATGAACTGCAGGGGCTGGGAATCAAAGTCAATGCGGCCGACCCCGGTTTCACGGCAACGGATATGAACCGGCATCGCGGAACGCGAACTGTCGAAGAAGGGGCGGCTTCGCCCGTCCGTTTGGCTTTGCTCCCCGACGATGGTCCGACTGGGGAAGTTTTCGGCAATGACGGTCCCGAGCCGTGGTGATTCAATTCTGGTTAGCGGTTGGCGACGGGTGAATCAAGAAAGTGTGGTGAAGGCTGAGCGTATTGCATCAAATCCGGTGCAATTGCATCTCCGAGATATCAGATCTGGAATTGACGAATGCCGAAGTTCCGGAACAGTTCGTAGGAAACCTGGCGGGCACCGTCGTGGACACGCCCCTCCAGCATCGGCCAAATTTAGCCGGGATATTCGAGGATAATTACTCGCTGCAAGCGATTGAAAAAATTGGTCGGGGCGCCCGGATTCGAACCGGGGACCTCTTGCGCCCAAGGCAAGCGCGCTACCAGACTGCGCCACGCCCCGAAAAAGCGGGCCTTATTCATCTGCCAGAATGTAGCCACCCATTATACTCTGGCTGGTTTAGCTCGATTCCAGGCCGGACTCCAAATTGGCAACCCAAGCCAATCCGTAGCTTATTCTGCCAAGCTTCCGGGTACCTGTCCAGCAATAACACGCGCAAAAAGGCGCGCGTCGCTTCAGGTTCTTTCTTATTCCATTTTAATCATGAGCAAAACCCTTATATCATGCTATAATAACTAATAATTAACACAAGCAAGGCTTTCAACTAGCGCGGAGTGAGGTCAAAACCAAGGTCACAGACGGAGTTAAAGGTTTGAATCCTGTTGCCGATTCAGTAATCGGGAACCTATGCCAACCAATCTCTCGGGAAGACAAATAGGTGTTCAACAGCCTCCTTTGCCGCGCGCCCGGCAAGCCGCAGCCACAAGCAGCGCGCAGCAACGGCCTTGGGCGCTGATCAATCTGCCACCGTTTCCTGCTATCGCCATGAGAGTGCTTGAGTTACTGGCTAAAGAGGAGCTTGGGCTGAAAGAATTGACCCAGCAAATCCAGTCCGATCCGGTGCTCTCCTCCGAAATCCTGACCATGGCGAATTCGGTTCTTTTCGGCTTCCGAACCGAGATTCGAAGCATCCTTCAGGCTACAACGCTTCTGGGCGCGCAGCGCGTGAAGGGCATCGCCATGACCATTGCGATGAAGACCTATCTGACTGATTCGCTCCAGGTTCCCGCTCTGCTGGCGAGTTGGCGGCACAACCTCGCCTGCGCGCTGGTGGCGGAGGAAATTGCCCGTGTCAGCTTGATTGAGAAGGATTTTGCTTACCTTGCCGGGCTGCTGCACGACATCGGAAGGCTGGCTCTCGGAATGATGAAGCCTATGGAGTATGGGAACCTGCTTTCTTCGGAAGACACCAATCCCGTCAGCATCCTCGATAGCGAGCGCGAGATGTTTGGAGTGGATCACTGCGAAGCGGGAAGAAAGATGATGGAGTCCTGGAAGCTTCCCAAGACTTTCCTTGACGTGGCCGCCCAGCATCATGCGCCCAAGGGGTCGCAATTCGACATTGTGGCGCTGGTGAACCGGAGCTGCTTGATTGCTGACGCCATAGGGTTTGGCGCGGTCTATTCCGCCAAGCCGAAGCGGTTTAAGGACATCATCGCGTCCTTCCCGGAACGCGAGCGGAAGCGATTCAACCCTGATCCC
>DASZAE010000401.1:0-8861 GCA_035945515.1 Terriglobia bacterium
CCGCGAGAAGGGCATCGATCCGCAGGTGATTATTTCCGCCGTGGAAGACGCCATTCTGGTCGCCACGCGCAAGTATTACAAATCCTCGGAAGACCTTGAATCGCATTTCAATAAGGAAACCGGCGCGGTGGAAGTCTGCGCCGTGAAAAAGGTGGTTGAGCAGGTGGCCGACTCCGACCACGAGCTTTCGGTTGAAGACGCGCGCCGCTACGATCCCGCCGCAAGCGTCGAGGGCGAAATACGAATTCCCAAGCGGACTGAAGTGCTTGGACGCATCGCGGCTCAGACCGCGAAGCAAGTCATTTTCCAGAAGGTGCGCGAAGCCGAGCGCGACACGGTTTTTGCCGAATATAACAACCGCATCGGCGAGCTGGTGAATTGCACGGTGAAACATCTCGAAGGGCCGGACGTGATTGTCGATCTCGGGCGCACGGAAGGAAGAATGCCGCGCCGCGAGCAATCGCGCCTGGAAAACGCCCAGGTGGGCGACCGGATTCGCGCCGTTATCACCGCCGTCGATCGCGCCGCGCGCGGGCCGCAGGTGATTATTTCGCGCGCCGACCCTGTCCTGGTGCAGCGGCTATTTGAAATGGAAGTGCCGGAAATTTACGACGGCACCGTGGTGATCAAAGCCATGGCGCGCGAGGCGGGCGAGCGCACGAAAGTGGCTGTGTATTCAAAAGATCCCGATGTCGATTGCGTGGGTGCCTGCGTCGGCATGAAGGGGATGCGCGTGCAGTCGATCATCCGCGAGCTGCGCGGCGAGAAAATCGACATCATTGAATATAATGAAGACCCAGTAACATTCGCCGCCAATGCGCTGAGTCCGGCGAAGATCAATCACGTTTCCATCGTGGATTCGGAAGAGAAAAACCTGGAAGTCATTGTGGACGACTCTCAGCTCTCGCTGGCGATTGGCAAGAAGGGGCAAAATGTCCGCTTGGCCGCCAAGCTGCTCGGCTGGCACATCGACATCAAGAGCGAGGAAGAGAAACGCCAGGAAATCGAAACCCAAATGGCCGCCATGGCCCGCCGGGGCGCCGCGGTGGATCAACTGGCGGGCCTCGGCGAGAAAACCCTGCAAAAATTGAAGGACCACGGCATTGAAACCGTCGAACAGCTCGCGCAGATGACGCCCGATGAGCTTACCCAAATTCCTGGCATCGGCGAAAAGACGGTAGAGAAAATCCGCCAGGTTGTGATCGAATACTTCGAACAGGGCGAGCAGGCTGAGCAGGCCCGGCAAGCTGAGCAGGCCGAGCAGGCCCAACCGGCTGGAGATGTTTTAACCGAGCCGGAGCCGCCCACGGCAGAAGAAGGCGCC
Organism: Terriglobia bacterium; assembly: GCA_035945515.1. Classification (GTDB taxonomy): domain Bacteria; phylum Acidobacteriota; class Terriglobia; order UBA7540; family UBA7540; genus RH2-MAG17b. The sequence continues at coordinate 1,325 of DASZAE010000401.1, forward strand.
GCAGAGGCGGCACAAGCTGTGCCTGAAGGAGCGGCCGAAGAACCGGGCGGCAGCGACGAAGCTGAAAAAGCCGTTGCGAGCGAACCAGAGACTTCGCCGGCTGCTCCCGCCCCCGAAACCGGCGAAAATACCCAAACTACGGCTGAAGCTGAAGGTAATCCTGACCAGCCAAAAGGTTAGAAGATGGCGGGCACGAAGGGAAGATGCACAGGATTTGCGGAACGAACCCAAGAAGTCATTTAGAATCAACGCTTCTAATTTTCTAGCGCACTGGCATCACGTATCAGGAATTGAGGACTGCAGGTGAGTGGAAAGATTCGCATAAACGATCTGGCGAGAGAGCTTGAGATCAAAAACAGGGTCTTATTGGACTATCTGCATGAAATTGGTCATGCGGATATCAAGTCCCATTCGAGCGCGATTGAAGGCGACATCGCCGATAAGGTTCGCGGGCATTTCCGCGAACCCGCACAGCCGCCAGCGGAGACCCAAAAGCCCACCGTTGCAAGCCAAGCTTCACCGGCTCAGGCTGCCTCGCCGGCTGCCCCTGCGCCTTCGCCCTCCACGCCGCCTCCGGCGGCGCCCAAGGCCCCAACACCGGTTGCGCATCCTCATGAGGCGGCCCCACTGGTGGCGCGCACCATCGATCAGATTAAGGAAGACGTCCGGCGGGCCATCGCGCCGCCGCCGTCACGTCCGGCTTCACCCAGCCGGGTTGCGCCCCTGGCGCTTGGCGAACGCGCCATCAGGCCGACGGCAGGAGCGCCTTCCGAAGCCGCTCCCGTGCGGACTGCGCCCTCGAAGGCCGCGCCGCTGCCGGGCGTTTCTGCCCGGCTTCCCGCGCTCGACCGAATTGTGACTCCCCCGTCTGCCGCGCCTCGGCCAGCAGTCCAACCCGTTTCGCCGGTCTCGTCTGCCTCACCCACCTCAACCAGAACAGGGATTGCCGCCGGTCAGGGCAAGCCCTCCCCGATTGCGGCCCGGCAGCAAGGCCGCCCAGCGCCCGGCAAGAAGCCGCTCGCATCCGATCAGCCGATTTACCCCGGCGCAGCCCGTCCCAAAGCCTCGCCCGCGCGCCCGCTGGCGGCGCGCCGCCCAGGCGAGCACCGCCCGATGCACCCGACCACGGCGCGCACGGCGCCTAAATCGCCCGCCGATGGCGGCGCGCAGGCAACCCGCCCCTCGCCTTATCGCGGCGCTCCGGGAGGCCGCCCGTTTCCGGGCAGACCGCTACCGCAGGTAGCCAAGCCCGTCGTGCCGGAAGAAATTCCGATCACGCGCAACATCACGATCACTGAGGGCGTGAGCATCAAAGAGCTTTCTGAAAAGCTGGAAGTGCGCGCCAAAGACGTGATCAAGCGGCTGCTCGAAAAAGGTATTTTCTCCACCATTAACCAGACGCTCGATAGCCAGACGGCGCAGGAAGTCTCGCGCGGTTTTGGCGCTACGGTCACTATCATTTCTTATGAAGAGGAAGTGACGCACGAGGTGGAAGTGGCGGATAAGCCGGAAGACCTCCGTCCTCGCCCGCCCGTGGTGACGGTGATGGGCCATGTCGATCACGGCAAGACTTCGCTGCTGGACGCCATCCGCGAGACCAGCGTGGCGGCGCGCGAGGCGGGAGGCATCACCCAGCACATCGGCGCGTATCACGTGGATGTGGGCGGGCGCAAAGTGGTTTTTCTCGATACCCCTGGCCACGAAGCGTTTACCCTCATGCGCGCGCGCGGCGCCCGCGTCACGGACTTGGTAATCCTTGTGGTCGCCGCGGACGATGGGGTGATGCCGCAGACGGTTGAGGCCATCAATCATGCCCGCGCGGCGGAAGTGCCCATCCTGGTCGCCATCAACAAAATCGACAAGCCGGAGGCAAACATCGAGCGCGTCAAGAAGCAACTCGCCGACCTCAACCTGATGCCCGAAGCGTGGGGCGGCAACACCGTCACGGTGGAGGTCTCCGCCAAACAGAAAAAGAACCTGGAGCTTCTGCTCGAAATGGTTCTGCTGGTGGCGGACATGCAAGCGATTAAGGCCAATCCCAACCGCCTGGCCTCTGGGACCGTGCTTGAAGCCAAGCTCGACCGCGGCCGCGGACCCGTGGCTACCGTCCTGGTTCAGAACGGCACGCTGCACGCCGGTGATACGTTTATTGTGGGGTCGATTTACGGCAAAGTCCGGGCCATGCTGAATGACCTTGGCCAGCCGTCGGTAGAAGCTCCGCCCTCAACCCCAGTGGAAGTCTTAGGCCTCGAAGACGTTCCCCAGGCAGGCGATAAACTGCACGTGATCGAAGACACGGGAAAGGCGCGGCAAATTGCTTTGCACCGCCAGGCGAAGGCTCGCGAAATGGCGCTCGCCAAGTCCGCCCGGCTGACGCTCGATCAGCTTCACCAGCAGCTTGCGGCGGGCGATGTGAAAGAGCTGCCCTTGATCCTTAAGGCGGACGTGCAAGGGTCGGTGGAAGTGCTCGCCGACACGCTGTCAAAGCTCAGCGACGAAAAGGTGAAGGTGAAGGTTATTGACGCGGGCGTGGGCGCGATCACCGAAACCAACGTGCTACTCGCCACCGCATCGAACGCCGTGATCATCGGATTTAACGTTCGCCCGGAGCGCAAAGCCGCCGAGCTTGCGGCGCTCGAGCGGGTGGACATCCGCTTGCACACCATCATTTACGAATTGGTGGATGAGATCCGTAAAGCGAAGGTGGGTCTGCTGGCGGTAAAATATAAGGAAACCGCGCTTGGCCGCATCGAAGTGCGCGACGTTTTCCGCATCTCCAAAGTGGGCGCCGTGGCCGGCGGTTACGTGCAGGATGGCAAGCTCACGCGCGATGCCAAGGTGCGCCTGCTGCGTGACAACGTGGTGGTGTACGAGGGCCGCATCCGCTCGCTGCGCCGCTTCAAAGACGACGTGCCTGAAGTGCGGTCAGGCATGGAGTGCGGCATCGCACTTGAGAATTTCAATGACGTGAAGACCGGCGACGTGATCGAGGCTTATGTCACCGAGCGGGTCGTTGAAGAAGCCATCGCCTAGAGCGCCCGCCATGCCCGTCGGCCAGTTAACACTGGAAATCCAGCTTCCTTACACCCATTCCCTCAAGGAAAAGCGAGCCGTCCTGCAAAAGCTTAAGGGCCGCCTTCGCGTCCGCTTCAACGCCGCCGTCGCCGAGCTTGATCATCAGGATTCCTGGCAGCTTGCCACCGTGGCGGTGGTCAGCGTATCCAGCAGCCAGCCGGTCCTCGAATCGCTGCTTCAGCAGGCGCTCGCTGAATCAGAAAAAATTCTCGGGCAGGATGTCGCCAATTACACGATCGATTTTTACTGACTTCAGAATTTCCGCATAGCGCCGGGCTTCATAGCCTGCGTGACAACTGCAGTTGTAGCGGCGGCCAGCGCACCGCTTCCAAGGAGGGCACTGATGCAAACCCCATCGCACCGGGTGGAACGGCTGGCGGACCAAATCCGCGCCGAAATCGCACAGATGATCGCCGAGGAGCTGAACGATCCGCGCATTGGCTTCGCCACCATCACGCGCGTTGATCTCACGGCGGACCTGCAGCACGCGCGCGTGCGCGTTAGCGTGCTCGGCGGCGAAACGGCTGCGCAATCTACTCTTGAGGGAATGAATTCCGCCGCAAGCTACGTGCGGCGGGAACTAGGTCGCCGCCTAAACTTGCGGCGGACGCCGGAAGTAGAGTTCTTGATCGATCACGGGCCGGAAGAAAGCGTGCGTCTGGAAGGGTTGATGCGGCAACTTCACGCGCAGGATAAAGAGGATGACTGATCAACCAGCAATCGAAATCTCCGGCGTCCTTTTAGTCGACAAACCCGAGGGCTTCACGTCGCACGACGTGGTCGCTAAGGCGCGAAGGGTGCTCAAAATTCGCCGCATTGGCCATTTTGGCACGCTCGACCCATTTGCCACCGGTGTCTTGCCGCTTTCAATTGGAAAGGCAACGCGCTTTGCCCAATTCTATCTGAAGTCGCGGAAGTCCTACGAAGGCGCAATCCGGTTCGGCTTCGCGACCGACACCTATGACGCCACTGGAACGGCGCGCGCTGATCCCGCGGGGAGACTGCCGGCGCAGGCAGAGCTTGAACGCGCGATGCAGGAATTTACCGGGCGAATCGAGCAAACGCCGCCGCCGTTTTCGGCCAAACGCGTGGGCGGGGTGCGCGCGTACAAACTGGCGCGGCAGCACATAGAGGTGGCGCTCGATCCGGTAGAGGTCGAAGTCTACGCGTTTGAGCTGGTCCGGTTCGACCCAAGCGGCGAAGCGCGCTTCTCAGTGGAGTGCAGCGGAGGCACCTACGTCCGTTCGCTTGCGCACGATATTGGCAAGCGGCTGGGATGTCCGGCGCATCTCGGCAGCCTGCGGCGCACGGCTGTAGCTGAATTCCGGGAAGACCGCTCCATCACCCTGCCCAAGCTCGAAGAGCTTGCCGCCGCCGGGCAGGTGTCAAACGCGCTGGTTCCACTCGAATCGCTTCTGCCGGATTGTCCGGAGCTTGTGGTGCGCGGCCGCGAAGAGAGCAACGTGCGGCACGGCCACGCGTTTGAGCTTGCCCCGTCCTTGCGGCCCGAAAGAGGGCTGCGCGCTGGGCGCGCCTCCGCCCTGTCGCTGCTGAAAATCATGAACAGCAACCGCCGCCTCATTGCGGTCGCTCGCCACGTTTCCGGCAGCGTTTATCATCCTGATTTAGTCGTAGGCTGACGAAGGTCTGTAGCAGCGGGCTATTTATGTGACTGGGATTCAGATTGCGAAATCAACTTAGCAACCTCTGATCCCGGACCTACCGGCTCGATCATCACAATGTGCCGCGCATTGAGGAAAGTCTCGGTGGGAGCGTGCAACTCTTTGCCGCGCTTCACCAGCACATGTTTCACTGTCTTCGTTTGAGGATCTTCAGTATTCACGATATAGTAAACATCGGTCATTTCAGGAAACTCGGTGCCTAGGCGGGAGAGCTTGCCGTAATAGACTTGCCCGTTATCCAGCAAAACAGCTTGATACGGGGTGTTGAATGAGGGCGGATTACTCGTGCTCCCTTTGCCCAAGCCAGAGCAGGAAGAGATGAAAGCAACCGCCAGACAGATTGAAACCACCGACAGGACTTTGTTCAACGCCGCACCTCGTCGCGGCGGCCCTGCGCCGCTATAAACCCGCTGATTTCACCGCAAGTGTGACGGGGCAAACCCGCCCTGTATGTTTTCCATCACCGCGCTAAATGTAGGCCAGCCTAACACAGCTTCCCTGCCTCGCCAAGCGGAAAGTAGGGCCTTCACGTCCACGCGCGGCGCGCCGAGTTTCACCGTTCAAGATTTTCAACAGGCTGCTTGAGGCTATGTAGCTTGAATGGTAGGCTGTGCATCTAATCGACTTGCCAAAGCAAGCGAGCGGATTGCGGGAAAGCGGCAACTATTGAGGATTACAAATTATAGCGACAATTTTCTCTGTAGCGGCGCTCTCTGAGCGCCGAAAAACCGGCGGCCAGAGGCCGCTGCTACAACATTTGTCATTACTGTAATTTGTAATCCTCAATAAACGGATGCATTTGAAACATACGGCGGAGGGACGGAGGAAGGCTCAGCAGTGATGACATACGGGCGCGATCAAGTGCGAGGTTCCACGTTGGTTTTGCTGGCGATTTTTCTGATGATGAGCGGGTCAATAGCCTGGGGACAGGCCCAGGTGCCAGGCACGCTCGGCTACGAGGCCAGCGCAGCCGCCTCCGGAGGAGTGAGTTCATCGCAAAATCCGCTGACGGGCAGCGTTCCTGAAAGCAAGCCAACGCCCGGCGTGCTGGGGCTTTCGATTAAGGACGCCATCGAGCGCAGTCTGAAATACAACCTGGGCATACTGTTCAGCGAGCAGGCCACCGCCGAGGCGCGCGGCGCGCGCTGGGTGGCGCTCAGTCATCTGCTGCCCAATGTGAACGCGGGCGTTACCGAGACGCGACAGGAGATTAACTTGGAGGCGCTTGGATTTCCCGCCAACAAATTCGCGGGCTTTCCCATTATTGTCGGGCCGTTTAATACGTTTGACGCGCGCGCCTTCGTCAAAGCCCCGATTCTCGACCTCAGTTCGCTGCGCAAGGACCGCGCGGCGCGCGAAGACATCCAGTCCGCGCAGTACAGCTATCAGGACGCGCGCAACATGGTGGTGCTAGTCGCGGGAAACGCGTATCTTCTGGCCGACGCGGGAAAGGCGCAGGTCGCAACCGCTCAGGCGGAAGTGAACACCGCGCAGGCGCTTTATCAGCAAGCCGTTGACCGGCTTCACGCCGGGCTGACGCCGCAGATTGACGCCTTGCGCGCGCAAGTGGAGCTTAAATCGCGCCAGCAGCAATTGATCGCGGCGCAGAATGAGTTTGCCACCGAGAAATTGAATCTGGGGCGCGTGATTGGACTCGCGCCCGGCCAGGAGTTCACGCTTACCACGCCCAGCGCCTACTCGCCGATGGAAAGCGTGACTTTCGAGCAGGTTTTGCGGGACGCCTTCAACAACCGGCCCGATTACAAAGCGGCGCTCGCCGCCGTGCGCTCCGCCGAGCAGCAGCGCAAGGCGGTGATTGCCGAGCGTTATCCCACGGTGAGTTTTGAGGGCAACTTCGGCGATATCGGTCTTACGCCCTCAAACTCTCACGAGACCTTCAGCGCGGCGGGCACGGTGACGATCCCGCTGTTTGAGGGCGGCAAGATTCATGGCGAACTGATTCAAGCCGATGCCGCGCTGAAGCGCCAGCAAGAGCAACTGGCGAATCTGAAAGCGCAAATTGACTACGACGTGCGCACGGCGCTGCTCAATCTTAAAACCGCCGCCGATCAGGTGGCGGTGGCGCAAAGCAACGTCGCGCTGGCCGGGCAAACGCTGGCGCAAGCGCGCGACCGCTTCGCGGCCGGCGTCACTGACAATATCGAGGTGGTCCAGGCCCAGGATGCTGTGGCCAACGCCAACGAATCCTATATTTCAAGCCTCTACCAGGATAACTTGGCCAAGGTTGCCCTGGCGCGCGCGGCTGGGGTGGCTGAGACCGCCGTGCTTCAGTATCTGGGCGGCAAGTGAGCATCACGCAGAAGCCACGCCACGTGGTTCAAGGAATATGAATATCAAGCTTACTCCGGCGCCAAGTTCCTCGGGACGATTCCCCTCACCCGCCCTCCTTCGTCGGGCACCCTCTCCCACCGGGAGAGGGTGGCGAGCGGAGCGAGCCGGGTGAGGGGCGTTGCCGGCGGTTTCCTGACCAGAGTGCGTCGCGGTATTTCTGCCGGAGCAAGCTTGAGGATCATATCAAAGAATTTTAGTTTATTGAGAATTAGAAATTATGATTATCAAGCTTGATCCGGCGAATGAAAAGCGATATAATGGGAGGCATGAAAAGGCAAAAACTCCATAGAATGATGACGATCCAGCAGTTTCAAAGGCTCTTTGGCACTGAGGAGCAATGCGTCCAGCGGTTAGCCCAGATGCGCTGGCCCCGAGGTTTCGTCTGTTCACGGTGCGCGGGCTCCAGTTGCGGGCACATGAAGGCGAAG
>DASZAE010000402.1:0-3030 GCA_035945515.1 Terriglobia bacterium
CAAGGACGAATTGGCCAAGACCAAGACCAACGTCAGCACGATTGCCAACGATCTTGGAATGGCGCGGAGCAACATGGGGACGCTGATTGCGACCAATCATCAGGACATTGTGGCCCTCCAGAAACTCGGCAGCCGGGATTATTATGAGTTCACGCTCAACCAGAATGAGAAGAAAACCGTCGGCGGCGTCGCGCTCACGCTACGTCACCCCAACATGGGCCATCACACGTTCAATATGGACATGTTCTACAGCGATATGAAGATCACACGAAAAAACCTGGCCATCGATCAGCCGGTGTTTTTCGCGCCGAAATACAGCCACACTTTCTACGAGATGGTGATTTACCAGATTGGACCGCACTTCGTGAAGGGCTATGTCAGCACGCCTAAAGGCGCCGTCCAACAGGAAATGGCTTCGGCTGCGCAGTAAAGACCGATCGACATTCCCATTTCAAAAGGGCCAGCCATCCGGTTGGCCCTTTTTGTTTTTGGGGACGGCTCCAGTGGTACCCACGGGCAGTGCTTTCCTCACTGTGGCTTGCCATTTGGATTAAAAATCCGCGATCAATCACACGCCGGTTGACCGTGGCTATCGGTGCCACTATAGAACCATGCGCCACCGGCTTATGGCGTTATAATGGGCCATCTTTTTGAGCGGAGGGGTTTGATGAAAAGAACGCATTACCAGTGGATCGGCGTTGCCATCTTACTCTGTGCGCTCACAAGCGCGGAATGCGCTGCGCAAGCAGTCCGTCCTACTTTGGACGCCAAGCAGGCAGATCAAAAGAATCTCTCGATCACCGTTTACCGCTCCGGCGCAGCCATGGTGCGCGACACGCGTCGAGTCGACATCCCGCAGGGAACAATCCAGTTAAAGTTTTCAGATGTGGCGCGGGACTTATTGCCTGACTCTGTGCAGGCGGATTCCCCACAGTTGACTCTGCTTCAGCAAACTTATGCCTACGACTTGCTCAACCCTAACAGTCTGCTCCAGGCTTATGTGGGCAAAACTGTAACTGCAGTCATTGTCCGGCGCCGGAACGGTTCTGACGTCGAAGAGCCCATCCAGGCAACAGTGCTCGCGGGAAGCCCAACACCCGTTTTGCTGATTGACGGCAAAATCGAAACCGGCCTCCACGTGGACCATTACATCTTTCCCAGCGTCCCTCCAAACTTAAGCGCCAAGCCTTCGCTGCTTTTGCTCTTGCGGAATCAACTTGCCGGAGAGCAAAACATCAAGGTTTCATATTTCACCAACGGGTTAAGCTGGGCGGCGAATTACGTGCTGAAGGTGGGATCCGATTGGAAAACAGCCGACTTGAGCGCGCGAGCCGCCATCAACAACCGCAGCGGGGTAGATTACCGTGGCACGGACCTTCAGCTTATTGCCGGCGAAGTGCGGCGTATCGCTGAAGGCACAGGCTATGGAAACGCGAGTGGCATGGGCGGAGGAACGTATGCAGGGGCGCCTCGCGGCAGAGTGCTTATGCAGGCGGCCGCTCCACCACCTTCTCAGCCCTTCGCCGGATATCACGTCTACACCTTGCAACAGCCGGTAGACCTGCCTAATAACAACCTGAAGCAGGTAACGTTGATTGAGCCAAAGCACATTCAAATCAGCCGCATTTATGAAGTGAGCGGGCAAGTTTACTACAATCAGGGCGTCGAACAAGACGCGATACTGGATACTCCCGTGGAGCTTCGCGTGAAGTTTGAGAATCAAAAGGCAAACTCGATCGGGATGCCGCTTCCCGCCGGCGTCGTGCGCGTGTATAAGAACGATGCGCAGGGCAGACAACAGCTTATCGGTGAAGATCAACTCCGCGACACCGCCTCAGATGAAACCGTGATGCTCGACCTCGGTAATGCCTTCGACGTGACCGAGAAAGGAAAACAGACGGATTTTAAGCGGCTTGGGCCGCGCGAGACCGAGGCCTCCTACGAGATTACGCTGCGAAACCATCAGTCGCAGGCCATCGTAGTGAACGTCAACGAACCATTCAACGGCGACTGGCAAATCTTAAGCTCGAGTTTGCCTTATACCAAAACCAGTTCTACGTCTGCCCGGTTTGATGTGCCCGTGCCAGCGGATGGCGAGACGCTGCTGAAGTACCAGGCGCGCGTCCAGTGGGCGCAGTGAAGGCCGCGCAGTCGCTATGGAGCGCGGGAGTTTGCTCCTGCCGCCTGAACCTGAAGCTTGCTTCCGGCCGATGGCTCTGCTTGCTGCACCCGATTACACCGGCGGCAAGCCGCCGCACTCCATATAGTTCGTTCGCGCCGGCTATTTCTTCCGTGCATAGCACGCCGTCAGAGAATCAACATGCAGTCGCCATAGCTGTAAAAACGATATCGCTCTTCGATGGCGTGTTGATAGGCGCGCAGAATAAACTCGCGCCCTGCGAATGCGGAGACGAGCATCAATAACGTAGAACGGGGAAGATGGAAGTTGGTAAGCAACCCGCTGATGGCGCGAAACTGGAAGCCCGGTGTTATGAAAAGGTCTGTCTCGCCGCTGCCGGCAACGATTCGCCCGTCATTTTGGCGCGCTACGTATTCAAGAGTGCGCGTGCACGTGGTGCCGGTGGCGATTACGCGGCGGCTTTCACCAAGGGCACGATCAAGGATGGCTGCGGAGTCCTCAGGAATCTCGAACCATTCCGCATCCATTTTATGATCTTCGATCCGTTCGGTTTTTACCGGACGAAAAGTGCCTGGCCCAACGTGCAGCGTGATTTCGCAAGTTTTAATGCCTCTCACGCGGAGCGCCACGAGCACATTTTCTGAAAAGTGCAAACCAGCGGTGGGCGCGGCAATCGCCCCGACCACCTTGGCGTAAACAGTTTGATAGTCTTCGCGGTCTGCGTTGTCGTCGGAGCGCCGGAGGTAAGACGGCAGCGGAATGTGCCCCAGCTTTTCGATTTGCGCTTCGATGCCCCCGCTCTTCGCCTTCAGTCGAACACGCCGGACGCCTTGCTCGCCACGGTCAAGCACTTCGGCCTCAAGCTCTCCATCGCCGAAAATGAGCGTTTC
>DASZAE010000403.1:0-16871 GCA_035945515.1 Terriglobia bacterium
GGTCACTTGCGCGTCGCCCATCCAGCCTTGCCGCTCGTCGCGCTGGTCACAATCGGTCGGGATGCTCATCAGGTTCGTAAGCTGCGACCAATAAATTAAATGCTGAATCTGGTTGAGGATTTGCTTGGACGCCGCGAAATCCCCTACCGTTCCCACAGCCGAATGCACCACTTCGCCGCGAATCGAGTTAAGCCCCGGCGTGCCTGGAAATCCCGTGACCTCAATGTAGCGGAAGCCGTGATAAGTGAAGCGCGCATGGAATGTTTCAGGGCCGCCGCCTTTCAAAATGAAAACATCGCGCGATTTCGCGCTGCGCAGATTAGCGCGGTTGATCATCCCATTGGGGTAAATCAACTCGGCGTAACGGAGCTTCACCTCAGCGCCGCTAGGACCGCTTACGCGCAGCCGCGCCCATCCGGTCATGTTCTGCCCCATGTCGTAGACATAGACGCCGGGCGCGGGATTGGTAATCGAGCGCGGCACCATCTCATCCACCACGCGAATAGGGGGCATCATTTCCGCCGACAGCGCGCCTTCGGCGCCCGGCATCACGCGCGCGGCAGCCCAGGCGGAGTCGTCATAGCCAGGGCGATCCCAATCAGGTGTCTCGCGGCGGGCATCGTAGATTTCGCCGTTGTACACGCTGTCGCTTACCACGGGGCCTGGAGCAGCCTTCCATGTGCCATCAGAAGCCAGCGTGAACACCTGCCCGTTTGCAAGCTCCACGTTCATTTGCAGCAAAAGGGCAGGCGCGGCATAGTAACCTTTGAACGAGCGGCCGCGAGAGAGCGTGGCCCATCCGCCGCCCAGCATGGCGCCCACGGCGTTTGCGCCAGGATGAAGATCACGGGTTATGTCGTAGGTAGAGTAGAGAACACGTTTCGGATAGGTGGTAAACGCCGGGTCGAGAACACGATGGCCTACCTTTTTCCCATTGAGATGAAGCTCGTAATAACCTAGCGCGGTAACATAAACGCGCGCCCGGTGAACCTCGCCCGGCAGGTGGAATTCTTTGCGCAACTCGCCACCCCCGCCAATCCACTGGCCTTTCCAGTCATCGCGCGAGAGTAGTCCCATCTCAAAGCGCGCGGGCTGGCTGTAGACGCTCGCACGGCCTTGGGAATCCCATACGCGAACTGTCCAATAATACGCGCGCCCGCTCACAAGCGGCTTGCCCGCATACGCGACCTGAATGGAATCGTCCGACGCCACCTTGCCGCTATCCCATGCGCTGCCCTGCTGATGCGCCAAGTCATCTGGGCTTGCCGCCACCAGCACTTGATAGGCGGATTGCAATTCACCGCGGCCGGAGGCATTCAAAAGCCAGGAGAAGCGCGGCTGCAGCACGTCGATCCCAAGCGGATTCGTCAGGTATTCGGTACGCAGACCGAACGGCGCCGCGAGAGCATCCGTGGCGCCCGATTGCGGCGCGGCGACGGCGCTCATTGCCGTGATAAGTGTGAGCGTTAAGATCAATGAGAGCAGCCGTATTTTAATCATCATGAGCCTCGTCTTTGGAGTGCGGCGGCTTGCTGTCGCTGCTTGCGTATGCCCTGCCCTCACCGCCACTTCGTGGCCCCCTTCTCTCACCCGCCTTGCCGTTGCTTCCAACGCTCGCGGAACGATTCGGGCGCGAGAGCCGGAAAATCGCGCGCGTCTGTCCACCGGGACAGGGGGAAAAACGGAAATTTCTTTATCCAACTCTGATGGACAAACAACCGCTGTCCCCATCGCGCCAGCCTCCCGCCCAGCCGGTACGCCCAGGGACGATTCATGACGCTGGCAAAAATCCGCATCGAAGAGCGTTCTCCGCGCGGCGGCCCGCTGGCTTTCGAGACCGTAGATTGGGCTTTGGTGCGCAAGTGAAGCAATAAATCAGGAATATTGATCCGCACCGGGCAGACCTCGCGGCACGCGCCGCAAAGCGAAGAGGCAAATGGCAGTTCCCTGGCCGCCCCGATGCCCTGGAACTCCGGCGTGATGAGCGCCCCGATCGGACCGCTGTAAACCCACCCGTAAGCATGGCCGCCGATTTTACGATAGACCGGGCACGCATTCAAGCAGGCCCCACAGCGGATGCAATAAAGGGCTTCGCGCATCTTCTCGTCGGCCAGCGCGTGAGTGCGGCCATTATCGACCAGCACCACGTGCATTTCCTCCGGCCCGTCTTCCCCCGCGCCGCGCGGTCCGGTGAGGATGGATGTGTAGGCGGTCAGTTTCTGGCCGGTCCCGGAGCGTCCGAGCAGCCGCAGAAATACGGCCAGATCCCGAAAGCGCGGAATCAGCTTTTCGATCCCCACCAGCGCCACGTGGATGCGCGGCGCGGTGGTGCACAAACGGATGTTGCCTTCGTTTTCCACGAGCACAATCGAGCCTGTCTTGGCGATGGCGAAATTCGCTCCGCTCAGTCCCATGCCCGCTTTGGCAAACGATTCGCGCAAGGCATTGCGCGCAATGGCAGTGAGGCGCTCAGGCTCCGTAGTGCGCTCCGAATGCAGGTGCTCGACGAAAAGGCTCGAAACATCATAGCGGGTCTTGTGAATGGCAGGCGCGATAATGTGCGCTGGCCGCTCGCCCGCAAGCTGAATGATCAACTCGCCCAGGTCCGTCTCAATGCCGCGGATTCCGGCGGCCTCGAGCGTGTGGTTGAGTTCCACCTCCTCGCCTACCATGGTCTTTGACTTAACGAACTCTTTCACCCCGGCGCGCTGGGCGATCTCGCGCACAATGCGGCAAACGTCTTCTCCATCGGCGGCCCAGTGAACCTTGCCGCCGCGCCGCTCGACATTATCCGCAAACTCGGCCAGATATTGGTCCAAATGCTCGATGACCTCGCGCTTGAGCGCGCGGGCCCGGTCGCGGAGCCGCTCGAAACCTGGCATCGCGCCCGCAGCGCGGATGCGGCCATTGTAGAGGCGAAGCGTGGAGGAGCTGTAGGCGTCTTGAAGGCGGGCGTCGGCGAGCGTCCGGGCGGCGCGCTCATGAATCTCCGAACTGTGAATCCCAGTTTCCGGCATCGCTATGTTTCTTGTTGCGCCAGGATTTCGGCCAAGTGCATGGTCTTGAGCGGCAGTCCCTGGCGGTGGATGAGGCCAGCCAGGTGCATCAGACATCCCGAATCGTTCGCCACCAACACTTCGGCGCCGGCGCTCGCGGCGGCCTGAAGCTTGTCCTGGCCCATCGCCGCCGAAACCTCTGGAAATTTCACCGAAAAGGTTCCACCAAAGCCACAGCAGAGTTTGTTATCCTGCATTTCGACCAGGTCGAGACCGCGCACGGCACGCAGCAGCCGCCGGGGTTCTTCTGCAATGCCAAGCTCTCTCAGCAAGTGGCAGGAGTCATGATAGGCCACGCGGCGCCGGAATGTGGATCCTACGTCTTCCACCCTCAGCACCTTCACCAGGAATTCGGAAAATTCATACAACTTCGAGCCAAGCTGCCGCGCCTTGGCTAGGCGGGCGGCGTCGTGCGCAAAGAGTTCTGGATAAAACACGCGGATCATGGTCGAGCAGGAGCCGGAGGGGGCGACCACGTATTCGGCGTCGTCGAACAGGTCGAGCGTGCGTGAAGCGACCTCGCGCGCCTCATCCGTATAGCCGGTGTTGAAGGCAGGTTGGCCGCAGCACGTCTGGGCGGGGTTGAAAACAACTTCCACCCCGAGCCGCTCAAGCACTCTGACCACGCACTCGCCGACATCGGGAAAGAACTGGTCGCCCAGGCAGGTGATGAGGAGCGAAACCCGTATTTTCGTCTTTGCCATGGAGTCAGGAAGCGGGCACGATCACGGCAACCGCTAGATCATAGAGTAATTTAGGCTTCGCCGCGATTACTGTCAAGGAAATGCCTCGGCCGCCCGGCTTCCGGTGGAATTGGCGCGGGGAGTGGCTGAAATGGGCCAGCGGCGATATACCCTTTAGCGGCTGGCGCTCATGATAATAGTTCAACCCGTTGAAAATAAGCCTGTTGTTTAACGAGAGCCAAGAACATTTGTGGCATCCAATGTGCTTTACTCAGGCTGGGATTAGTAGAAGTTGGCGAGGATTGGGGTCCCTGGGAGATGTAACATGAAAACCTGGCGCTGGATGACGCTTTTCATATTTGCAACTGTCTTGGCAATCGTACCTATGACGAAGGCTCAGGATAACGACAATCAAGCGGCGCCGGGTGTGGCGCGCGTGAGTGTGATCGATGGCAACGTGTCGACGCAACGGGGCGACACAAGCGATTGGTCCGCTGCCACGGTGAATACGCCCCTTGAAGCTGGCGACAGCGTTTCGACCGCTGAAAACTCCCGCGCCGAAGTGCAGCTTGATTACGCTGACATCCTGCGCCTTGCAGGCCAAACCGACGCGAAAATCACCGACCTCTCAAACGGACAAATTCAGGTGCAGGTGTCGCAAGGGCTGGTAGACTACACCGTGCTCAAGGGCGGCAATTCACAAGTAGAAATCGACACGCCCAACGTGGCGGTGCATCCCACCGAACCCGGTGTTTACCGCGTCGAAGTGGATTCGCAATCGGAAACCCGCGTCACCGTGCGGCGCGGCAAAGCACAAATTTCAACGCAGCAAGGCAGCGCCGAGCTCGACAAAGGCAGAATGATGATGGTCGAAGGCAGCGAGAACCCGCAGTACCAGATTACAGAGGCAGCGAACAACGACGACTGGGACAAATGGAATGACGAGCGTAACCACCAGATCGAGGATGCCAAGAGCTGGCAGCACGACAATTCCTATTACACCGGCACCGCCGATCTCGATAACTACGGGCGTTGGGAATATGTCCCTGGCTACGACTGGTGCTGGACGCCATACATCGATGCCGGATGGACTCCTTATAGCGCCGGCCGCTGGACATGGGAGCCCTATTATGGATGGACTTGGGCTTCCTATGAGCCGTGGGGCTGGGCGCCCTATCATTATGGACGCTGGTTCAACTATGGCGGCTCCTGGGCGTGGTGGCCCGGACCCGTCACGCCGTTCTATCGCCCAATCTGGGCGCCGGCCTATGTCTCTTTCTTTGGCTTCGGCGGCGGGTTCCACTTCGGGGTCGGCTTCGGCTTTGGTTTCGGCAGGGTCGGCTGGCTGCCGGTTGGCCCGTGCGATCCCTTCCTCCCGTGGTATGGCCGGGGCGGATTTGGCTACCGCAGGATCAACGTGACCAATATCACCAACATCCGAAACATTCACAATGGGATGCCCTATGTGGGACCGCTGGCGGGAAGGGGACGTCCGGTTTATTCAAACTATCAGGGCGCCTTGCGCAATCCGAGAATCCGTGAAGCGATTGTGAGCGAGCGCGCCGACCGTTTTGGCACCGGCATTGCCGGTTCAGGCCGGATGAGAGGCGTGAGTGAGGCCAGCTTCCGGCAGGCGTCCTTCGTTTCCGGGCGCGTTCCGCTTGTGCCCACCCGTGCCAGCCTGAGCGTGAGTGGTCGCGCTGCGAACCGCGCCAGCCTGCCCTCGGCATCCGTGGCTAACCGGCGGATTTTCTCCACCCGTCAGGCCACAGCGAGAGTCGAGCCGTTCGGCCAGCAAGCGGCAAGGATGCAGTCGCTTGCTCGAGGCAACAATTTCAACGGCGCGCGCTTCAACCAAGCCTCGCCAGGTTCAGCCAGCAGGCCAAATGGAGCGCAGGGGCGCGAGGCATTTAATAACAGATTCAACACGCAGGGCAGAGGAACATCCTTCGGTAGCGCGCAAAACCGGGCCGCTGCAAGCCAGACGAATAACGGCTGGCGGCGGTTTGGCACGCCGGCCGCTGGAGCGGCGCGCGGCTCATATTCTGCGAGGCCGCAAGCCAATGGGCAGCAATCCGGAAGCCGCGCGCCGTTTTACAACAATGACAGCCGGGTGTTCAATTCCCAGCGGTCTCAGGAACCGGCAGGCCGGTCAAATTGGAGGAATTTCTCCAGTTCGCCGAATAATTCTATGAATCGGGGTGGTTACTCGGCGCCCTCACGAAACTTCGAACGCAACTCCCCTGGGCCATCCTCTTTTCAAAATGGCCAAAGGGGCAGCCAGAATCAGGGCGGCTGGCAGCGATTCAGCTCGCGCCCAGCGCCCTCTTCGGGATATTCAGCGCCGCGTGAGCAGTCCCGTGGCAGCCGGAACTTTACCCCCTCAAGCGGCTGGCGGGATTACTCGGGCAGCGGGAAGCCGGCGCTCAATCTAAATCGGCCCATCGTCACAGGCCGGTCTTCGGGCTACTCGAACTACCAAGGCTCTTGGGGACACGGATATCAGAGCGCGCCCTCCCGCGGCAACTCGTCTCGCAGCTACTCGAACGGCGGCGGCTCTTCACGGGGCGGGGGCGGAAGCTACTCCCGAGGAGGCGGCGGTGGCGGCTTCTCTCGTGGCGGCGAGGGAGGATCGCGTGGCGGTGGCGGCTTCTCCCGGGGTGGCGGAGGCGGATCACATGGCGGTGGCGGGAGGCGATAACAGGGAGTCTCAGCGACAAGGCTTGAACGAAAGCGGCGGATTGCATCCGCCGCTTTTTCATCTTGAAGTAGCGCGCGCGGCTGATCGCGGAATATTCGCTCTATCGTTTTCCACAGCGCTCCTGATTCTTGCCGGCTCGTACTTTCAGCCGCAGCTTTTCAACCTGGACGCGGCCCAATCCACGATTTTCATCGCTATCGCCGCTCTGGTCTACTATAACGAAAACCGCTATAGCGCCATGCTTGGAATGGTTTGTCCGCCGCTATGGTACGCGGTGGAGATTTTCGCCGGTACATTCCTGTACGACTTCCACATTGTCTTCAATTTCTTCCGTGGAACCTCCAATCTCCCGCTCGATAAGCCGCTGAACGTGCTGGCTTGGATTGCCGCGGCGATCTTGTGCTTTCGCAGCTTGCGCGCCTGGCGGAGAGAAGTCAGGGAGCGATTCCTGGGCAAAACGTTTTGGATTTGCCTCGCAATTTCGCTGGCTTACATTGGCGTCCTCGCGCTCTGGTATATGAACGTGCTGCCGGAGTAAGCATGTGCAGATGAACGCCTCCAGTTGTTACTCCCCCAGCGCCTTCTCAATCGCAGTTTCGGCGACGGGCGCAAGCAGTTGATAACCTCGGGCATTAGGATGAAGCCCATCGTTGGAATATCCCTGGCGGAACATCCCCTGGGCATCCACCGTCGCGGCGTAGTAATCAGCAAAGCCGATGTGCGCTTTTTCAGCATAGCTACGAATCCAGCGGTTTAGTTCCAGAATGTTAGAGGGCGGCCGGTTAGTGGTCTGTTTATGCGCCATGTAATCGCTCACCGGCGTGAGCGAGCACAGAATCACCTTAATGTTGTTTTTCTGCGCAAGCTGAGTCATGGCTTCAATATTTTCCTCTACCATCCGAGCCGTTTCTGGACCGAAGTTGCCCGCAATATCATTCGTGCCAGCCAGAATGATGACCGCGGCAGGGTGAAGGTCGATAACGTCAGGAAACATGCGCGTAAGCATTTGCGTGGTAATCTGGCCGCTGATGCCCCGGTTGATGTAAGGCTTTCCGGAAAAGGATTGGGCAAGCAGCCAGAAATCAGTAATTGAATCCCCCATGAACACCACCCGCCCCGTTTCGGCTGGCGCGCTTTCCAGCCGCTCATCGTCGGCGTGATAGCGGGCAATTTGATTCCAATCGTCTAGCCTGGTAGCGACAGTCTTCGCCATCTGGTCGCGGCAGCACGACGCTTGCACCGGGTTAAATTCCTGCACCAACTGCGGCCAAGCTGGCGCGGCCGCCGCCAGCAGGAAAAAAGCAATTGAAACCAGAATGCTCCATTTCTTATACATGAATAACCTCCGCAAGTAGAGTTGTAACATTGTACGGGCGGCGAAAATCAGGCGTAGTAGCCTGCCGGGAAATGCACAAAACGTGGTTGGGATCATAAGCGGTCGACCGCCGCGTCATTGCTCGCGCCATAGCGTATCGACACGCACAGGAACATCATTTTTAATAGGCATATCCAGAAGCGAAGGGGGTTTGATGTTGAAATCGGAGAGTTTCATCGGAATGATGCCCATAACCTGGATCTCGCTTCCCTTGGCCTGCCGCTTGAATGGGACCTGATGATAATCCGCGGTCTTGCCCGCAAACTGAATTTCTAGGTCGGCGTAAATTGTTGCAGATGTGAGTTCTGATTGCGGCAGGCGGAAGCGCACGGAGACCATGGGGAATTCGCCTCCGCGCACCGCCTCCAGCATGTGAAGGTCGCGGTTGCTGTTTCCCGTGTCGAACGTTTTGACGGGCGCAGCGACCAGAAAATTGCACTCGCCTCCCTGACAGATTCCTTTGCCCCGAGCCGCGTGGGTTACCCCATCCGCTTCATGCAACGGATGGGAGATGTGGTATGTAAGCGTGGATTGTTCCAGCGTCCATTGACTTCCTGCCTGGGCAAGCCGGGGAAGGGCGCAGACCAGGAGTACCAGAAACACTTTTTTTATCATTGCGCCTCACAAGAATCTATTTGAAGGTAACGGACAGAATCGCAACGCCATACGCCGCGGTGGTCGTATACGCGGCCCAAGCATGGTATTTGGCAATCCCATGCACCCGCTCCCCGCGGCTGAGCTGGCTGAATGCAATTGACCCGAGGATGGGGGTTATGATCATGCCCGGCCCATGGATCCATGCCATGGCCTTGTGGAGGCGGATCAAACCGTAGGACTTTGTTCCGGGAACTTTGGGAGCGCGGATGGCGAAGTAGGCACTCGAGAAATACAAGCCTGTGGTTAAAATACCCAGTCCCGCGTGAACATCGCGGCTCGTAGGGCTGCCGGGCAACCCGTGATGGCCTTTGGCGCCAGGACCTGTAAAGATCGCGGCCACCATCGGAATAGCGGTGATTAAGCCCAGCTTTTGATGAATCTGCAACATGTGCGACCGCTTATTGAGCAGCGCCTGTTCCTTGGCGTTTCCATGGATCGCGCTGGCCGGAAATCCCAAGCCCTCAAGCGAGGGCTCATTCCCCTGCGAAGGCGCGGTCTGAGCGGCGCCCAGCGGATCATTCAGCGAAAAAATCTCGTCTTGCAGTAAAAGCTCTCTTACAGCGTCTGGAGACTGCTCCGCATCGTCGTCTGGATTCGCCAATGCCGCCCGACCGTTCGAGGCGCTAGTGTATAAATCGAGGGGGAGACTTAAGGCTTCCCGCCATGCAGAGGGCACTTCCCAAGCAATGGAGGATCTGTCCAGACTTGCTGTGGTTTTGAGGGTCTGCCCGAATGAATGAGCTGGGGTACACAGAAGTCCTGCGAAGATTAAGATTATTACACCCAATCGATTTGCATTCACGTCTTTTTGGCGCCTCCCGGATTCTTCTCGCATCGCCTGAGAACAGCAAATATACACCCGAATCCGGTCTCGTGGCAGCTTTGCCATTGTCGTCTTGCTTCCGCGTGTGGTAGCCTAGCGGAACGAGGGCTATGCCCTTTGGAGGAGAATTCCGCTCATGCGCCAGCCGTTTGGAATTGACCTTAGGAATCCCCAGGAAGCGGCCCGGCAAATCTCCCTGAGCCGCCGTGACTTTCTTCGCGTGGCGACCGGCGCGACGGCAGGAAGCGCCCTCTTTGGCTTTGCTCCCCTTCGAGCCTTGGCGGCGCAGCGGCCAAGCAACCGGAAAGTGGTTGTGGTCACATTCGGCGGAGGTTCCCGCGATGAAGAGACCTTTATGCCGGAGGGACAGGAAAACATCCCTCATCTCCTGAACGAACTCATTCCGCAATCAACATTTTTTACTCAAGTGGTCAATCGCGGCATCTTGGGGCATTATGTGGCGACGGCGAGCCTGGCGACGGGCGTCTATGAGACCTTCGATAATTTTGCCGCCGTGCCTCCCGACCATCCTACAGTTTTTGAATATTTCCGCAAAGATTTGAACCGTCCCGCGCACGATGCCTGGGTAGTGGCGCCGAGCAACGGTTTCAACCGCATCGGCGGCAGCGACGCGCGCGCCTTTGGACCGGACTACTCAGCCGGCGTGATCCTTCCCAAGCGCCTCCTGGCGGATGCTCTTTCTGCCACCACAACCACTGAATACGAGCATCTGCTGCAAGACAATTACGAAACCCCGCTGTACGCTCCCAAGCTTAGCGGCGACCAGATGAATCTTCACCAATTTGCCGAACTGCTCAAGCTTTCGGTGGCGGATTTCACCGCTCACGCGAAAACCCTGGCCAGCCCGGATGAGCTTTCCGTTTATGTGGTCCAGCAATTGATGCGGCAGATTGCCCCCAGCCTGCTGTGGATCACGCTGCACGATATGGACGTAGCGCACTCCGGATCGTATTCGCTCTATATCGCGGGCATCCAGCGCACCGACCGGCTGTGCGGCGAAATCTGGAAGATGATTCAGAGCGAACCCGAATATGCCGGCAAAACCACCTTATTTATCCTGCCGGATTTCGGCAGAGATTCGGACATGGACCCCGCAGGAAACGGATTTCAGCATCATCGCACCGGTGATGCGCTCTCCCGCACGACGTGGATGATGGCCATGGGACCGGGAATCCGGGAAAATACGGTCGTAGACAGGCAGGCGCAGTCGGTCGATCTGGTGCCGACAATCGGCGCGCTTCTTGGTTTTTCTCCGCGCACAGGACAAGGCAAGCCGCTGCCGGAGGTCTCCTAATGCTGCCCAACCAGCTTGAAGCCGCGCAGTTTAACCGCTACCCGCCCGAAGCAAGGCATCTCGCGGTCAAGCAGCTTAACCTTCTGCGTCAATTACCCCTTAGCTTCGCGCCGCTTCTGCTGCAGCAAGTGCGCGAATATGACTGGCGCTTCCCCACCGAACGCAAGGATATCGACCGCCAATTTACTTATCTCGCCTCGCTCTCTCCCGCCCAGCTTCAACAGGCGGTGTCCGGGTTTGCGCAGATCAACCTCTCGCCCGATCTTGACCGGATGGATTGGGTGAATGATCCGGGCAGATTTTCCGAGCGGCTGGCGGCGTACCTCTGGTCCACGCATCAGATTGATTCCTTCCGCGCGGCGGCGATTAAGCTGGTGCAGGCAGTTGACGCCGCGCTGCCCCAGGAAGCGCCGCTGGTCCCGCGCGCCGCGATTGTAGTCATCGGTCAAGGCGTCACAGCAAACAAATATCCGCTCTTTCGTAAGCTTCGCCCGCACGGCGTTTATTTCACCAACGTCAAATCGGGCGAAACGTCGCAAACCCTGCTTGAGGCGGTGACGGCGAGGGCCGCAGCGCACCCGATGCCCTACGGCCATTGGTATATCGAGGGGGCGGACGCGGAGTCTGTGTCTGATCAAGCGGCGCTCACTTGTGTTTCTTACAACGCGCTCAAGCCGGTCCGCGCTGCTTTGCTGAAGAAAATTGAGAAAGCAATCAATGGCGGCATCTCAGGACCCGAAGCCCTTCGCACTATGCTCCACGAAATGCGCCCGGAAGAAATCGGCCTGAGCGGAGCGCCTGACGAGATGGCGCTCAGCCGCTTTCAAACCAGCGTGCTGACGGAAGGTTCCGGGACGCAGATTTTCAGCACCACCTTCGTGCAATGGACCGCGCGCGAGGCTTTGCGGCGCGCTCAGCCGGTGACGGTTTTCGCACATTTTGCGCCGCGCCAGCGCGAGCGCCCCATGAACGAAATGCTTTCAGGAAAAAATATGAATCCAGAGCCTGACCCGGCCGGATCATTGATTGACTCGGATATGGGGGCGTATTACACGTGGATCGATCAGCAGCGATTGCCGGGCGCGGACAAGGCGTCTTTTTTGGTTTGGTTCGAAAACCATAATGAGGCTTTGGCCATTGCCCCGTCGCTTCCCCGCAATACCCAATCGGCCAGCCCGGTTGACCTGAAGTGGTTAGCCAGCCAAGTTGTGTGACAGCATTCGAGCGAGCGCCCCCCTCCGGCAACATCATCCTCACGAAATACAGATGGTCATAGCGCCAGAATCACCCGCAAACCTTTCATTCAATACGGTAGCCTGGATAGGCTGGCAAGACATGGCAAGAGCCAATAAAACCGTGGGGCCAAACCACGGGTCGATGTCGGCTTGTGCTACCTGGGCAAGCCTTCCTGTGAGGAGATCCCAATTCGCGGTTGCATTGGGGTTCAGGCGGCGCGCCGTCGCGCTCAGGTCGGCGCACAAGTTCATGTATTGTTGTCCGGCGCTGAAGTAAAGGTTGAGTTGGTTTGAGTCAATGAGGCTGAGTCCGTCGCCGAAATAATTTGTCAGCAGCGATGGTTGAGCATTTCCATAGTTTTCGCGGTCGGTTGGATGATTGGGGTCCGGGTTTCCATCGGAATCGGTATAACCATTGATGAGCCGGTTGAACGCTGCCCATGAAGAATAACTTTTATAGAAGCTTCCATTCGGATTCCCGCTTAACCATTTGTTAAGAAACTGCGCGGGATCGCTGGGGATTTTATCAGAAGCCAACGCATAGGCGCTCCAATTCACCGCATCGGCGGGGAGCCGGCTCAGCGCAGAGGCATCGTAGATCAGGTGCAGAGAACATACTCCCGGTTGGGACGAGAAATGATCGAAGATTGCGCCTGCCGAAGTTACATCCGCGCTCCCCTCCTGCAGTAGCGGCTCAAGCGCCCCGAGCAGCGCACCCAAGCGGGCAGTCTGAGTTTTATCATTCGTGCTGGAAAGAATCCCATGAAGCCGTATCTGAATCTTTGAAGCCTCTATCGAACCGCCGGCATCAGCACCCTGGGCGTTTCCTTCGAGATAGATAACCGTGCTCGACTTGCTTCTAAGGTCGAGAGTCGCGGCCACCTTGCCCGTTTCCGTTTCGAGAAAGAACTGTCCATTGCCAGCATAGCGGATGGTTGACCGCGCGAAATATGTATCGATCGATTGAAAATAATTAAGTCCAAAAACGGTGAGCGTAAGCCGGGTCGAGTCGTAATGCACCTTCTCAAAGCCGGAACCGGGATCGAGCGTGACCGCGTCCGTCTCCATTGCTCCCAGGAAATCACCGTTGACAGCGTCCTGCCACGCTTGCGGAAAGGCTGTGTTGGTCAGGTCAAAATGCCAGGTAAAGGCGCTGAGGAAGTTGGTTGTGTGGGGCAAGAGAAGCGCCAGCGAGATTTCCCCCTCCGTTTCAAGCTTCTTAAAGAGTCCGGCCAGCCATTCATTAGCCTCCTTCGTGTATTTCGGAACTTCCTCTTTGAGTTGAGCTAGAAGAGACTGAAGGGCTTCGCCTGGCTGAGGGTTCGGATTGCCATAAGCTTTTTGCAGAATCCATTGGGTGATCGTGTCTGCGTTCGCGGAAAGCTGAGGAGATGAAAGCAAGCTGATCCCCGCGTCGGCTGAGAACTGCAGTCCCCGCTGTGAAGTTGTCCCAGGAGACAGGTGGAGCGTGGCCGTCCCGGCATTGCCAGGATTGGGCTTGCTCCGCTCGAGGAAGCACTGGAATTTTCTACTCCAGTTGAATTTAACGGACGGTCCGGCTGCGGCATAAGCCGAGACCAGGCTTGGCTCCGAAACATTGAAGAACTTTGCCAGGCTGGCCAGCACCGCGCCGAGATCGCTCAGGCTGAATCCGCCGGCTGAGGCGTCGATGCCATATGTCACCCCAAAGCCGACGTTGAGGGCGCCGTCAAATTCGTAGTAAATGCAGTCACCGTCTCCGAGAGAATTGAGAGTGTCCCGATGAAGGGGTAAGGTGAACGCCGCGAGTGCTCCCACCAAAGCATCGCGCAGAAGGGTGTTCACCGGAAACACCTTATAATTGCGAACTGTGCAGCTTATTGACCCTTTATCATCCGTTGTAATTCCAAAGCTTCCTGTCGACGCTTTCGCCGTAAGTTTGCCGGTCATCCCAAATTGAAATTCGGTGATCACGTAGATGCTATCTGGCTTCCCCGGGCAGGACGCGGGCTCTGTGTTGCCAAAATCTTTGTAGTAGGGGAACAACGGGGCCTTGGCGGGCGAGTGAATCGTCACCACGGCTGACCCTTTGGGATCGAGCGAAAAAGTGGCAGGAGACCCGGCGAGCGTCCAGGAAGTCTTGCCGGCATCTAGTGCTAGTCCGCAATGCGTTCCGTGCGGCACGGCAGAGAGGGGTTGATTTAAAAGCGCGCTGAGTTGGCCATCGAAAATGAACTTCAGATCCTGAGCCGTCTTGCTCAAATCGTTGAAGGCAATGTGATCCGTGGAGAGAGAATCCGCGCCCATCTGTAACGCAACGCTTGCCATATAACCTCCGCCATGCCGGGGATGTCGTCAGATTGGAGCGCATACTCCTGAAAATCCGGCGCCAGTCCGGCCAGGATAGGATTTAGGATTATGGGAGAACCGGTGGAGATATTGTGTTCTCAAAAGACAGCAGAGTCAATCAGAAAGCCTATTGCAAGCGTCCGGGCAAGTGACTACACTAAACAGTGAAAAACGAGTTTATAGGGAGTCTGCTATGGATTTAAAAGGGAAAAAGATCGCGGTCCTGGTGGCTGATCAATATCAGGAATTGGAAGTCTGGTATCCCCTTTTGCGCTTTCGCGAAGACAGCGCCGAGACCCACGCCATCGGCGCCGAGGCAGGCAAAACCTATGCCAGCAAGAAGGGCTATCCGGTGGTGGCGGACCGCTCCATCGCGGACGTCCACGCCGGCGAATATGATGCAGTCGTTATTCCGGGCGGTTGGGCGCCCGACACTTTGCGCCAGGACCAGCGGGTGCTTAATCTAGTGCGCGAGATGTATGAGTCGGGCAAGATTGTGGCGGCGATCTGCCATGCCGGCTGGGTGCTTGCTTCAGCAGGCATTATGAGCGGGAAGAAGGCAACCTGTTTCAAGGCGATCAAGGACGACCTAGTGCACGCAGGCACGAGTTACGCGGATAGCGAAGTGGTGGTAGATGGAAATCTGATCACCTCCCGCACGCCCACGGACTTGCCCGCTTTCTGCCGTGAGATCGCCCGGGCGCTCGCCGCGCAGCCCGCAGCGCGAAAAGCAACCAAAGGTTGAAACCGCGCTGCCCTTCAGACATTTAAGGCTGGAAGCAATGCCTCGCGGTGTACGATTCAACGCCGAACAGAAATTATGGTGGAGGCGGGCCACTGTAACCTTGCCACCCTCTTAGAGGATACGCTCATGCCATGACGGCAAGGGACGCGCCTTTTATTGCGCCCTTGGGCACGAGGACTCCACATGGAATTCCGATTGGTTCCAAAAGCTCATGCTCAACGGAATTGAGTGGAGCATGGGAATCTTGAAGTAAGAAGAGGCAAGAAACAAGCAACGCGCTTGCGGCTGTAGCGGCGGCCTCTGGCCGCCGGCTTTTGGATATTAAAGACCGGCGGCCAGAGGCCGCTGCTACAACTGACTGCTTGTCTCTGCTTTGGCTATGGCAAAGACCATTGAGCTTCGCATCAACGGTGAGCGGCACACGATAAGCGCCGAAGCCGATACAAGCCTGCTGCACGCGCTGCGCGAACAGGTTGGCTTGACGGGACCAAAGTATGGCTGCGGCGAAGGGCAGTGCGGCGCCTGCACCGTGTTGATTAACGGCGCGCCTCGCCGTTCCTGTATCACGCCGGCTGCATCCGCCGTGGGCAAGCAGATCACCACCGTCGAGGGACTAGAGCAAAATAACCGTCTCCATCCCGTCCAACAGGCTTTTCTTGACGCCCAGGCCTTGCAATGCGGCTATTGCACTGGCGGCATGATTCTCACCTCGATTGCCCTCCTTCGTTCAAACGCCAATCCGTCCGATGAAGAAATCGTGCGCTTCATGGAGGGCAACGTCTGCCGTTGCGGAACGTATCCGCGCATCGTTGATGCAATCCATCGAGCGGCGGAACTAATGAGGAAAGTCTAAAGGCACGAATCTCGGATACAACATGGATAAGACGCCCACCATCGTGATCGAGCCGGAGCGATACGAGTTTACTGCGCCCCCTGCGCATCAATTCGATTTGGATCGCAGACAATTTTTCCGAATGATGGGTAGCGGTGTTGCTGTCTTTCTGTTGCTGAAAGACGCGGCATGGGGCCAAAGCAGGGAGCCGGGCGGCGGCCGCGGCTTTGGGTTCGGGCGTGAGCAGCTTCCGCAAAATATTGGGGCATGGCTGCACATCGGCGAAACTGGCGCAGTCACCGTCTATACCGGTAAGGCTGAGATGGGGCAAAACATCCGGACTTCGCTCACGCAAGCTGTGGCTGAAGAATTGCGCTCGCCGGCAGCTTCGATCAGGCTGGTGATGGCGGACACAAAGTTGACGCCATTCGACATGGGCACCTTCGGTAGCCGCACCACGCCGCAAATGGGAACTCAACTTCGCCGCGTGGCATCTGTCGCGCGCGATTCGATGATTGAGATGGCGGCCAAGCGATGGGATGTCCCGGTGACTATCCTGACCGCAAGCGATGGAGCCGTCCGCAATCCCGCGAATGGCCGCGTTCTTGAATACGCCGATCTCGCCAAGGGGCAGGCCTTAGCGAAAACGGTGATGGAAAATGATCCGCTTGAGCCGCCTGCTGATTGGACCGTAGCAGGAACATCCCTGCCGAAAATTAATGGAGTGGAATTTGTAACCGGCCGCCATCAGTACAGTCCTGACGTGAAGCAGCCCGGAATGCTTTACGGAAAGGTGCTGCGCCCTCCTTCGTTCGGCGCCACTCTGACCTCGCTTGATGCCGCCGCCGCGCGCGCCATACCGGGTGTGACGGTCGTCCGCGATGGCGATTTTGTGGGTATCGCAGCGCCCGGCGAAGAAATTGCTCAAAAGGCTGTTGCGTCGATCCACGCGCAATGGAAATCCACCCCGCAAATTTCGGACAAGGAATTATTCAGTTATCTAAAGGAAGCTGCGGGCAAGCATCAAGACGGGAGAGCAGGTAATTATGAACGCGGCAGCCGGACGATGGGCGCGGTCGGCCCTGCGCTGGCGAGCGCCGCTCACCGGCTAAGCCAGACTT
>DASZAE010000404.1:0-23335 GCA_035945515.1 Terriglobia bacterium
ATTGAAGACACAACCCGGCGGCTGCGGCGCCCACGCTTTGCATGAATTCTCTGCGGTTTGAAAGTCCTGACATGGCATCCTCCATAACGCGGAAGTCAAGCTGCTAAGGGCGATAGTAAGTGAAAGGGAATGAAAGTGCAACTGAAGTTCTTTGGAAGGATGGTCCACAGATTGCGGCGCTATTGTAATTTGATTTTATAGTAGCGGCCCTCTGGTGTGGTGTCTCGAAGATTCGTGGCTTAAATCCCGGTCCGTTGTGCTTGTCACTCTGAGCGCAGCGAAGGGTCTCCATATTGGATTTTCAGAAATACCGAGATGCTTCGCGGAGTTTACCCTGAGCGAAGCCGAAGGGCTCAGCATGACATCTGTCACAAAGGTGCTTCAGCCCTTCTGCTTGGCGGGGATCTTCTTCGCTTTCCGGCGGGCGAGTTTTGATTCGAGCCAGTTCAGCGGGATTTCATCGGTTCCGCCCTCTTTCAGCAGGACCACAATCCACCCTGGTTTGTGATCGGATGCGCGCATCGGACGGCATTCCTTGCCCTCGTGTTTGCCCGATTTGATGATGTAGCGATAACCAATCGCCATGCGCTTCCCTCTTCCGCTGCGAGGTCTTCGGAATTGTCCGCATTCCGCGCCGCCCTTATTTGCAGCTTGGGCAGATAAAAGGCGCGGAGACGCCGGTCGTTTTGGAGGCTTGTGATTCCGTCCCAGGAGTGCTCAGGACAAAGGTGAGTTCAGTGCCCGCGTTAAGGACGACATTCTTATGGTGCTTAGCAAGGCTACGAATGGCCATCGCCGCGGCGCCGATGCCCGCCCCGTAAAGAGCGCCTGTGCCGCCATCCCCAATCGCGCCCACGCCTGCGCCGACTGCGGCGCCGATGCCGCTATCCTTCGCCGCGTCTTTTGCGCTCTTCCCCGGTCCTTCAAGCGTGCCCTCATTCCCTTTCATCTTGACGCCATTATCGGAAGTGAGGCTGCCAAGCTGCCCCGAAAAAACGTATTGCTTGCCGTCCTTGGTAATCACGCTATCGGCAACTAGTCGCATTTCCGCTTTGCCTTTCACCCGGCCAGGCGGCAGGACAAATGTTACGTGGCCGCGCAGCGTGCTGCCCGCGGGAACAATTTCCTGGCCTTTGGCGAAAATCGGCTGCTCGACTTCCGCCAAGAAGGGATCTCCTTGCTGGTTTGCTGAACTGCTCAGCGTCGTGGTGAGTCGAACGTCAATTTGGGTGCCCGAAGGAATCGCAGGTTGGGGCGTAGACGCGCCGATGAGGAGCGCCGGCAGCAGGCCGATCAAAGCTGCGATTGCTGCGGTCATGTGTAGAGATCGTCTCATTCGTTTTCTTGGCGGTTACGTCTGTATCCAGTTTTGCCGCTCAAAATTTCTAATCCGCTGTCGAATTTGCTGTGTTGCCGGCGGCATCCGGAGCAGGCACTTTATCGGCCATAGTAGTACGATTAACGGTAAAGGTGAGATCAATACCTTGCACCAACACAATATGTTTTTCATGTTTGAAGAGCGTATACACCAGCGCCGTGCCTGCTCCAATGCCCGCTCCGTAGCCGATATCCGTGCCAATGCCAGACCCTCCCGGCGGGCAGTAGCCATACCATTCGCACTCCATTATTTTGCCCATGCCGATGCTGGCGCCTACGCCCGCGCCCATTCCACCTGCAATGGCCGCCGCTTCGGCCGCGCTCTTCTT
Organism: Terriglobia bacterium; assembly: GCA_035945515.1. Lineage (GTDB taxonomy): Bacteria > Acidobacteriota > Terriglobia > UBA7540 > UBA7540 > RH2-MAG17b. The sequence goes on from DASZAE010000404.1 coordinate 1,707, forward strand.
GCTCTTCCCGCAGCCCGTGATGGTGCCCTCTTCGTCTGCTTTCGTTTTGCCGGTATTCGAGGCGTGGGCGCAGACGCCGCCTTGAGCCTGCTCAAGCGTGCCCGAAAGCGGATAAATGACGCCGTCTGGGGTTGTCACAGTGTCAAGCACCAAGCGCATCTGCGCCTTGCCCGCCATACGGCCGGAAGGCTTCAAAAAGGCGATGTGGCCATCTACCGTGCTGTATTTGGGCAGAACTTCTTTGCCATTCACCACAATCGGGTCCGTCACTTCGCCGGTAAACTTGTCCCCCGATTTATTGGTCTTGTCGGTAAGCGTGGTGTCAAGCTGAACACGCAAGGTAGTGCCTGCTGGGATTGGAGGAGCCGCCTCGTGCACCGCTGGAGCGGAAGCCGCTGCCGCCGGTGTTGCAGACTGCAACGGCTGCGCGTTTTGGGCCGGCTGGCTGGCCTGAGCCGGTTGAGTTGAAGATTGAGCTGCCGGTTGGGTCGTCTGCGCGGCAAGCGTCAACGCGCTCATCATGAGTCCCAGGAATGTGGCCGCGACAACTCTGATTGGCATTTTCATGATCCTGGTCCTCCGTTGGTCTGGAAAACGGCTCAGACAACCTCTGATGTTACGATTGCTCGCACTAAAGCCGTTTCATCTTCTAAGCCAAGTATACTCCCCCGCTCCACAGAGCAGCAAGGCACACTGCGCTTAACACTCTATGAGATTCACCTGCGGCCCTCACCGTTGCCTCAGATCACGTGTTCATCTTGTGGGCGCCGAATATCAGCATTGGCAGTGCATTCAGGCCTTATACTAACGATTACGTATGATCGTAACGGTTTTTGTAGCGTGGAGTTTCGCGGTTAAAACTCTGCGGCCATTTCCTAAATTGGGAATCTATACAGAGCGCCATAAGTCGGCGACGGTCGTGGGCTGTAGCGGCGGCCTCTGGCCGCCGGTCTTTACTATTAAAATCCGGCGGCCAGAGGCCGCCGCTACAACGTCTGTTGTCGCTATAATTCGTAATCCGACGGAACGAGGCGGCTGCGAACCTGCCCAATTGGATTAAGATAGCAGGCATGAAGAAACTTATTCCTTACGTCGTTTTCTGGTGCATTCTAGCCGGGCTGATCGTGGCGTTCCGGCCCAACGCGGCAACCATCATCGCCGGAGCGCGCCCGCATCCCGCGAAGACTGCTCCGTGCGCGGGCGGGGGCCCCCCCAATTACTGCGCGAACTCTACGCGCGATCTTGTGCCCGTCACGCCCATGGCCCCGCCCGCGGCGAATACTCCCTTCCGCGACCCGGACTTCGGCTCGCGCATGGTGCGCGTGACCGACGCCAGCACCCTTGCCCAGTACGGCAGCGACAATGCTGGCCTGAGCTTTCTCACTGACTCTTCTCAGGAAGCGAACGCCTGGGGTAAATTTGACCCTCAGCTAGGGTCTCACGGCGGATACCGGTTTGTGATTGACGCCAACAATGGCGGAACCATCCCCTTCACAATGGATGCGGCAACCATGCGTGTAGAGAGGTTTACTGGGAAACCGGGAAGCTACCTGAACAAAACCGGCCTTCTCGACCTGCATGAACCGTCTTTCAGCTATACGGACTCCGATATTCTGTACGGAACCCAGGGGACGGAGTTATTCGCCTACAGCTTTTCAAAAGACAAGAAGACGCCCCTTTACAATTTCGCCGGCTGCCCCGGCTTGCCGAGCTTCGTTTCAAAACCGTGGATGTACGCGGGCGACACCAACGTCACCACCAATGAAAAAATGTTCAGCTATTACTTCGGCGGCGAGGCGCAAGGCGCCACGACGTTCCTCACCTTTTACGACCGCTCGGCCAATAACGGCGCGGGCGCCTGCTACTGGTATGACACTCAAACCGGGATGGTGGGCGGCACGAATATGGCTCCAACTCCCATTGCGAATCAGGTCGGCCAACTCCCACCGCCTGCGGCGCCAAAAGTTACTCCTCAACCCGGAACAGGCAGTTTACCCCCTGGAGATTACTTCGTGCGGATCACCGGCGTGGTCCGGATGAACCCGGAGGGAGAGACGACTCCGTCGCCTGAGATTGGTCCGGTTCACTTGGCTTCGACGGGCAGCCTTGTCGTTTCTTTCCCCGGGCAACTGTCAAATCCGAGTCAGGTTGCCATCGAAGGGCCGAACTGTTCCCCCTATCACAATAGCCTCGACGGATGCACGCCCTTCAATGTTTATATTGGGACGGCTCGCGGCAAGGAATTTCTTCAGAATACCCAGGGCAGCGTCGGAGGTAGCAAATACGTGCAATCCACCGGGCTGAAAGCCGGCTCGCGTCAACCCCCGGAAACGAGGACTGCGGGTTTCAACGTTCACGGAGCGCATGTTAGCCGGGACGGTTCCTACGTCAGCGTTTATCCTCAAGAAACCCAAACCATTTTTTTCTGGCGTCCGGGAACCACTCAAGTCAACACCTGCCTTTTTATTGCGGATGAATGTGGTGGCCACATGGCCATTGGATATTCCCATCTGGTCAACGCTCCTAATGATTACGACATGGCCGAAGTCATCATTCGCCCGCTGTCAAATCCCGCGAAGTATACTGAACTCGTCAGGCCGCTTCCCAAGCCGCCGCAATTTACCGGAAGTCATTGGACCTGGAACGACGACAATCCCTCCGACACAATGCCGGCCTGCGGGTCTTTTTATGCCGGGGGCAGCGCGCAGGGCGATGGCACGCAGAATCTCCTCACCAATCCTTTCATGCGCGTCACACGCGCCTACGATCTGGAGATCGTCTGCGTCGCCACAACCGGTCCTAGCCGGGTCTGGCGGTTTGCGCATACTCGCAGCGCGGAGGCGGCAAATGACAGCCCGAGTTCGCCCAGTTGGTTCTGGGGCACTCCGCGCGGAAATGTCTCTCAAGACGGCAAATTCTATATGTTTACTTCCAATTGGGATTGGTCGCTGGGCAATCAAGGAGGAAGCACGGGATGCCCCTCGAGCGGCCAATGCCGGGCGGACGTCTTCATTGTCGAGCTCAAGTAGTAGAGGCGGCTTTACGCTGCCATTGGGCGAGGTAAACTCGCCGCTACAGCAGCCAAACTGCGTCACTACCTTAAGATTAAGTAACGCTGCCGGTTTTACAGTTACAATAAAATTGACAATTGATGGTGTTTTAATCAAATCTAATTTCTGACTAAAAACGTCTCCTTCCCAAGACGCCACGGAGAACCGAACTCATTCTGAACTACCGGCGAAAGGAATCATTGATGCGAACCCAACTCAAATGGCTTGAATTATCCGCGCTGATTGGCTTGATCATTTTGGCGGCTGCGTGTCATAAAAGGACGCCCGCCGCCGTAACCCCGGCGGCCGCTCCTTCCGAGGCGCCACCTCCGCCCGGTCCGCCAACGTGCACGCTCACTGCCGTGCCCGCCACCGTAACAGCGGGCCAGTCAGTGACGCTGAGCTGGAGCACGAACGACGCCACCACGCTCGACTTGAAACCGGGACTCGGCTCTGAGCAGGCGGAAGGCTCCGCTTCCGTCACTCCGGCAGAGTCCACCACCTATACGCTCTCGCTCACAGGCGCGGGCGGAAGCGGCCAGTGCCAGGCGCGCGTCACTGTGACGCCAGCCACGCCACCCTCGGCATCCGTGCAGGAATCGAATATCGGAGCCGAAGGCGCAGGGGCAGCCGCGGGCGCGAATCCCTTTGAGGACGCTTTCTTTGACTTCAATAAAGCCGACTTGACGGCCGCAGATCAGACCGCCCTCACCCATGACGCTGCTTACTTAAAGTCGCACCCCGACCTGAAGGTCCGCATCGGCGGATACTGCGACCAACGCGGCAGCGAGGAATACAACCTGGGTCTGGGTCAGCGCCGCGCCGAATCCGCCAAGCAATTCATGGTGAACCTCGGAGTATCCGCGGACAATCTGGCGGCAGTCTCCTATGGAAAGGACCGCCCGTTCTGCACCGATGCCACTGAGGAGTGCTACCAGAAAAACCGGCGTGCTCATTTGGAGATTATCAACGGCGGCGGGAATGCCAACCCGTAAGCGTCTGTGGCTGGCCTTTGTATTACAAAGTCTGCGGTTAAAACTCTGCGGCTTATTGTTGTAGCGGCGGGAGCAAAAAACCGTCCCATTTATCCCATTTGTCTCAAAAATCTCATAGTGAAGTGTTAGGCTGGAGTTTGTAGCGCGGACCTCCGTGGTTGAGGTCCGCGGCCTTTCATCGGGAACTGGGCACAAGCCGCGGACCTGAAATGTGCAGGTCCGCGCTACCCTCTCCCTGGCGGGAAAGGGTTGGGGAGAGGGAGAGAGAAAAGGAAACTAAATGAGTTATTTCCCCTCTCCCCGCAAGCGGGGAGAGGGTGCCCGACGTAGGAGGGCGGGTGAGGGGGTTTGCCTCAAGCATAATTTTTGCAGTGCATGAAGGTAGCAGCTTATGAAGCAGTTCAACATGATCGATCGCGGTATTAATCGCAAGGTGCGGCTACTGTATGGACCAGCAGTGGTTGGGACGGCGAGAGGCTGTGGAAATCTTGCCCAAAGACGATCCAGGGGAGAGCGAAAACAGCGAAAAAAAGAATGTTTAGGGCATACTTTTGTAAGATGCTGAAAACAAATGGGGATTAGCGGCGCGAACCGGCGCGAACCGGACGAAAAAGTAGGCAAAATCGCTGCAATGAATTGAAGGCAAATGGATTAGATCAGTTTTCCACTACGAACCGGAGCATTTGCAACAAAACAAAGGAGATGCCAGAGCCGGTCCGGTTTGTTTCCGGTTCGTAACGGCTTTTTGGGGTCAAAAACAGGAGGTTCCGGTTGCGAAAGGGCACGGCTTAAAGCCGTGCCCTTTTGCAATGGCAGCGTGACGGCCTCTAGCCGTTCGGTTGTTACTGTTTAAGGACCGGCGGCGAGACACTGCCGTTACAACCGTATTCGATAAGTAAATGGCCGCTACTTTCCGCTCTCTACCCGGAGATTGTTCTTAAAGCCAAAGTACGTAGCGGCCAGGCGGGCATCGCGCTCCGCCTGCGCTTTATCAATTTGGGAGTTCACAACGCCTTCGAGCGTCACGTTGCCGTTGTCGACGATGATGTGAATAGGCGGTGTCGCCTGGTTCCGGTAATTGATGAAGTATGGATCGTCGTAGATAGCGCGCGCAATGGCCAGGCGCAAGGAAGCGTCAAATTGAGATACCGGAAGCACGGTTAAATCGTTGGTGAGGCTGGTGACTCCCTGAATGTGCTCCAGGAAATTGCCGATATCGCTTTTCTTGTAGGGATCGGTCACTTGGCCGTCCACCGTCAGGTTATTGCCTTGGATTCTAAACACGATGTTGTCGAAGATCGTATAAAACGGATAAGTCAGGATCTCCTTTCGCGCCTGCCGGATGATCCCTTCCTGACCCATGTCGCCCGGATTGACCGTGATCTGGTTAACGACTTGGTTAACATCATTCACCTTGCGCGTCGCGTTCTCAGCGTCCATCTTGACGCCGATGCAATCCACGCTGCCGGTCAGCGTCGCCGTGCCGTCCTGGAACGCGACGTTCACGCTGCCGTGCTTAAACACTTGCGCGTGATAAAGCCGGTCCTGAATTTCGGCCACAATCTGGGCATGGGAAATTGTATGATCTTTAGCGTAAGCGGCCTGCGCAAGCGCTGCCGCGAATGGAACGAAAGCCAGGGGAAGAATGAAGAGTTTCATGTTGCGTGTCATGGGTTCGCTCCTTAAGTTGGAATTTGCCCGCTGAAGGCAAAAGTGTAGGCATGAATTTAGATGCTTTTTCCTGGCGGGTAGATCAATTTTATGAGCATTCGCGCCCAATGTACATGCGAACGGTGTATTTCAGGGTCTCGGAGGCACGACCCGGACTGCACTTTATTGAGGATTACAAATTAGAGTGACAATTTTTTCTGTAGCGGCGCTCTCTGAGCGCCGCCGTTTTAAGTACCGGCCGGCGGCCAGAGGCCGCCGCTACAATATCTGTTGTCACTATAATATGTATAATTTTCAATAATTTGCGACGCTGATCCGCGGGGAGGAAACAATGGACCTCATACATTTGCCGGCGGCCGCGCAGGAACTGGGCGTCAGTTATCCCACTCTGAAGCAGTGGATTTACCGCGGAAAGGTCCGGTCGGTCAAAACAGCGGGAGGACATCATCGCATCCCGCGCGCGGAAATCGACCGCATTCTGTTTCAGAGCGGAAAGGGAAAATCGAGAATCCCCGCAAAGCCGCAAGCTCAGCAGGAAAGCTCTCCCACCGGCATGGAACACCGCATCAGCGGACGCAATCAATTGGTGGGGCGGGTCACATCCGTGAAAGTGGAGGGTCTCCTCGCCAAAGTGACGCTCGACATCAGCGGCCAGAAAGTGACTGCCATCATCACGCGCGACTCCTGCGAAGACCTTGCCCTGAAAACCGGCGACCTCGCGGCGGCTCTGATCAAGGCCACCGAAGTGATGATTATCCGTCCGGCGTGAGCGCGGGCGCGGCGGCGCCTGATTCTGTAGCGGCGGCCTCTGGCCGCCGGATTTTAATAGTAAAGACCGGCGGCCCCTTATGGGCTTTGCCTGCCGCTACAATCTAGGAACGTTGTGGTGAAATGGTTTGGGATTGCGCTCTTAGTTTTCGCCGCCACGATTCAGGCTCCATTTGCAGTCGGAGCGGCGGAATCGTGGGTTGAGGCGCGCAGCACTCACTTTGTGGTGGTCAGCGACGCGTCTGAAAGCCAGGCGCGTGATGTCGCGGCGCGCTTTGAGCAGGTGCGCGCGGTGTTCCAGAAAGCATTTCCCGGGATGCGCGTCTATCCCGATCTTCCGATCGTTATCCTGGCCGCGCGGGATAGGGCAAGCTTTCAGGCGCTCGCGCCGCCCGATTGGTCGAAGCAAGGCGAGCTTTCCCGCTCTGGCATGATGCTTCGCAATCCGGATAAAAATTTCATCTTCCTGCTTCTTGACGCGCCGAATGAAAACCCATATCACGTCGTATATCACGAGTACGCCCACCTGGTCCTCGAAGACGATTTCAGGAACATCCCGCTTTGGCTGAACGAAGGACTGGCGGAATTTTACGGTAATTCGGAGATCGATCATAAAACGGTTCGCCTGGGTTTGCCGAGCAAGGGCAATCTGGACCTTCTCCGCGAGCGTCCCTGGCTGCCCCTCGCTACGCTTTTCAGCGTCGATCAAACTTCGCCCTACTACAACGAGGAAGACAAAGGGACTATTTTCTATGCCGAGTCCTGGGCTTTGACCGACTTCCTGATGTTCGCCAAAGTTTCTGGCGGCAAAGGCCCAATCGACCGCTACCTCGCGCTCGTGGCTCATAGCTCCAATACAAATCCCATCACTGCCGCCATTGAAACTTTCGGTAATCTGGATGATCTTGAAGCCAACCTGAAGAACTATGTCAAACGCTCCGCCTTCCGCTATTACCGGTTGAAGGTAGCGCCCCCCGAAAGTCCAGATTCATACCTAGTGAAAACACTTTTACCAGCCGAATCTGAGGCCATTCGCGGTGATTTTATGGCGCGCACCGGCAATGCGGACGCAGCCAAGCCCCTGCTTCTCGACGCTCTTCGCCGAGACCCTAAGCTCACTTCCATTGACCAAAGCATGGGATTGGTTGAGGTTCACCAAAAGCACGATGCTGCGGCGGCGAGTTGGTTTGCGAAGGCCGCGGCGGATTGCCCCGCCTGCGTCTACTCCCGCTTTTATAACGCGGTCGCTCTCATGCAGCGACACTCCCAGAACGATGCCGACCGGCAAACCATTGCCTCCGGTCTCGAAGATTTCATTCACTTCAACCCAACTTTCGCCCCTGCTTACGCGATGCTGGCTCGGTTTGAGGCAACAATAGATAAGAATCCGACTGGAGCCCTCAAGGCGGCTGACCAGGCGAGCGAGATCGATCCGCGCAACCTTGCTTACCTCTTTCTTTACGCGGAGCTCATGCTAAAGACGGGCGACGATGCGGGCGCGCTTCGGGTGGCGCATCAGGCGGTGGCCGTGGCCCGGACACCGGCGGAGAAGTCGAGGGCCTACCTCTTCCTCGGAGTAGTGCAGCAGAAAATGGAAGAGGGAGCCGGCAAACTATAACCATGGAGGCATGTCATCTAACGTGACAGAGAACATTCGAGGACACCACGAGGAGGGCCTCCGGCTTTTTCTTGCGGGCCGGGCGGCAGACTCCGTCGCATTCTTCGAGGCGGCCCTGAAAGAGCAGGAATCGAGTATTCGATGGAACGATTGGGCGACTGCCGTGCTGGCTTGCGGCCATCCGAACGAAGCCGAGCAAGGCTACCGCCGGGCGCTCGCTTTAGATCCTGAGAATGGACAAGCATCGGTAAACCTCGGCGTGATGCTCATGCGCCAGAAGCGGATTTCAGAGGCCGTGCCCTTTCTTGAGCAGGGCCGCGCAAGTGTAACGGCCGATCAGCGTCAGCTTCTCGACGACCTGCTCAAAAGCTGCGGCGTCCAGCCGGCGCCAGCGCCTCAGAGGCCGGCGAAATCCTTACTTGCAGCTTATGGTCATCGCGGCCTAGCCGAGATTTTTAGCGATTCGACGCCCGTCCAGATCACGGATCCCAGTTTAAGCTGGCTGAAACCGCCTTCCCCGCAGTTCCTGGCCTACGCCCGCGAACACGGGCGGCTACCGTTCGACGACATTCCACCGGATGAAGCTAATTATCTTAAACCGCCCACGTTCCGCATCGCTCAAGCTCACCGCATTTGGCTTACACTTGAAACCCTGCGGCGCCACATGGACACACAGACCACCATTCTGGATCTTGGAGCATTTCCCTTTACCATTGATCTGGCTATCAGGGAATTTTTGGAGTCTTCCTGTCCGATTTTGGCATCGTTGAACCAGCCCATTCCTGAAGACTGGCATCAACGGCTCGGCAAACAGGATATCCGGCTTACCTGGACGAATCTGGATCCGCTGGTCGCGCCGAACGAGTCAATCAGTCAAATGGGCGACACGATCCAGACTGGCGACTGCACGATAGGGACTGTAATTTTCGCCCACGTCATCGAACATCTCTACCATCCACTGCAAATACTTAAAGAAGCGTGGCGGGTCCTGACGCCCGGCGGCAAGATTCTGCTCTCAACCGACAATACCTTTATGGCGCAAGCCTTGCTAACATTTCTTTCGCTGGGCGAATATCTTCATGAGCCCGTCCAGGGAACGGCAGCAATGTCCTTCCACGCCTGGCGGGGACACGTGCGGTTCTTTTCTGCTCGAGACTTGCAAACCCTGATCGAGGCGGCCGGTTTTGAAGTGGTTGAAACTCAGTTTGAGGAAGTGATCTACAATTCTTTCGTCGATGAATACTTCCGGAACCCCACGCGCTCAATCCCTCGCTGGCGCGCTGACCTGCTGACTCTTTGCCCCGGATATAGAAATGAGATCATCATGGTCGGACGGAAGCCGTGAGTGGCTGCTGGCGAGCGGCCCTAGGTTGCAAAGGGATTCAGCGTGCGCAGGCCGGGAAAGCGGCTGAACTCGCGGTCGCTGGTCGAAAGCGTGGCGCCGTGTTCGATGGCCAGCGCCGCAAGGTCCGCGTCGGCTGCCAATCGTCCGAACGCCTGCCCTTCACTGATCAGCTTGCGGAGGATTTCAAAGTGACGCTCGCCTGGCGCAAGAATAATAACCGTTGCCCGTTCAAGCCATGAAGAAACAATGGCCAGCGACTCGTCGAGAGAACAGGGATGGTCCATGGCGCCGGAATTTGTGGTGATGCGGAGAAAGGCTAGAATGCCTTGCCAGGAAAGGGCAACAGGTTCGGGCTGGGAAAGGGTTTCCTCCAGCCACCGGCGAGCCGCTTCGTGGCGCGGCGACGACGAATCATAACTGTGGAGCAGGATGCTCGCATCGATCAGGATCACGGATGAATGGGACCTTCAACACGTTCGAGTAATTCGGAGACATTATCGTAGCTCAAGCCCCATCGCAACCCGAGGGACCTCGCTTCAATGGTGAACGGACGGGTGGGCCTCAACTGGCGGCGCGCATTCAATCCCGCTCGCAATAAGTGGTTCACCACGCGCTTAAAGGGCTGTCCCGTGCGGCGAACTTCGGATTGAATCCGGGCGGCCACGTCGTCATCCAGGGTTAATGTCGTTCGCACATCTTGATGCTACACTTATGGCATCATGATGTCAATATTTGTTATAGAGCGGGATTTAGAAAGCCGTCAATCGCAGCAGGGATCAAGCGCACACGGACTTTGGCAGCGCCACAGGGATCCCTTTGAACGCTTGTTCGAGGCCGGGAGGCGGGAAAAGCTTAGGATGAATCAGGTGGGCCAGAATTTCCAAGCTTTCGACAATGCGCGGCCCTGGCCGACTGAAAAAGTGCGAGCCGTCGGTGGCGTAGACGCGACCATTCTGGAGGGCGGGCAGAGTGCTCACCCCCTCGAAAGTAGCGAGGATCAAGCCTTCCCGCTCGCAGCGTTCAAGCTCAAATCCGCAGCACGTGAGGACAATCACTTCGGGCGCGAACTGCAACACGCGCTCCCACTCGATGCGATAAGACGGCCGTTGCGGGTTCGCCAGCGCGTCCTCGCCGCCCGCAATCTCAACCAGTTCCTTCATCCAGTGGCCGCCACAATACGGAGGGTCCACCCACTCCATGCAGAAGACACGCGGGCGCGCCGCAAGGTTAGCCGTCCGATCTCTCACCCTGTTCACGCGCTCCTGCAAGCTCAGAACCAGCTTATCGCCCGCCGCGCGGGCGCCTGCAGCATCGGCCACCAGTAGGATATTGGTGAAGATGTCTTCGAGCGAGCTTGGCTCAAGATTCAACACCGCGGGCTTCGAGGGCAGCGAATTCACTGCTTCCTGCACGCGGTCGAAAGAAACTGCGCACACGTCACATAGCCGTTGCGTGATGATGAGGTCGGGCCGGAGGGATTCGAGGAGCGGCAGATCGAGATCGTAAAGCGTGCCCTGCGATTCAAGGGAGGAGCTTACCGCGCTGTCAATCTCGCGGCTTGAAAGCGAAGAGGAAATATTGCTGCGCGTAACCTTGGGCAGGCGTGCTGCTTCGGCAGGATAATCGCACTCGTGGCTCACGCCAACCAAAGAGTCCGCTAGTCCGAGCGCAAAGCAGATTTCCGTCGCGCTCGGAAGCAGGGAGCAGATTCTCATGGGTTTAGCAGGGTGAAATCTATCGCGCTTCTGCTTCAGCCGTTGCGCCTGCCCGGTGACGCTGCGTAAGCCAGTAATACGAGCCAAACATGATGGCGTTCCAGGCGAGGTCGCCAACGAGATCATTCATGTAGAAAGGAATTCCCGCGATATAGCACGCAGTGAGGCCCGACATGGTGTGGGGATACATGCTCACCTTCGTCCACCACATCCAGCCGAAGTTGGTGATCAAAAAGAACAGAGTCGATCCGGCAAGAGAGGCGCAGCCCACCTTAAGCCAGCCCAATCGTTTGCTCCACTGGCCGCGCAGCGTCCAGCCAAGCAGACCGATGAGCAGGAAAGCGCCCCACGTGAACGGGCTAAACCAATGAAAAGCGCCGTGGTAAAGCGCAAGATCAACCGCATAATCGCTGATGAGCAGAGCGGCAAGAGGGACCAGCAACGAATTCAGTTTGTTCTTAAACACCGCGCCGCTAAACAGGAACATCGCCGCCACCGGCGTCAAATTCCAGGGATGCGGCAGAATGCGGAATAGGATCGCGCCCAGCACATACAAATAAACCACCATTGAGAATCCTCCATGAAGATGCAAACATTATAGCCGAAAACTTACCCCGCGCGCAGGCGAATTTTTGCGCGAGTAGATCAGATAAGTCTTCGCAGCGGCGAACTTCGCTTTGCGCGATTGACTGCTACTTGTTAACGCAAAATCTACGTCAGGAAGGACGCAGAGCGCAGTCACCGGCTCCCCTTAATACCGGAAGCAATCAATTAAATGATCGTTGACCAAGCCGACTGCCTGCATGAAAGCATAGCAGATAGTCGATCCCACAAAGCGAAAGCCGCGCCTGGTAAGCTCTTTGCTCATGGCGTCTGATTCCACCGACCGGGCCGGCGCGTGCTTGAGCGAGCGCCAGGCATTCTTCTTGGGCCGGCCGCCCACAAAACGCCAGATGAAAGCGTCAAAGCTTCCGAATTCGCGCTGGATTTCAAGAAAGCACTTGGCGTTTCCAACCGCCGAGGTAATCTTGAGGCGGTTGCGCACGATTCCAGGATTAGCAAGCAATCGCTCGATACGCTGGGCGTCGAAGCGCGCTACTTTGGCAGGGTCGAATCCGGCGAAGGCTTTGCGGTAGTTTTCGCGCTTCTTGAGGATCGTCTCCCAGCTCAGGCCCGCCTGCGCGCCTTCGAGGATCAGAAATTCAAAAAGGCGGCGATCGTCGTGAGTGGGCACGCCCCATTCTTCGTCGTGGTAAGCAATCCCAAGCTCAGTCACTGCCCAGGAGCAGCGTTTGATATCTTTCCCGCTCATAGATGAATTGTTTGGAACTCTGACCGATCTGACCTTGGTACGTTCAAATTTGAATCGTAACGGGTAACTCACGACTCACATCTGACCCACGAGTCGGGCTTGTTCACTCCATTCGCCAGGGGGAAAACCAACGCACCAGCTGCTGAGTGGCCCACTGATTTGGCTTGTCTTTGTGACAGTTGATGCAAGGATTCGGAATTCCGTACTTCTCCTTCATCACGGGCGCGATGAATCGGAAAGTGTGGGCATGGACAAAAGCGCCCGGCACGCCTTCCTTTTCGATCTTCGGCATATGGCAGGAGATGCACTCGCTGCCCGGACTACCCGGCTTATGATGCGTATGCTCTTCAATCGTGCTCGTATAGGGGCCGTTCGGTGATCCAGGGCCGTGGCACTCCAAGCACATCTGGTTCGACGTTGCCGGCTTGATCAACTCTGCCGCATTGTCAGTGCCGTGCACGTCATGGCAACTGAAGCACGTGACGCCATGCCGGTACATGAGGCTCTGCACGTAATCGTTGCCCTGCATCCGGTTCTTGTGGGCCGTGCCATCCGCGAAATAATAGAAGTCCGTCAGACCCAGCTTATGCTGTTCAAGCTTCCAATAGTCCTGCAAGTGAAGCCCAACTTGATATCCAACCGGCCAGTCATAATACTTTCCGTTAATCGGATTGTGCAGTGGGCGGCCTTGCACATGGCACTGAATACAAACGTCGTTGGCGCCCACATAATCCAGCCGCGCCGGATTGATAATGTTGGTGAAATATTGCGCGGGATTTTTCACATGCTCGCTGCCGGGCCCATGGCAGCGTTCACAACCCACGTTCCATTCAGTCACTGTATGGGTAGCAATATCGTAGTTCACGGAATGGCAGCCGTCGCACAATGGGCCGGTCGGGCGCTTCATATTGTCAGGAGGGTAAAGCGCCGCCCACCAGTCCTCTCCTTCTTTCACAAAAAATGGGAGCCACTTGTGGTTCGCAATATCCCATTGCGCGGGGAGCACATAATAGTTAGAGCCTACCTTCTTGAAGTAGCGCTGTTTCCAGATGCTCCCGTAAACCAGGGCAATGTCGGCTTTAGTGAACTTCACCAGCGGGTTGGGTTTAGAAAAATCAGCCAGAATGGCGCCAGGATGCGTTCGCGGATCGCGCACCACGTTCGCCATGGGCGTCTTCTTCCACCGCTCATAAATCGCCGAATGACACGGTTCGCAGGCTTTTGAACCCACATAGTGGGGTGACTGTATCTTTTGGGCAAGAAGCTTTTGCGAGCTTATGAGCGTCAGCACGCAAAGCAGTCCAGCGGCTATTTTCGGAGCCATATTAGGGCTATTTTCCCGCCTTCAGGAAAGTCCCTTCATCGAGTTGTTTGAACGCCTGCCGCAGTTGCTCCTGCGTGTTCATCACAATCGGTCCGTACCAGGCCACAGGCTCCTCAAGCGGCTTGCCTGAAACCAGAAGAAACCGGACGCCGTCCTCGCCGGCCTGTATCTCCATCTCGTCTCCGCGGTCGAAGAGCACGAGAGAGCGATTGTCCGCGTGCGTAGGAGGCGTCATATCCAGCCAACCGACCGGCTCTGTGGGCACAGCCAAAGGACCTGAAGCATTGCAGAACTTCCCGCTTCCAGCAAACACATAGGCGAAGGCGTGACGAGTGGTTTCCACCGGGAGGGTCTTCCGCCTGCCGGGCGGCACGGAAACGTCGAGATAAATCGGATCGGCTGCCACGCCCTCGACCGGCCCTTTCATGCCCCAGAAGTTGCCGCAGACCACGCGCACATGCGTCCCGTCGTCATCGGTAAGCTCAGGAACTTCGGGGCCCTTAACCTCCTGATAACGGGGCGCCGTCATCTTAAGCGATGAAGGCAGATTCCCCCAAAGCTGAAACCCATGCATCCGGCCCAGTTGATCGCCCTTAGGCATCTCCTGATGGATGATCCCGCTGCCCGCCGTCATCCATTGCACGTCGCCGGGGCCAATCGCACCTTTGTTTCCCATGCTGTCCCCGTGCTCTACAGATCCGGCAAGAACGTAGGTAATGGTCTCAATCCCGCGGTGAGGGTGCCAGGGAAACCCAGCCAGATAATCTTCGGGCACGTCGTTGCGGAAATCGTCGAGCAGAAGGAACGGATCGAAATCAGACGTATTGCCGAAGCCGAACGCGCGCCGCAGATGAACGCCCGCGCCTTCCAGCGTCGGTTTGGATTTAATCAGACGTTTTACAGGGCGGAGTGACATAGGAACCTCCTGTGCGGAGAGATTAACACGCGCGGCATGAGACTGCAAACAAGAGGCGAATGGGTCGCTTGATGCAACTTCAAGATTTCAGAAAATACAAAACGTAGCGAAAAACAGCCGGCCGATCCATGCAAATAGCAGTCGCTCCTGAGGCGCTGTTTTGCCGACATGCCGTCTACCCGATTTCCGTCTCGTCAATATCAGCCATTTTAAGCAGATGTTTCAGCAGCCCAATCTTCAAAGGTTTGTTGCCGTGGATGGGAACTGAAAGCCTTACAACGCTGCCCGTTTTGCCGTAGATGTAATGACTGCCATGAATGCGGAGCAAAGTCCAACCCCTACGTTCGAGAATTCGAGCCAACTCTTTGCCAGAAACCGCCTTCATACCGCAATTTCCAAAACCCTGTCTTTACCTGTCTTTTTTGGTTCTTCGACATCAACTGAGAGACACCCCTCGATGGCTTCTTGCAGGTTGGCCATAAGTTCGTCTAGCGTGTCGCCCTGCGTGGCGCAACCGGGAATCGCCGGGACTTCCGCCCAGTAGCCTCCTTCTTCTGCATCGTGAACAACAACTTTAACTTTCATTTGCAATCTCCTGGGCCAATCTTACAGAGCTTGCAATCAAAAAGCAAAACGCGGCACGAAGCCGTCTGCCGGCATAGACTCAGGTTGCCCTAAGTCTGTCCCAAAATTCATTCTCGGCGATGAAAGAGGCTTTTTTAATACGCGGGGCCGCAAATCGCTGCTATAGAATGCCCGCAACGGTATGGTGGATGATATTCAGGAGAGTTGAGGGATAGACGCCGACCCAAACCAACAGGATGGTGAGCACGGCGAGCACTACTCCGCTGCTCAGGGAAAGCGCAGGAACGAGCGGAGAGATTTCGTGGGCGACCTCTTCTTCGTGCCCATGCGGCAGGCCGGAAAACATAGCAACCAGCACGCGCAGGTAGTAGTAAAGGCCAAAGACGCTAGTGATAATCAGCACAAACACCAGCAACCAGATTTGCGAGGAAGCGCCCGCGGTGACCACATAAAATTTGGCCACGAAGCCAGCGGTGAGCGGAATACCGGCAAGCGAAAGCAGCATCGCCGTGAAAACTGAAGCAAGAAGGGGGCGCCGCCAGAAGAGGCCGCGATAATCGTCAATACTATCCGCGTCGCGCTCGCCATTCGACATCATGCTGATCACGCCGAAAGCGCCAATCGTGGTAATGAAATAGGCCACCAAATAAAACGCCACCGCCTGCGCGGCAAGCTCGCCACCCGCCTGAAACGCCACTAGCAGATAACCCATGTGAGCAATAGAGGAGTACGCCAGGATGCGCTTCACGTTCGACTGCATCATGGCCAGGAAGTTGCCCGCGATCATCGAGGCAATCGCAATAATGGTGAAAACCAGGAATATCGCGCCGTAATGGTGTGATCCCGACCAGGTGAAATAACGCAGCAGCAAGGCGAACATGGCGCCTTTGGAGACCGTGGCTACAAAGGCCGTGACCGGCGCTGGAGCGCCTTCGTAAATATCAGGGGTCCAAAGGTGGAACGGAACCAGCGCCAGCTTAAATCCGAAGCCGGTAACGATGAGCGCAGTGCCTGCCAGCAGAATAGCGCGGCTCGCGTCTGGCGAACCTTCTATTAACTGCCGGATTTTGCCGAACTCCATCGTGCCGAGCTGCCCATAAACCAACGCCATGCCGAAGAGCAGAAACGCCGCTGAAGAAGCGGCAAGAATCAGATATTTAATGCCCGCTTCGAGCGGAAACCGCCGCGTGTGAAGATAAGCGTTGAGGGCGTATAAGGCGACGCTCAGCACTTCGAGGCCCAGGAAGAAAGAGACAAAGTGGCTGGCGCAAACCAGCACCGCCGACCCTAGAGCCGCAATTAAGAGCAGTACGTAAAGCTCTTCCGGGTCGCCTTCGCGCCGCCCAAAATAGCTGTAGCAAAGCAGCGCCACGGCAAACGTAGCGGCAATCACCAGACCCATGTAAAAGAGCGCGTATTTATCGACGACCAGTAGCGTCGAGACCTGGCGTGGCGTGTCTCGCGCAATCCAAAACAATGAGGCAAATGCGGCGGCAAGGCCGATGAGCGTGAGCGCGAGCGTGACCGCATGATTGCGGCGGATAGCAATCGCCACCATCACCACCACTGACGCGCCGCCCAGGATCAAAAGCGGCAATATTGTGAAAAGGTCCGTCGCGCTCACCGTTGATCTCCGGGCGAATGTAGCAGAGTCGTTTTTATCAGGGCTGCTTGCGATGTCGCAGGTTGCTCGACCGTTGTCCGGTAAAGCTTACTCAGAACGGGCTTGAACGTGTTGAACACCGGCTGCGGGTAAACACCCAGCCAAATGAGAATGGCCACCATCGGAATCAGCATCACGACTTCGCGGGGCACGAGGTCTCGCACCGCCCAATTGTTGGAATTTTTGCCCTGATAGGCGCTCTGGATAAACCGGACGCCGTAAATGGTGGAAATGAGAACGCCGATGGAGGCCACAATTGTAAGTCCAATTAAATGCGCCTTATAGGTCCCGATCATGACCAGAAATTCGCCAATAAAATCACCCATTCCTGGTAAGCCAACAGAGGCCACGGCAAAGAAAAGCGCCGCCCCGCTTAGCCGGGGAATCGTGGCCCACAGGCCGCCCAGCTTCGAGATTTCGCGCGTGTGCGTGCGCTCCTGGACCTGGCCGACGATCATGAACAGCGCGCCTGTGGAGATGCCGTGCGCGATCATCCCCATGAGGGCGCCGTCAAGCGCCCAGGTGTTCCACGCAAAAATGCCCAGCAAAACAAAACCCAGGTGACTGACGCTGGTGTAAGCGACCAGGCGTTTGAGGTCCGTTTGGCCGTAGGCCAGCACCGCGCCGTAAATGATGCCGATCACCGCCAGCGTCATCGCAATGGGGGCAAAACGGTGCGCGGCGTCGGGGAAGAGCGGAAAAACAAAGCGGATCAATCCGTATGCGCCGGTCTTAAGCAGCAAGCCTGCCAGAATAATGCTGCCCGCTGTGGGCGCTTCCGTGTGCGCGTCCGGCAGCCACGTGTGCAGGGGAAACATAGGCAGCTTCACGGCGAAGGCCACGAAGAAGCCCAGCATGATGAGCAATTCCACGTGCGAGGAAAGGTGCGTGCCGAGCAAATCCGCGTATTCAAACGTGTAGACGCCTGTCTGATGATGATGGATAAAATAGAGCGAAAGGATTGAAATCAGCATCAGCAAACCGCTGAGCTGGGTAAAAATGAAGAACTTCATTGACGCATAATTTCGCCGACCGTGCCCCCAGATGGCGATCAGAAGGAACATGGGAACCAGCATCAGCTCCCACGCAAAATAAAAGAGAAAAAGGTCCATGGCCAGGAACACGCCCGCGATTCCGGCCAGAATCCACATCAAATTCAGATGGAAGAATCCAACTCCTTGCTCGATTTCCCGCCACGACGCAAGCACCGAGATAATGCCGAGCAGGAACGTCAGCATGAGGAGCAGCAGGCTCAGCCCGTCGAGCGCCAGATGGAAGCGGATGCCAAGCTGTGGCACCCAGCTCCAGTTCACCTGCGTTACCCAGTCGTGCTGCGGCGCCAAGTGCATCTCGCTGCCATAGCGGCTCCACAACACCAGACCTAAAACAAAATCGATTGAAACCGCAATGAGCGAAATCCAGCGCGGCGCGGTGTTGCTCCAGCGCCCGGAAAACCAGGCGAGCACGCCCGCAATCAGAAGAATCGCAATGAGCCAGACAAGAATCATAAGCAATCCCAAACCACAAGCCGTAGCGCGGATCGCCGCGAGCGCGGTCCGCGGCCTGTTTCCCCGGCCAGAAAAACCGCAGACCGCAAAGACGGCGGTCTGCGCTACAAAACGGCGGCTAGACGCCGCCGCTACAGCAAATCACACCAATAAAACGATGGCTACGAAAAGAATCGAACCAAAAACTATCCCCGCCGCATACCACCGCACGCGCCCGGTTTCCGTGGTCCTCAGGCCGCGATAAATGCCACGGCTCAGCGCGGCGCAGCCGTTGTAAAAACTGTCGACAAAGTCGCGCCGGTCGACGCGCGCAAACCAGACCACCGGCCGCACGAAAATACGGTCATAAAGCCAATCCATGCCCCAATCCGAAAACCAGAAACGGTGCAGCGCCTTGGAAAGCGCGGGCGCGGTGATCGCCTCAACTAGCGCCGGGTTGACCATGTAAAGGTAGTAGCTCACCACCAGCCCCACCACGAAAGCCAGCGTCACCCAAAGCTCCGAGCCTAGTTCGGACATGCCCGCGCTGCCAGGGATTACCGCTGGGAGCGTGGTGTGCAGAAAATCGGTGAAAAAGTGCGCGTCGCCCAGAAAGCGGGGCGTCTCGACAAAACCGCCGACCACGGAAAGCACAGCCAGCACGATGCAAGGAATCTTCATCGAGTAGCCCGGCTTGTGCTCAACGTCCGTCTTCGGCTCGCCGAAAAAAGTAACGAAAATCATGCGGAACGTATAGAGCGAAGTGAGCAGCACGCCGATGACGGCGAGCGTCCAAAGCGTGGCGCTGCCGCCAGCGGCCGCACGCGATTCGTAGACAATCAGCCCTTTGCTGTAGAACCCGGCGGTGATGAGCGGCAATCCCGCGAGTGAACAGCCCGCAATCAGAAAGGTCCAGAATGCAACGGGCAATTCCTTGCGCAGGCCGCCCATTTTGAAAATGCTGTGCTCATGATGGCAGGCGTTGATGACGATGCCCGCGCCAAGGAAGAGCAGCGCCTTAAAGAAGGCGTGCGTCATGAAGTGGAAGAGAGCAGCAGACCACGCGCCCACGCCGAGCGCCAGAAACATATAGCCAATCTGACTGACGGTGGAATAAGCCAGAATCCGTTTCAAGTCCCATTGAGTGAGAGCGGCGAAGCCCGCCAGGATCAGGGTTGCGATGCCCACCACCGCCACCGCCGTCTGCGCCGCGGGCGCGAGGCTGAATAGGACGTGCGTGCGGGCGATCAAGTAAACGCCCGCCGTGACCATCGTAGCCGCGTGAATAAGCGCGCTGGTGGGAGTTGGGCCGGCCATTGCGTCGGGCAGCCAGGTTTGCAGCGGAAGCTGCGCGGATTTGCCTACGGCGCCGCCGAGCAGCAGAAACCCAGCCCACACGGCCAGAGACGATCCTACCGGCCACTGCGTTAAGGCGCGGTGCATTAAATCCTGAATGTCAAGCGTGCCGAGATGGGTAAACAGCAGCAGTAATCCCAGCGTCATCGCAACGTCGCCCACTCGAGTGACGATGAACGCCTTGCGAGCGGCCACGCAGTTGGCCCAATCCTGGTACCAGAAACCAATCAAAAGGTAACTGCACAACCCCACGCCCTCCCAGCCGAGGAAGAGCAGCAGCAGGTTGTCGCCGAGCAGCAGCACCAGCATGGCAGCGACAAACAAGTTCATGTAGGCGAAGAACCGGCTGTAACCTTCGTCGCCGTCCATAAATTCGGTGGAGTACCAGTGAATGAGGAATCCAACAAAGGTGACGACCAGCGTCATCAGGAGAGAAAGCGCATCCAGATAAAGCCCGATGTGGGGATGAAAACCGCCCACGTCAAACCAGGTCCAAAGCTCCTGCGTGTAGGCGTGGTTTGGCGGAGGCGTACGGAGGAAACTGATGGCAATGAGAATGGTAATGACGCCAGCAACGGCGATGACGCCCGGACCGATGATGGCGACGGCGCGTTTGGGCAGGCGCGGGCCGAAAACAATCAGCACAAACGCGCCCGCGAACGGAAGAGCCGGAATGAGCCACAGCAAATGAAGCACGTTTAACCCCTCATCGCACTGATCGCATCCGCGTCAAGAGACTTATAGTGGTGATAAAGTTGCAAAACCAGCGCCAGTCCGACGGCAACTTCCGCCGCGGCGCTCGAAAGAATAAAAATGAACATAATCTGTCCGTCGGGCTGCATCCAGCGCGCTCCAGCCACAACAAAAGCAAGGCCTGCGGCGTTCAGCATAACCTCAATCGACATCAGCATGAGCATCAGGTTACGGCGCACCAGCAGGCCGGTCAGCCCCAGCGCGAATAAAATCCCCGCCAGCAGCAGCCCCTGATTCATGGGTATGCTTGTCATTTCTCTTCTCCAACTTTTCCTGCTTGCGGATGCCCAGGTGATAAGCCCCCACCAGAGCACCGAGCAGCAGAAAAGAGGCCAATTCTACGCCAATCAAGTAAGGTCCAAATAACGCAATGCCGACTTGCTTGGGGCCAATCGCTTGCGCGCCGATCACAGCGCCGCCCTGCCGCCCCACGAGAAAAGCCACTTCAATAATGAGAATGATAGCGAGGATCACAGGTCCGGGCCACATCCCCGGTCGCTGCCATGCTTTCTCCTGCGCGACCTGCCGCTTGCCGAGATTAAGCAGCATCACGACAAAAACAAAAAGCACCATGATGGCGCCCGCGTAAATGATGACTTCCAGCGCCGCCATGAACGGCGCGCCGATGGTAAAAAAAACAATGGCGACCGCGAGCAGCGAGACGATCAAATAAAGCAGCGCGTGGACGGCATTCAGGCGCGTCAGCATCATCAGCGTGGCGAAAATCGCCACCGCGGCGGCAATGTAAAATAAAACGTGCATAAATATTCCTGAGTATTTCCGGCCTACGGCAAAAGACTACGCAGGTCGACCGGAGGATCTTCGCGCTCCGATTGCCCTTTCTCTTTGCCGCCGATGGCGACGCCCGCAACGCGCCAGAAGCTATAATCTGGATATTTACCCGGTCCGCTGATCATCAGGTCATCTTTCTCATAAACCAGATTCTGCCGGTTAAACTCGCAAATCTCGAAGTCCGGCGTAAGCTGGATGGCATAGGTTGGGCACGCTTCTTCGCACAGCCCGCAAAAAATGCAGCGCGAAAAATTGATCCTGAAAAACTCCGGGTAACGG
>DASZAE010000405.1:0-4571 GCA_035945515.1 Terriglobia bacterium
TTCGCTCAGGGTAAACTCCGCGAAGCATCTGCTTTTGATATTGAAAACAAAGAACTGAGATTCTTCGCTTTCGCTCAGAATGACAGACTTCAACCCTTTTGCAGCATCCTGCTAAACCTTGCTATCCGCGTTTTCGCTCTATTGACGCTGGGCGTATTCCTCTTGACCTCGCCCGTTTTCGCGCAAACGATCCCGCAGACGGCCGACGCACTCAAACTCTCGCCAATCCGCCACGCCGCCCCAATGGCCGCCATGCTGTTTCATCCTCTATCGTGGACGGTTCGTGACGTCCAAGCCATCTCCGGAACGTTAGGTGTACTCATCTTGCTTGCCCTGTTTTGGGTAATGGAGCTTCGCCGCCGCGTCCGCGAGCAAACCGGAATCATCACGGAGCGTCTCCGGCGGGAAGTGGCGCTGGAGGAGCGATACCGCGACCTTTTTGAGAATGCGCACGACGTCGTTTTGACCACTGATCTCAACCACCGTCTTACTTCGCTCAACAAGAAAGGCGAGGAGGCCAGCGGCTACAGCAGAGCCGAACTCACCGGAAAAGATCTCTTTCAAGTTATAGACCCCGGATCGCTTGAATCCCTTTCGAGCGCCATGCGCCACCTGAAAGACGGAACGCCGGTTGTCTCGTTTGACCTCGCCCTGCTTGCTAAAGATGGCCATCCTGTTCCGCTCGAAGTCAGCGCGCGGCTCATTCATGAAAAGGGAGAATCCGCGGGTATACACCTCATCGCGCGCGACATAACAGAGCGCAGGAGGGCCGAAACCGATTTACAGCACGCGAATCGCATGCTGAAGGCCCTCGGAGACTGCAAGCAGGCCATGCTCGAGGCCAAAACCGAGGCGGAGCTGCTGCCCGCCGTGTGCCAGGCCATCATCAGCTCGGGTGGATATCGCATGGCCTGGGTCGGATACGCGCGTCATGACGAGCAAAAATCGATTGAACCTATGGCTTGGGCTGGGTTTGAGGAAGGCTACACGGGCCTCGTCCATCTTCGCTGGGACGAATCGGACACGGGCCGCGGGCCAACGGGCACGGCGATTCGCACCGGAAAGCCCGCGCAAGTGCGCGACTACGCAAATGACCCCGTGCAATCTTTCTGGCGGTCAGAAGCCCTCAAGCGCGGGTATGCTTCTTCGATTGCTCTTCCGCTAATTCACCGCGGCAAGGCTTTCGGGGCGGTCTCCATTTACGCGGCCAGGCCGAACGCCTTTGACGGCGAAACGGTTGCCTTTCTGACCGATCTCGCGGACAACCTCGCCTATGGCATTGCCGCCCTGTGGGCGCGCGAGCAGCGCCGGCGCGCCGAAGAGTCGCTGCGCGAAAGCGAAGGAAAGTTCCGCTTTCTCTTCTCCAATAACCCGCTCCCGATGTGGGTTTACGACCTTGAAACACTGGAATTTCTGGAGGTGAATTCCGCCGCAACCGCGCACTATGGCTATTCTCACGACGAATTCCTGCGCATGCGCGTCACGGACATCCGGCCGCCCGAAGACGTTGGGCGCCTGATCGAACATATGTCCGAGCAGCGCGCGCCAATGCAGAGGTCAGGCGTTTGGCGGCACGTGCTGAAGGACGGAAGGATAATTTCGGCCGAGATTACATCGCATAAACTTGAATTCAAAGGCCGGCCCGCGGCGCTGGCGGTCACTCAGGACATCACGGAACGCAAGCGCCAGCAAGAGGCGCTGCGCGAAAGCGAAGAACGGTTCCGGACAGTGTTTGAAAGTTCGGGCGTCGGGATTGTGCTCACTGGACTCGATGGCCGGTTCCTCGAAGTGAACCCCACTTACCGGCAGATGCTCGAATACACAGAAGAGGAGATGAAGCAACTCACCGTCCTTGACGTCACCGACGAGCGCGACCGGCCCCGATGCGCGCAAATGGTGCAAGACCTGGTCAGCGGGGAGATTCAACAAGTCACGCTCGAAAAACGATATTGCAGGAAAGATGGATCGCTTTTATGGGTGAATAGCGCCGTCTCTCTGGTGCGCGATGAGAGCGGTTCTCCACGCTTTATCATGGCCGTGGTCGAGGACATCACCGCGCGCCGGTATGCCGAAGAGGCGCTTGCCGAAAGCAAAGAGCAATTCCGACTGCTGCTGGATTCGACGGCTGAAGCGATCATGGGCGTTGACCGCGAGGGCAATCTGATTTTTGCCAATTCTGCCTCGCTAAAGATGTTGGGCTATGGCGATCTAAAGGAAATGCTCGGCAAGAACGCGCACAATCTCATCCACCACTCGTATCCCGATGGACGGCCGTTTTCAGCTGAAGAGTGCAAGATCAGCTATCCGGAGACGGGGACTGCGGAACGCCATAGCGATCATGATGTCTTCTGGCGCAAGGATGGAACTAGCGTTCCCGTCGAGTGGTGGTCCCATCCAATGCTGAAAGATGGGCAGCCGGTAGGCGCCGTAGTCGCTTTCCTGGACGTTACCGAGCGCAAACGAGCGCGGGAAGCCCTTGAGTCTTCGGAAAAGCGCTACCGGACCATGGTCGAGCGCAACGTGGCGGGCATCGTTCAAACTACCCTGGACGGGCAAATTATCGATTGTAACGAGCCGATGGTGCGCATCATCCGCCATGACTCACGCGATGAGGTTCTTTGCCACAACATTGCGGATTTTTACGCCAATCCCGCCGATCGGGAAATCCTGCTGGACCTTCTGCAAAACAAGGGTCACGTCAGCGCCCATGAACTCGCCATTACCGCGAAAGACGGCAGCCCGCTATGGGTGCTGCTCAATGCGACCTTGATCCAGGACGAAAACCGAGGCGCGCCCGTGATCGACGCCAGCTTGATTGATATCACAACCCGCAAAGAAGCTGAGGTCACGCTCCTCAATGCCAAAGAAGCCGCCGAGGACGCGAGCCGCGCCAAGAGCGAATTCCTGGCTAACATGAGCCACGAAATCCGCACGCCCATGAACGGCATCATGGGCATGGCAGGACTCCTGCTTGAAACCGAATTGGACTCTGACCAGCGCGAATACGTGAGCATGGTGAAAAGCTCGGCGGATTCGCTGATGACCATCATTAATGATATTCTCGACTTTTCCAAAATCGAAGCCCGCAAAATGGAGCTTGAAACCATCGACTTCAGCCTGCGAGACTGCGTTGAAGAGTCCGTAAACAGCCTGAGTTTGCGGGCCGCCGAGAAGGGTCTTGACCTCGTCTGCCGCATCGACCCCGCGCTTCCCGAAATGCTTGCGGGCGACCCCGCGCGATTGAGGCAAATCCTGCTCAACCTGCTTGGCAACGCGCTCAAGTTCACCGAGCGTGGCGAGGTCGCCTTAACCGTTGAGCGCGCCGCCGAAGCCGAAAACGAAATTGACCCGCGCCTTCACTTGCACTTTGCGGTGCGGGATACTGGCATCGGCATCCCGAAGGAAAAACAGCGCGTCATCTTCGAGTCGTTCGCACAGGCGGATAGTTCCAGCACGCGCAGGTTTGGCGGCACGGGCCTTGGCTTGACCATAGCCTCCCAGCTTGTCGGCATGATGGGGGGGCGCATCTGGGTTGAGAGCGAGCCAGGCAAAGGCACAACGTTCCATTTCACCGTTCGCCTGGAAGAGCCGGTTGAGCTGCCGGCATACTCGCCGGATGAATCCTCATCTTTAACGGCGCGGCCTTCGGACAATCATCGCAGCCTGAGGGTGCTGCTGGCGGAAGACAACCAGGTGAATCAAACCCTCGCCGCCCGGCTGCTCGAAAAGCGCGGCCATCTGGTGGTTTGGGCCACAAACGGGCATGAGGCGCTCGCTGCTTTCGAGAAGCAGGAATTCGACTTGATCCTGATGGACGTTCAGATGCCCGAGATCAACGGGTTTGAGGCGACAGCGTGCATCCGGGAAAAGGAACAGACGACGGGCCATCACGTCCCCATCATTGCCATGACCGCCCATGCGATGACGGGGGACCGTGAGCGGTGCCTGGAAGCGGGGATGGATGGCTACGTTTCCAAACCCGTCCGCGTGGAAGATCTGTTCAGCACAATTGAAGAGGTTATGAAACCCATGAACCCTAAATCCCCACCTGAAAGTACGCCGGTGAATGCCATGCTCGACCGGGAAAAGATTCTCGACCAGTTTGGAAAAGATGAAGAACTCCTGGCCGAAGTCTCGCGCATATTCGTCGAAGAATATCCGCAGGCCCTAGCCCGGTTGAAAGGCGCCGTGGCCGCTCGCGACGCGAAGCGCATCATGGAAGAGGCCCACTCCCTGAAAGGCTCTGTAGCGAACTTTGCCTTCGAACCCGCGATTGAGTCCGCAAGGGCGCTTGAAACCATGGGGCGCGAAGACAGTCTCGCAAGCGTGGACCAGACCCTGAGCCAGTTCGAAGGTCTGATGAACGTCATGCTTCCCGCCATCGCCGCGCTGGGCCACCAATCCGTGGGTCGTTAGAGATTGCTCTGCGGCGTCTGGAGCGCGCAAGCTTGCTTTACAGAGCGCCATAAGTCAGCGATGGTCATTGGCTGTAGCGGCGGGCAAAGCCAGTAAGGGGCCGCCGGATTTTAATAGTAAAGACCGGCGGCCAGAGGCCGCCGCTACAGAATCAG
>DASZAE010000406.1:0-3055 GCA_035945515.1 Terriglobia bacterium
ACCAACCTGGCGAATCCGAGCAATACCAATACGGATACGCCAACTGCCGGCCTGATTACCGACGTGCAGTCTCCCATGAGAAATATGCAGTTTGGCTTGCATCTTGCGTGGTAGGCTTTAGAGCGATACCTGCGGCTGTAGCGGCGGCGTCTCGCCGCCGGTCCTGACTATCAAAAACCGGCGGCCCCTTATAGGCTTTGCCCGCCGCTACAGCAATTTTTCCGAGGATCACCACGCGATGCGAATTTCCCGCCGTTCGTTTGCCAAGCAGTCCGCAGCTCTGGTAGGAGCCGGCCTAATCCCGCCCACGGCGGCGAGCGCAACATCCGGGGAGCCACAAGCCGCTGCTTCGACAATGCAGTCTGCAATTCCGGCGGGCATCCTGAAATTCTCAATTACGGATTTTTCGCGCCGGTTCGATCCGGCTTATTTATCGAACGGGTTGGTCGGCATCCGCCCCGGCCCAAATCCACTCGCCCGCGCGCTCACGGTGGTATCGGGATTTGTTTACGCTCACATTCCCTACCGCGTGGAAAGCCTCTCGCCTGCTCTCTATCCCCTCGAAACGGACATCCGGGTAAATCAAGTCAGCTTGCTCGAACGCCCCGACCTTCTGACCGTCAAGCGTCAGGAGTTGGATATGGCGACCGGAGAACTTCGCACCGAGATGACGTTCGCTTCCGGCGGCCCCAGCTTGACGATTGAAGTGCTCCAATTCGCTTCGCGCTCGATCCCTTCATTGGTCTGCCAGGAGATTCGCATTGCGTCCTCAGCGGATGCGGATCTCGAAATTGCGGCCAGAATTTCGCGCGAAGGCGTGCCGGGCCGGGTTTATACCACAAGCATTCCTGACCGCACGGACATTGACCTGGTAACCGGCTTCGAGAGCCACGGAGGGTTAAGCAAACTGGGCGCGGCGATTACCGTGCTCACGCCGGACGGCCTGACACGCAAGGACCCGCCGCTCGGCGCGCCGGAAGGCATCACGCGCAGTTATTTTCTGCGCGCCCGGCAAGGCCGGCCAGTGCGCCTGCAAACCGTGGCGGCGCTGATCTCGAAGTTCTATCATCCAGAGCCTGATCTTGAGGCCATCCGCCTTTCCCGTTGGGGTGGCGGGCTTGGCTTCGATCTGTTGCGCGAGCACAATCGGCGCGCATGGGCGGACCTTTGGCAATCGCGCGTCAAAATTTCGGGCGATACCGATGACCAGCGCGTGCTCGACGCGGCGTTCTTCTATTTGCACTCAAGCCTGCACAGGTCCAATCAGACGGGAATGCCGCCCTTTGGCTTGTCGCAGCACGACTACTACTACGGCCACAGTTTCTGGGATACGGAAACCTGGTCACTCTCGCCCCTCACGCTGACCGCGCCTGAGACCGCGCGCTCGCTGCTTGAATACCGGGCAAGAGGACTCGGCGCGGCAAGGCGTCTCGCGGACCTCTTTGGGTATCGCGGGGCGCAATTTCCCTGGGAAGCCGCGCAAACGGACGGAAGCGCCGTCTGCCCTACTTTCGCCGGTACCGGTTGGCTGGAGCAGCACATCACGCCCGACGTGGCGCTGGGATTTTGGGAATATCAGGTGGCCACGCAAGACGAAAGTTTCCTGCGCGAGGGCACGTGGCCTCTATTGCGCGCCGTGGCCGAGTGGATCGAGAGCCGTGGAATCTTCACCCGGCGCGGTTTTGAGATTCACCACATCATGGGGCCGGACGAGGGAGCGCTCGATACGAATAATAACGCCTATGTGAACCTGATCTCCAAAATGGTTCTTGCGGCGGCGATCGAGTGCGCCTCCAAGGTAGGAGCGACCGCCCCGTCCTCGTGGAAGAAAATCCACGACACCCTGGTGATGCCACTTGATGCCCAGCGCGGCATCATGCTGCCCTATGATAATGCGCAGCCGGGGCCGCATTACTCTCTCAATAGTCTCGCTTTGCTCACGGTTCACGATCCGCCGGTCAGCACGGACGTGCTCCGCCGCACGTTCGACTACGAAGCCCATATTGAAGGCTCTTCGTGGGCGGGACTCGGCTTCTCGGTGTGCGCGGGCGCGGCCACGGCGGCTTTCCTCGGCCAGCGCGAGCGCACCCGGCAACTCTTTGACGGATCATGGAAAAACGTCTGGCTTGATCCCTTCGGCATGATCCGCGAAGCGCCCAGCGAAGACTACGGCTGCTTCTTGACCAACTTCGGTTCCATCCTGCAAACCACCCTGCTCGGCTTCACGGGTCTGCGCCTGCGCGAAGGCGACTGGCGCGCCTACCCTGCCAACTTACCCGAAGGATGGTCGCAAATTGAAGTCGACCGTCTGTGGGTACGAGGCCAACCCAAACGCCTAATAGCCCAAAACGGCGCGCCGGCCCAACTACTCGACTGAATATAATTTGCGGCGGCCTCTGGCCGCCAGTTTTTCTATAGTAACGACCGGCGGCCAGAGGCCGCCGCTACAGCCGGGTCCAATTTTTTATTGGTCCAACCAACCCCAGAAGGGATTGAGTACCACTCCCCCTTTTTCCTTTTCACTCGTCATTTTACTCGGCGCAACTTCTAACCTCCGAAAGTGTTTTACAGGGTGAGAGGACGATTCTGGGTAGGTTATGATAGGCGAGCACAACATGCTACATCTGGGAAGCTGTGGGAATCTAAAAATAGAGCGCATCCCTGGCCCTTCGCCATACGTCAAGATCATGAGGGGTGTATTTGTAGCGGCGGTCAAATCCGTAAGGGGCCGCCGGTCGTTACTATAGAAAAACCGGCGGCCGCCGCTACAAAAGGCGTGGAGGAATTTCTTATGATGCCACTTCGGATTGGCAAAATATCATGCTGGGCCGCCGTCATCCTAACTGCGTGTTTGTGCGCCGTGCAGATCATGCAGGCTCAGAATGATCAAAGTGACCAAAGTGATCAAGGAAATCCGCCCGCGAGAGTGGCGAGGGTGAGCTACATATCAGGCAAGGTCTCTCTGCAACAGGCAGGGGTGGATCAGTGGAGCGAGGCATCGCTGAATTATCCGATGACCACTAATGATCGCCTTTACACCGATCAAGGCGCGCGC
>DASZAE010000407.1:0-3426 GCA_035945515.1 Terriglobia bacterium
CTGGAGAAGTTTTTGAAAGCTGCGCGCCACGTGCTGCTGATCTTCAGGATGAATCAGCTCAAAGAGATTTTTGCCGACTCTCTCTTCGAGCGCATAGCCAAAAATAGGGCTTACCGCATGGCTGGATAAAAGCACCTTGCCCGTCGCATCCACCAGCGAAATCGCGTCGCTGCTGTTTTCCACCAGCGCCTTAAAGCGTTTTTCGCTTTGTCGAACCGACTCCTCGGCCCGCTTCCATTCAGTAATCTCGATCAGCGTTCCTTCAATTAGCGCCTCTTTGCCGTAATCCAGCACGCTCGCACTGGCCAGCGCCCAGAAGGGATCGCCATTCCGGCGCTGGAGCTCAATCTCCAGGCCAGTGACGGTCTGGCGGTCGAGAAGGGGGCGCATCAGGCGGTCATATTCATCCCTGCTGGCTGTGATTTCACGCAACGGGCAGCCTATTATCCTCTCCTTGCTCGAACAGGCCAACATTCTCATGCCCGCATCGTTTAAGTCGAGAATGCGCCCGTCGAGGGACGCCTGATAGATTCCTGCCACGCTGCGCTCGAAGAGATCCCGGTATCGTTGATGAGCGGCCTCCTTCTCCTCACGCAAAGCTGTGACTTCAAGCGCGCGGTTAACGGCGAACGGCAAACGGCGGAGATCATCGGGAGGGAGGACATCGATGACCGCGCTCAGCTCCCCAGTCCAGGTTTTGCCATCGGAGGGGGCAGTTATAGGAGTAACTGATGGTCCGTTGAATGCGCTCTCTGGCGCGGCAGAATCGATCAGAATGAAAGGGGTCTTGCCACTGATTTGACCTTCCAATGCGGCATCTTCCGTAATGGATGGAAGCAAATGGGGTGTTAAGACAACGTCATAATCCTGTGTGGCAAGTGCCTCCCTAATCTGGGAAAGTGTTTTGACCTCGTCCACCAGGGGTTCAAAGCCTGCCGATTTTAATTCGGAGACACAGCGAGCAGCTATTTGGCAGTCCAGATCGGCCATGAGAAGCCGCAATGGCTGTTCCTGCCCCTCATGGGCGTGTCTGGAGCGGCCTAAGAAATCAGAAGGTTTCAGAGGGACAGGATGGCCTGTCACAGGATGGGTTCCGTGGGCGTCTTTTAGCGCACCCCTCATAACATGAAAGTATACTAATCGTTGATGGGTTGTCAATAAACTATTAACTTATATATTATCATTAGTTGCTGTTTAGTGTTTATGGGCTTCTGCAATGAGCTTGACAATCGAATTGATTGTTCATATTCTACGTATTGACATATAAGTAATTATCCTATGGCTAGCGAACTCTGAAGAATGGGCGCGGCGTTCTGGCGCTGCGCGAAGAGGAGAACTCCGATGCGCCGGTCAATCCGCTTTGAGCTTGGCTTCGTATGTTTTCTGATTTTGGGCGCGGCAGTTTCCTGGGCTGGCCAAACCGGAACGGACGCGAGCCAGCCGCAAGCCGTGCCAGCCGCGACTTTTTCAGATTTTCAGTGCACCGGTTTTATCGCGGACGCGCCGGAGCCGGACGCCATCCGGCTCTACAACGGCGCCGACAACGACTTGTTTGAAGAGTTACACACCTTCACTCCCGGCGATCTAGTTTACTTGCGCAACTCCAGCGGGCAGCCGTTCCACGAAGGTGATGCTTTTTCACTGATCCGGCCCGATCACAGCCCGCTTTTAGGTTATAAATGGGTTCCCAGTGGGATTGAGAACCAAGTGCAGCCCTTTGCGTCAAATTACAAGCATCAGACGCGCAGCATCAAGGACCTTGGCTTTGCTTACGACAACACCGGACTCGTGAGAGTGGTGCGCGTAACTCCGAAAGGGGCCATCGCGCAGGTCGAGTTTGCTTGCACCGCCATCAACCCCCAGGACATCGCTATCCCCTACGTCCCCGAAGCCATCCCGGAATACGTTCCTAACCAGACGCTTGATCCCTACGCGCCGCCTGACGGCAAACTGCAAGGACTCATTGTGGGCGCAAACGCCGCCGCCACATTTTTAGCGCGTGGAAGCATTGCGTTCCTCAATATCGGACAAAGCGAGGGCGTCCGGCCAGGCCAGCGATACCGTATTTACGTTGTCTTCCGCCACAATGTCCTCATGGGTCTCGAAGACCACAAGCAGGAGCTTGATACGCCCCGTGAAACCGTGGGCGAGCTCGTGATCCTGCACGTGCAAGGAAAAGCCTCTGAAGGAATCGTCATCGATAGCCGGCGGGAGATTTCCGTCGGCGACGGCGTCGAGCTCGAATGACGACGCGCTGACTGACGAAGATGGGCAACGCTCGCCGGATCGCCGCCACACCCCAAACTGACCCGCCTCCGCGCTTCCAAATCACCGTGCAATAAACGCACGGTTATGGTACGCTTGCCACAAATCTAAACTCAACTTTTCAACACCCAAGGAGGCTAACGTGGCAGAAAGAAGTTCCGTTTCGATTGCGCGTCTCATCGCCATTCCGGCGGTGATTACCCTGGGCATCACGATATTGCGTCTCGCAGGCGAACTCGACCACTGGCCAGCGCCGTGGTTTAACACGTCCGCGGGAGGAGGAGGCGCGATTGTGGGCATTTCGTGGCTGCCGATAATCTTCGGGCCATACTTTGCCTGGAAACTGGCCACAAGCGGGGAAGGCCCGGAAAAATTGGGGAAGGCCGCGATGTTCTGGGTATTGGGGCTGATTATATTCGTGGGTGGCGGCTTTATAATTTATTCCACCGTCTCACACCCATCCATTGTGACATTGATTGGCTTCGTGCTGATGCTGATTGCGGCCATCGTTCCGCGCGCCGGCTGGCGTTCGCTCGGTGCCGTGTTGTTTGCCTACGCCTTTGCGGCTCGCATTCCAGTGCTGATTGTCATGTTTTTCGCCATGCGCGGAAACAACGGCGCGGGATGGGGCACGCATTACGACGCGGTTGAGCCGGCGTTCGCGCACGCCTCATTCGGCACAAAATTCTTCGATTTTGCGATTATGCCCCAAATGACCCTCTGGATTGGCTGGACGGTGATCGTGGGCTCGCTGCTCGGAATCATCCTGGTCGCCATCGCGCGCCCAGGAAGGCGAACTGCCCCAGCCGAAGCATGAAAGCCTAAGCTGGAAATCGGGCAGCGAAGGGCCGTCTCAAGCCCCCGGACAATCGGAGGGAAAACCGGGACGATTTACGACGGTTTCTTCGCTGCCTAAATATAAGCTTCACCCCGCTACCCTTCGCTGTCTCTCCGCAACTGCTCTTAGAAATCCGCAAAAATTGCTGTAGCGGCGGCCTCTGGCCTTTAACAGTTTGTTGAAAAAACCCGTTCGCGCTGTCATTCTGAGCCCTTCGCTTGTCATTCTGAGCGAAGCGAAGAATCCCGGCATTTCGCTCAGGGTAAACTCCGCGAAGAATCTGCTTCTGCGTGAAATCAATAACTTCCGAGATTCTTCCTTCG
>DASZAE010000408.1:0-10068 GCA_035945515.1 Terriglobia bacterium
CGGCCCTTCCTGATATTGGGGCGCGAGCTCGGCCACCACCCAGTATTCGTCCTGGGGCGCGTAGATGGTTGAGACCTGGTTATCGCCAAAAGCGATGGAAAGCGCGGTCTCGATCTGAAGCGGGGTCACGCCAAGCGTCGCAGCCTTGTTGCGGTCAATCATCACGTTCGCCTGCGGATTATCCATCTGCAAGTCGCTGTTTACGTCGATCAGATCGGGCAGGCGCGCCATCTGCTGCTCGAACACCTGCGACTGCTGGTAGAGCGCATCCGTGTCCGTGCCCTGCAGCGTGTATTGATACAAGCCGCGCGTCAGATGGCCGCCAATCTGGATGGGAGGCGGGTTCTGCAGGAACGAGAGCACGCCGGGCACTTGGGCGAGCTTGGGGCGGAGCTGCGCGATCACCTGGTCCGTGGTCAGCGTCCGCTCAGGGTGCGGCTTCAAGTGCATAAAGACCAGGCCGCCGTTGCCTCCCGCGCTCGGGCCGCCCGCCCCGGAGAAGGACATCTCCGACTCCACGTTGGGGTTGCTCTGGCAAATCTTCGCCACCGCATTCTGATGGGCGTTCATGGAAGCAAACGAAATGCCTTGCTGCGCCAGGGTAAAGCCAATCACGTTGCCGGAATCTTCGCTGGGCAGAAACCCCTTCGGGATAATCACGAAGATGTAGCCCGTAATCACCAGCACCACAATCGAGGCCATCAAGGTAGCAAAGCGGTGGTTCAAGACCTTCTTCAAGCTCCAATCATACTGGCGGGCAAACCAGTTCCACGCCGCCTCGCCAGCGTTGTAGGCGCGGCCATGCCGGTCGTGCCCGTGCGCGCGAATAAAGCGGCTGCAAAGCATCGGCGTGAGCGTGAGCGAGACGAAGCCCGAAACCAGAATCGCCACCATGATCACCACGGCGAATTCATGCAGCAAGCGCCCGATCATGCCGCTCATGAAGAGAATGGGAATGAAGACGGCGGCGAGTGAAAGCGTCATGGAAAGAATGGTGAAGCTGATTTCACGGGAGCCGTCTAGGGAGGCTTCCCACACGCTTTTACCCATCTCCACGTGCCGGACGATGTTCTCGAGCATAACGATAGCGTCATCAACTACAAATCCAACAGAAAGCACGAGGGCCATCATCGAAAGGTTATCCACCGTGTAGCCGAGCAGATACATCACCGAAAATGTGCCGATGATGGCCATCGGCAAAGCCAAGCTGGGGATGATGGTGGCCGAGAGGTTGCGCAGAAAAAGGAAAATCACCAGAATGACAAGCGCGATGGCGAGATAGAGCGTAAACTTCACGTCCTGAATCGACGCTTTGATATCCTGCGCGCGGTCGCTGAGGATGCCCAATTTAATGGAAGGTGGAATCTCCTGCTCAAACTGAGGTAGTAAGCTGCGAACCGCATCCACCACTTCCACGGTGTTAGTGCCGGGCTGGCGCTGCACAGCCAGCACCATGGCTTCGTGGCCGTTGTAAACGTTGGTGACTTTGTCTTCCTGTACGCCGTCAACCACTTGGCCGAGCTGATCGAGGCGCACGGGCGCGCCGTTTCGATAGGCCACGATCAAGGGCCTGTAAGACGCGGCGTCCATTAACTGGCCATTGGCTTGCACGGTGAACGCTTTGTGGCTTCCGTTCAGGTTCCCCACCGGCAGGTTAACGTTGGCGCTGCGAATGGCAGTAGCCACTTCGTCCAAGCCGATGTTATAGGCAGCGAGTTTTTTAGGATCAAGCTGGGCGCGCACTGCGTACTTGCGCGCCCCATAGACCTGCACTTGCGCCACCCCGCTAATCATCGAAATGCGCTCGGCCATCAGGGTCTCGGCGTATTCATCCACCTGATAGACGGGCAGAATGTCGGAATAAACGGCAAGATAAAGCACGGGCTGCTCGGCGGGGTTTACCTTGCGGAAGGTCGGCGGGCTGGGCATTCCGGTGGGAAGCTGGCCGCCCGCGGCGGTGATCATGGCCTGAACGTCCTGCGCCGCCGCGTCAATATTGCGGCTGAGGTCGAACTGCAGCGTCACCGAAGTGCTGCCTTGGGAGCTGGTCGACGTCATCGTATCGAGGCCGGCAATCGTGGAAAATTGGCGCTCGAGAGGCGTGGCCACCGCGGACGCCATGGTTTCAGGACTCGCGCCGGGCAGCGAGGCGCTCACCTGAATGGTGGGATAATCGACGTTTGGCAGATCGCTGACCGGAAGCAGCCGGTAGGCAAACACGCCGAAAATGACAATCCCAAACATGACCAGCGTGGTCATGATCGGACGCTTGATGAAAAGCTCAGAAATATTCATACAAGACTTTCAGACCTGCTCTGTAGCGGCGGCCCCGTTGAATCTTTGGCCGCCGGCACTGGCGCTGTCATTCTAAGCCCTTCGGCTTCGCTCAGGGTAAACAGGGGTCGGAGCTTTAGCTCCGACGTTAACGCCTGCATTCTGATCGCGGCTTCAGCCACTGAAACTTCAGCGCCTGAAGGCCTCTCTTGAAAGCCAGGGTAATTGTCGGACCTGAAGGTCCGACCCCCTAGCAACGAGGATAAGCGGCGACGCCAGCCCGTTTTGTAGCGGCGGCCTCTGGCCGCCGGTCTTTAATTAGTAAAAACCGGCGGCGAGGACGCCGCCGCTACAATCGCCGCACCGAACCGGAAAAACCCTCGTTTTTGACCTCAAAAAGTCGTTACGAACCGGACTGGCTCTTGCATCGCCTTTGTTTTGTTGCAAATGCTCCGGTTCGTAGTGGAAATCGCTATAATTCCTTTGCATTCAATCTGTTGAATCGATCCCGTCCGGTTCGTACTCCGGTTCGCGCCGGTTCGTGTTACTAATCTTGCTTTAGTTTCAACAACTTGCAAAAAAGTAAAACAATGCTTTTTGTGCATTCGCTCCATTTTCGCCTTTGACCGGCTTTAGTTTAATGGCCTATCGCAAAAGTTCAAGTGCACTAACGGACGATTTCGCGATTTGGGTCGAACATCCTGTCCCCGAAGTTCGTGGCAGATTTTAGAGCGTGCATTGTCATGGGCTGAGCCCTTCGCTCGTCATCCTGAGCTCTTCGGCTTCGCTCAGGGTAAACTCCGCAAAGCATCTCCGTATACAGAGACCCTTCGCGGAGTTTACCCTGAGCGAAGCCGAAGGGCTCAGGGTGACAGGTGAGAGCTTTGTCAGCGTTCTTAGGGGACAGCACACGAGCATGGTTTGTGAGTTCTCCCGTGGGCGCGTCCATCGAGTTTTGTAGCGGCGGCCTCTGGCCGCCGGCTTTTAACGGGTAGCCACGGCACGATGTTTGTGCCGTGGGCTTTTCTTTTGCCAGACCAAATATCCCACGGCACGAACATCGTGCCGTGGCTACCACCTTTTAGATCTTAAAAACCGGCGGCGAGGACGCCGCCGCTACAGCCGTCCAATCGCTCCATGAATCAACCTCCTAAAGGCTGGTCTTGATCGCAACCTTGGCGCCGGGATAAAGCATAAGCTGGCCGTCGGTCACCACGGTTTCGCCCGGTTTCAACCCCTTTTCAATCACCGTTTTGCCCTGATAGTTCGATCCCGCTGTCACCGGGCGGTATGCAACCGTGTGGTCCGGCTGAAGGACATAAACGAATTGCCCTTTCTGCCCGGTTTGAATGGCGGGCGAGGGCGCAAGCACGGCGTCCGGCTGGCTCGAAAGGTTGAGAGTGACGTTCACGTATTCGCCCGGCCATAGGCGGCGCTGCGGGTTGGGGAACGTGCCTTTGAGCAAGATAGTCCCTGTGCTTGTATCCACAGTGTTGTTGATGAAGCTGAGCGCGCCCCACTCCGGCTGGTTTGGCTCGTGCGGGATGATTGCCTCAACGCGCAGCGGCCTCACCGACTGGTACTCCTTAATTTGTTGGAGATACTGCTGTGGCACAGAGAAGCTAACGTAGATGGGCCTGATCTGATTAATCACCACCATGGGCACGTCATTTGCCTTGACCAAGTTGCCTTGATCCACCTGGAACGCGCCTGTTAATCCCTCAAGCGGCGAGCGAATGGTGCAATAACCAAGCTGGATTTGGGCGGTCTTCACCGCCGCTTGATCGGCCCGAAGCGCGGCTTCGAGCTGGGCCGCCGTCGAATGATATTGGTCGTATTGATCCTGCGAGACAATGCCCTGCTTGTACAGATCCGTATAACGCTTGTCTTGGGCTGCGGCGTACTGCAACTGCGCCTGGTCTTTGGCGACGTTGGCCTGGGCTTGCGCGAGCGCCGCTTCAAAGGGCGAGGGATCAATCGAATAAAGAATCTGACCCTTCTCGACATATTGCCCCTGCCGGAAGTAAACCCGCTGCACTTCCCCTTGCACGAGCGACTTTACGGAAACCGTAGAATAAGTCTCTCCAGTCCCGATGACGTTAAGCTGCACAGGAACGGTTTCCTCGGTCACAGCAGCCACCATAACGGGCACTGGCGGACGAGGCGGGGGCTTGACTGTGTCGCCCTGCGCGCTCTTGCTCGAGCAAGCGGGAAGTAAAGCGAGGCCCGCCAGCGCCGCCACGAACAACCATTCCGCGCCCCTTCGCCGCCACATCGGAAGCCGAGCCTCCGGCTTTTGCACAATCTTCATGTTCAGCTTGTTCCTTCCAGGCCGGATTTCTGACGGTTTTCCATAACCCCGCGCGCCGATTACCCTTAATAATTATATACGTCATCCGTCACGTTTACGTTTCACGGAGGAGGGACGATATTGGGCGAGATGTGTGTTTAGCGGGGCCTCTGGCCGCCGGTCTTTCCTTTTAAAAACCGGCGGCCAGAGGTCGCCGCTACAACTGGCGATCTGCCGCGTCAGAAAGTCAGCTTGGCGGAGAACTGGATTTCGCGCGCGGGAAGCTGGTTGGTGATGCCGGCGAGCGGCTGGCCAAATCCCGGCCCCGGCGCCGCTCCATTGCCCCAAGTGCCGCTGTAGCCGGCAAAGTTAGGATGGTTGAATACATTGAAAGCTTCCGCCCGGAGGTGAAGTTCCACGCCTTCTTTTCGCAGCGTGAACGGACGCTCAACGAAAGGCGCGACCTCGTAGATGGGCCGTCCGCGACCGGTATTGCGGCCAATGACGACGCCATTAATTACAGGCCGATCCGTGGTCCCGCCGAGGTCTCCGCTATTCACCGCTCCTGTGGTGATGTTATAGGGCAGCCCCGATCCTAAGGTGGCCACGCCGCCCAGCCGGATTTTCCACGGACCTGCATATTCCCCGCTGAGCACGAACCGATGCCGCTGGTCGAAGATGGCGTTGCCAATCTCGGTAGCGCCGGTGAAGTTTGGGTCGTTTGGGTTCTGGCCGGGCACGTCGGGATCAACGTTGTCAATGGCGTGCGACCACGTGTAGCTCGCCAGCATCGAGACGCCGTGGCTGAAGCGATGGTTCAGATCGATATCTAAAGCGTCGTAATAACCGGCTCCATCGTTCACATCGCTCTGAATGAGCGCATAAGGCGGCTGCGGCCCGCTGGAACTGGCCGGATTGCACGCCAATCCGCGCTGGCTGTACCACCAGAGCCATAGCGGCCGGGTGCAATTGGCGGCCTGAGCAGAGCGAACTTGGCCCGGCGCGGCGCGGACGAAAGGCGATGGCGGGTCAACATCCAGGGGGCGATTGACTTTGACGCTGTGCGACCCCACGTAATCCAGGCTCAACACCCAATCGGGCTTGAGTTCGCGCTCGAAGCCGAAAGTCCATTGCTCGGTGTACGGGCTGAGCAATTGGCTGGGATAGCCGTTCAGCACGGAGGCGGGAAAGAACTGGCTCAGGGCGCCGCTTTCGCCGGGGCGGATGTAAAGGCTGCGCACAGGCGCGATGGCTCCGGCGGGAAAAGCGGGCAGCGGCGCCGCGGACACGCTTGCCGGAAAACCGATTTGACCCGGCGCGGCGGTGTAGTTAAAAACTCCGTTAGGTCCACCAAGCGCATAATTGGCTTCCGAATTGTCGACGATTTGCGAGAAATAAATCCCGAATCCGCCGCGAATCACCGTCCTGCCATCCCCGCGCACATTGTAAGCAAACCCCGCGCGGGGAGCAAAATCTTTGCTCGAATCGGTGAAAGTCTGCCGCTGATAGCGCAATCCCAAGTTGACCGTGAGATCGGGCCGCAGGCGGTAGTCATCCTGCGCGAACAGCGCCCAAAGCGTGTCGTTCACCGTGTAGAGCGCATTGCCATAGCTCTGCGTATAGCTTTTCACGTTGTTAAGGTTGTCGAGGTAGGCAGGGCTTTCACACACCGAAAGGGCTTGGGTGCAGGGGTTGTAAGAAAATTCGCCCAGATAAATCGGGCCGCCAAATTCCTTGCTGTCACCGCCGCTATGCGCCCGAATCATGTCTCCGCCGAAAGTTATATTGTGGCGCGAGCGCGTGGCGGAGACGGCGTCACTCACCTCGTACTGCCGGTTCATCAGCAGGGCGGATTGCGAAGTGCCGGAAGTGTACGTGCCGCCTGCCGAGACAGGCACGGAAAACTCCGTGCCGTAAATGGCCGGGTCAAATTCAGTAATGGGCGACGCAAGCTGGAACTGAAGCCGCAGGTTATTGAGCAGCGACGGGCTGAGCGTCGCGGTCTCGCCAAGGTCTTCGGAGTAAGTGCGGCGCCGGAAGGTGCGATCCACGCTCGGCAGGCTGTTTCCCCCCACAGTGCCATTCGGATTGGTATCGAAAAAGCTATCGGTATCGCTGCGAAAAAACAAATTGTTGCGATCGTTAATCTGGTGGTCCAGCCGCAAAAATGCCAGCCAGCCCCGGTAGTGGCCGGTAAAGTTGCCCGGCGCGACGGGGGACGTAACCGGCGAGGCGCGGTCTTCCGAGCTGTATTCGCCATTAGCGAAAAACTGCGTATGGTTATTGCTGCCAATGGGACCGGAGAGCGCCGCCGAGGCCTGCGCGAGCGTGTCGTTAGTCAGGTCATTGCCGCTGGTAGCCGTGCTTGTAGTGAAACCCGACAGCTTCGCCTCGGTGGCCGAGGGCCGCAACAAGCCGAGCAGATCGCCGTGAAATTTGTTGCCACCGCTTTGGGTGACAATATTCACCACGCTGCCTGCAGTGAGGCCATATTGGGCGGAAAAAGCGTTGGTCAGCACCGTCATCTCTTCGATGGCATCGAGCGGTATGTTGGTAAAAATCGTTTGCCGCCCCCAAGCGTCGATCTCGTTGCTGCCATCAACCTCAAACCACGTTTGGCGCCGTCCTGTGCCGTTGGTCGTAAAAAGGTCCTCGTTCATGAAAACGTCGCCCTGATTAATGGCTGGGCGGTTAGCGGCATTAAGCAGCGGAAGGTAGGTGATCCTCCGGTTGAGGAGAGGAGTAGCTTCCATTTGCCGCGGACCGAGCGTGTCGCCCAGTTGCGGCTCGTCGGTCCGTATGGCGCCGGCTGTTCCGGTCACTATCAGTTTAGTTAGGCTGCCAGCCACATTCATCTGAATATTGATCTGCGCCGTGGTTCCGCCGACCAGCGACAGGTTATTGAACTGAGCCTTCGCAAATCCTTCCTTCTGAGCCGTCACTTGATAGCTGCCTGCGACGGGAAGCCCGGCCAGCGAAAAGGTTCCCGAAACGTCCGTCTGCGCAGTGCGTCTTAAACTCGTCAAGGTGTTTGTGGCCGTGATTTCTACGCCCGGAAGAGCGGTGTGCGTTTGGTCTATAACTTTGCCGCGAATCGTGGCTGTGTCGGGCGTTTGTGCTTGAAGGGTCCGCGCGAAAAAAAAGAGAGCTAGAAGGCCCAAGAATAATGCGAAAAACCGTCGACGTTGAAATGCTGCCATGAAGGAACCCAAGAGCAGAAAGTGAAAAATAATCAAGCCCAAACAGAGAGACGCAAGTGCATTTTAACCTGGAAGCATGCAAAAAAACCTCCTGGCGGCATCGCTTCCTGTAAGGTTTGAATCCGCCTGGGATGAGCGATAAAGTAATAACCGCGCTCGCGGAAAGTTGGTTTAGAAGTAATGGGAACCTCGGTCTTAACTCCGGCTCAGGAAAAGGAAGCTCCGGAAAAGCTCGGCAGCGGCGGGGGCGGCGGCCGTCACGATGATGGTTTCGGGCGCGGCGGCGGAGACGGGAATTCAGGCGGGGGCGCGCCCTTCGCGGACGTGCCGGTCGCGGGCATCTGGGTTGCAATCATTGCTATTGTTATGTTCTTCGCGGCGCTCGCCAGCGCATGGGTCGCGCTCAAGAGCCGCTCCGGGCGGTGGATTCCTACCGCGCTGCCCTCCATTGTTTACCTGGATAGCGTCATCCTGCTGATCAGCAGCCTCACGCTCGAGTTCTCCCGCGGCTGCCTTTCGGCTGGATTTCCACGGCGGTTTTTGCTTTGGTTGTACGCGACGCTCGCGCTTGGGATCGCTTTCATCGCCGGCCAATTAATCGCCTGGCACGATCTCGCCCGCCGCGGGGTTTATCTGGCGACGGACCCCAGCGCCGCATTCTTTTATCTCCTGACTGCCGCGCACGGACTGCACCTGCTCGGCGGCATCGCCGCGCTCCTGGTCGCAGCTTTTCAGGGGCCGCGAATCGCAAAGGGCCTGAAGAGCCGTAAGATTCTCGACGTGACCGCGATCTATTGGCACTTCATGTACGCCTTATGGATCTCGATCCTGCTGCTGCTCGTCCTCCAAGTGTGACTGATGCTGCGGCGGCCGCGAAGCCTGCAATGGGCCGCCGCGCGAGCAGGTTGCTGAGAAACCCGTTTGCTCTGTCATTCTGAGCGCAGCGAAGAATCTCCTCATGTCCGCTCAGGGTGAACTCCGCGAAGAATCTGCTTCTGCGTGAGACCGCTAACTTCCGAGATTCTTCGTCGCCTTCGGCTCCTCAGAATGACATGGAGTTTTTCAGCAACCTGCTAGGCGCAGTCATCGCGGATTCATGTCCGCCTGTATAATTCAAACGTCCGCGTTGCGGTTTGTGATAACCTGGAGAGTAATAAGCTTCTCGCAGTCTTCCGTAGTTCCCCAAAGCGGAGGACGATTGGATCCCCGAATCGTATCCCATTTGCGGTTCTGATAAAAAAAGAGGGAATCCCGTTCTCCTCCTGTCACCTCGAACGTTTATGGGATTCTGTCATGCGACCGAATGATAAGAACCTTGGAATTGCACGCGCCTTTCGGGACTTCTGCATCATTCTGGCCTTTTTGACCCTTCCCCAATTCGCTTCAGGACTTCCAGGATCGCAACAATCGCAGGGGGCAACTGCACCATCCTCCCCTACGCTCGCGGCCAATGCTCTTCCCGCCGGTTCGGCCTCACGAGGCGAGGCGCTGTTTACGGGCGAGACGCCCTTGCAAAACGGGGGACCGCCCTGCAAATCCTGTCACAGCATCGCCAGTCTGCCGTTTCCAAACGGTGGCACGCTTGGCCCGAACCTAACCGGAGTTTATTCGAAGCTCGGCGTCGCGGGGATGCAAGTGTCGATGAAGACGCTCTATTTCCACGTAATGACCCCTATCTACGATCCGCACCCGCTGACGCCTGGCGAGCAGGCTGACCTGATCGCGTTCTTTAAGCAGGCGGGCGCGCAGCCGCATTCGGCTGAAAATACCGGGATGGTCGCCTTGGCAGGGTTCGTCGGATTTCTGATTTTACTAGCGGTGAGCGGGTTTCTCTGGCGCGACCGCATCAAGCCAGTTCGCCGGACGCTGGTCGAGCGCGCCCAGGCTGTAGCGGCGTCTCGCCGCCGGGTTTAGGGAAAGCGTTGTAGCGGCGGCGTCCTGTAAGAGAACGCCGCCCCAAGGTAGCGCAGAGTTTCGCTGTTTGAAACTCTGCGGATTTTCAATGACCGCAATTCCAAAAACCGCAGAGTTTGAAATGCGCAAACTCTGCGCTA
Source organism: Terriglobia bacterium (assembly GCA_035945515.1). Classification (GTDB taxonomy): domain Bacteria; phylum Acidobacteriota; class Terriglobia; order UBA7540; family UBA7540; genus RH2-MAG17b. Next base: position 9,819 of record DASZAE010000408.1, read on the forward strand.
CAAAAAAGGGCGCTTTGTGAGCTGGATCAAAGACATCTATAGCCCCGAGACGCGGTTGTGGGAAGAGTTTTACCGCAATCGCTGGCAGCACGACAAAGTGGTGCGCAGTACGCACGGCGTCAACTGCACGGGCGGCTGCTCCTGGGACGTTTTCGTTAAAAACGGCATCGTCACCTGGGAGATGCAGGCGCTCGACTATCCGAAGCTCGAGGCGGGTCTGCCCCTCTACGAGCCGCGCGGCTGCCAGCGC
>DASZAE010000409.1:0-12657 GCA_035945515.1 Terriglobia bacterium
CGTCACCAGGCTGGAGAGATGTACTTTGGTAGTGCTCATGGGGTATCTCCTTCCTCCTGCCCTCGACCGGCAGGTTGTAATTACCGGAGATACCCTTTTTCTTTCTCTACCGCAATCTTCAACACGAAATGTTACAGTCCCACTAAGGTAGTAGAGCCTACTCACATCGTATCCCCCCTGTGGGGTTGAAGTGCCGCAGTCCTCGGAGGAGGAGTGAGCTGGCTGCCTTGGTCTTGCCTTTCGTTCGGCGCTAACTGAAGGATCCCGTAGGGCGGCTGAGGTTAGTGCCGAGCGCCGCCCATCGAGCGCATGCTTCCCTTTATTCATCCGTGCGAACCAAACGTCCGCATTACCGCTATCAAAGCAAGTTACGATGGCTCGAGCACTGCCACCGGAAAGCGACGCAGCACTGAGGCCATCGGCAGGCGCATCCAGCCTTTCACATTCGTCGCGCTAACCATTTCGTGCGTCAAAATATTTTTCCAAGTAGCAGGCATTTTCCCTGCCATAGTAAGGCAATCGCTACCCCAAACTTTTTCTCCGACGGGCGCCTTGTTGCCGCTGGTGAATCCAGCCATAAATCTCGGCACGGCAATCAGAACCAACGCCTTTCCTCTGCGCCGGAGAAAAGCGCAGACATTTTCACTCTTGTTCCCCGAAGCCTGTACAGGAAGATAATCGCCTTGCTGAAAAAGTTGGGGATGATTCTTACGGTAATTGAGCAGCCTGGAGGTTAGGAAAAGCTTGACGCATCCGTCCTCCCAATGAGCCAGCAATTTTTCGATCAGCGCGGGATCGTCAGCCGATGTTTGCTTCTCAAGCTCTTTCAGGAGGCGCGTCCGCCGCTCAAAATCGACTGGGCCACGGTTATCGGGATCGACTAAGCGCAAGTCCCAAAGCTCCGATCCCTGATAAAAATCTGGCATTCCTGGGGCCGTAACCTTAATTGTTAATTGAGCGAGAGAGTTTAGTGCGCCGTAGTAACTCACCTTCTCTTGAAATTGCAAAAAGTCTTTCAAAAACCGGCTGGATTTAGTCCCCTCCGTAACGCGCCGGATAAAATGGGCCAAAGCTTTTTCATGTTGGAGATTGGGGCGGGACCATCGGGTGTGTACCATCGCCTCACGGACTGCTTTGGTCATATAACCCTGAAGACGCTTCCGAAATGCGGGCATATCGCTTTTCTCAAGCGGCCATGTTCCGAGCATCGTTTGATAGAGCAAAATCTCTTCGTTGGGATCGGGCACGGGGCGGCTGTTCACATGCCTTTTCTTATTCCATCGAGACCAACGATTCAGGCGCCGGTTCCACTCAGATGGCAACTCAGAAAGCACATTGATCCGGGCGCGGACGTCCTCGGATCGTTTGGTGTCGTGCGTGGTCGTCGTATTCATGGCGTGAGGCCAATGCTTCATTCTGTCCAAGCAGTAGGCATGAAATGCGGCTGCGGGCACGTCAGGGCCGCGCGGGCAGCCCCCAACCTCATTGGCTGAGACCAGCGGATTATAAATATAAAGGGCCGTATCCTCGAATCCCTTGGCCATGATAGGCCCGCTGAATTGCTGCCAACGCATAACAAAGCTCAGTCTCGCCTCTCTTTGCCCGGAGGAGAGATGAGGTTTTTCCCGTAAGGAAAGCACGCCTTCGAGAAAATCGTAGCAGTCGGGATTTAGCCTAGGATTCCGGCGCCGCGCGGCATGGATGGCTCCCTCAACGTATTGAAGTTCGGCAGGAAGGATGTCAAAGTTTCGCAGATAAGTACGGTATACCGGCAAGCAGGCGGTGGTCTCGATCAGCGTCTGCGTCAGATCCGAAAGAGGGAAATCGCGGGCATACCTGTCTTGCTCGGCAAGCAGCCGCAGATGATGTCCTAGCGAGCGCATTTCAGCCGATAGGATTGTCTCCATAATTTGCTTCTTCTTGTTGTAGACCAGTAGATCGTAGTCGGACTTCGCGCCAAGAAATCGCCCGTAAGTGCTGGTCAATGCTTCGCGCCCAGAGGGATTCACAAAGAGGCCATTGAGCGCGTTGAGAAAATCGTAACCGGTGGTGCCGCAAACCGGCCAACTCCTGGGCAGGGCCTCGCCTCGCGCAAGGATTTTCTCGACGATCACGTAAAACCCGGAGTCCGGCAGTGTAGATTCCTCTGGCGTTAAGCGTTCTTGCAATTTACGGAGGTAGCCCAGGGGATCGGCAAGGCCATCGATATGATCGATGCGCAAGCCCGTAACCGCGTTCTTCCCGATCAAGCGCAAGATCACGGCATGGGTTGCGTCAAAAACGACAGGGTCTTCCACGCGGACGCCTACCAGGTCTGAGATGCTGAAAAAACGCCGGTAGTTGATCTCTTCATTCGCAACCTGCCAATAGGAAAGAACATAAGCTTGGTCTCTCAGCAATTCGTCAAGCTGCAAAAAGCTTCCCGGCCGCTGCTTTTTGCCATTGAACACCCGCATATTGCCATCGATGAAGTTCTGGATTTGCGGAGAATCCCGGTAGAGCCTGCCAAGCCTTTCCTGGATCGATTCCCGTTGCTGCCGCCTTTCACCGATGTTTTCCGAAGTTGGAGTTGAACGATCGGGAAGTTCCCGCACTGCAGACAGGATGCCGGTCAATTCCCGGAAAGCCGCGGCGTCAGCGGGAAGGCTACGCTTGAGATCCTCCAGCCCGTAGCTCAAGATTCGAGCGTATGACTTCGGGGCCATCGGCAATCTCATATCCATATACCGGATGAAAAATCCGTTGTCTTCAAAAACAAGGGTTAGCTCCTGGTTTTCGAGCGTGCGCGCATAGGGGCTGGCAAGGATTGGAAGAAGCACTTTGTTTTCGAGCAGCCTGTCGGGCGGCCGCCAGTCGATGTCAAAAAAGTTTGCGTAGGTCGAGGAAGGGCCATTTTCGAGGACATCCATCCACCACGGATTCTCGCTACTTGCGGCCATATGGTTCGGAACAATATCAAGAAGCAGTCCCATGCCGTGCCGGCGCAATTCGTTAATCAAAGCTTCAAATTCTTCTTCCGTTCCAATTTCAGGATTGAGCTTGGTTGGATCCGTGACGTCATAACCATGCCCACTTCCACTGCGGGATTGGAGGATGGGAGAAGCATAAATATCGCTTATTCCGAGGGAATGAAGGTATGGGATTAATCTCTGGGCGTCTTTGAAGCCGAAATGCCGGTTAAATTGCAGTCGATAGGTGGCGGTAGGAATTCTCATATATTCTGCTGCAATCAGCGACTATCACCCGGGTCCTCGGACTGCTTTCCATTGCCATACAGGATAAGTGAATCCGGACATAATTCCAGTGACACGGAACCAGCAGACTCAATCTGCTGAGGCGATTCACCGCCCTCGCCCAACCAGCGCGCTTCCGAGGAGTCGAGCAGCTTGCGCCATTGACCTAGAGGCGCCGGCAAGACACACGAGATTTTAGATTTGCCGAAACTAAATGCTGCGAATATCTCTTCGTCTTCATGCCAACGCCGGAGGAAGATCACTTTTTCACGCTCCAGAGCGCGAACCTCCATCATTTCTTTGCTGAGAAAGGACAAAGAGTGCAACGCTTTCCGCAACCGGATCAATTCCCGGTAGAAATCCGTTAAAACTTGATGTCTACGCTCACTCCTGACCTCGCGTCGCAGCTTGGAAGAGAAGAATGTTTCCTTTGCCTGCGGGTCTGGGGGTTCGGATTGCCAGCCGAACGCGGCGAATTCGTCCCGGCGCCCTTTTCTGACTGCTTCAATGAGGGACGCATCTCCATGACTAGTGAAAAAATTGAAAGGCGCTTCCTCGCCATATTCTTCTCCCATGAATAACAGGGGGATATAAGGAGAAAGCATCACCACTCCGGTCACAAGCTTGAGCCCTTCGAAAGAAATCAGGCGCGAGAGCCGTTCTGCCTTCATGCGATTTCCGATTTGATCGTGATTTTGCCCAAAGACCACAAACTGCCGGGCCGGAATACGGCGCGATGAGTTGCCGTGACGACGCCGGCGGTAGGTTGAATATTCACCCGAATAGACAAACCCTTCCTGAAGCGCCTTCACGACATCATGAAGTTTGCCAAAATCCTGGTAGTAGCCCGAGCGTTCACCTGTTAGTAGAGCGTGCAAGGCATGGTGCAGGTCGTCGCTCCACTGGGCATTCATGCCATAGCCGCCGGTCTCGCAAGGCCGGACTACGCGCACATCATTTAAGTCACTCTCAGCAATCAAATAAACATCCCGGCCAGTTTGCCGCCGCAACTCCTGAACCTGAAGCGACAGCATGGCGAGGAAAGGTCTCGCGTTTCTATCCATAATGCTGTGGATGGCGTCGAGCCGGAGAGCGTCAATGTGGAACTCGGTAAGCCAATAGAGCGCATTTTCGATGAAGAAGCGCGCGACCTCGTCACTATGCGGCCCATCAAAGTTAATGGCTTGCCCCCAGGGCGTCCGGTACTGATCGGTGACGTAAGGTCCAAAATCGCCTGTGTAGTTTCCTTCCGGTCCGAAATGGTTATAAACCACGTCAAGAACAATCGCCAACCCGCGTTCGTGACAGGCGTTTGCAAGTCTCTTAAGTCCATCCGGGCCGCCGTAAGTGTTCTGCACGGCATAAGGGTACACGCCGTCATAACCCCAGTTCCTATCTCCTGGGAATTGAGCAACCGGCATGACTTCAATCGCTGTAATACCCAGCGCCTTCAACTCATCCAGATGAGGAATAATCGCGTCAAAGGTTCCGTCAGGAGTGAATGTTCCCGTGTGGAGTTCGTAGAGAATGTACCTATCAAGGGGCATGCCCTTCCAGCGTATGTCAGTCCACTGGAAATCGTTTGAGGACACAACCTGAGAAGGTCCATGGACGCCTTCCGGTTGAAATCGGGAAGCCGGATCGGGACGCTCTTTCCCGCCATCGAGAATATAGCGGTAGAGGCTGCCAGGAGGCACATTCTTCAGGACCGCCTCAAAATAGCCGCGCTCCTGTTTTTGCATTGTCGCGCGCTGCGGGTGGGGCTGAAGGACGAGGATTTCTACGCCTGCGCTTTTAGGCGCCCAAACCAGAAAACGGCACCGTTCCTCACCCAAACACGTCGCGCCTAAAGAAACCGGAATTTGGGCTTGGGCCGGATGGTCAACGAGAACTGGAGGCTGCTCTTCCATTGCGCGTCGGATCCTTCTTGATCCCCAGCCAGCCCAGAAATCCTGCTGAGCGGTAGAGTTTTCCTTCTGCACATTCTCTCATGGTCTAGCAGCGCATCTTCTGATTCGGCCATGCTTCCACACAGCGAACACTGAAACCAACGGTAGCCGTGATTTTCCATAGTATCCCTCCTCGCCGCCCCCTGCCGGGCGCCCATCGTTTTTTGCACATCCGCCGGATAGCACAATAAGCCCCACGGCTCGCAAAGCGGTTATCGATGATGGGCAGACGTCTGCGGGTAAGTCTGGGCCGCTTTTGTCTCGACCATGTGGCCTGCAGCCTTGCACAGTTTTTCGTGATCACGAAGCTCCGCGATGGATCCGAAGCTTTGGTCGCATCGCGCACAAAGATATTGCCCTCCGTCTATTGGCCGTGCGTTTGTTTTTGACATATTATGATGCCCTTTCTTTGATTAAAGTCGGCTGCGCATTTCGGGTGGATATTATACGTAACGCCATGTGTCGGCGGCGTTTGATTCTGTAGCGGCGGCCTCTGGCCGCCGGTCTTTACTATTAAAATCCGGCGGCCAGAGGCCGCCGCTACAGCCAATGACCGTCGCTGACTTATCACGCTCTGTATAGCCCGCTTGCGCGTGCCTTCCTGGAACCCGGCCGCGCAGTGGTATTCCTTCCGGAAGCTATCGCCGGATTCGTCTCGTCCACCCTGAAAACTGAAAGTTGTCCAACCAGGCCCGAAAATTATTAAATGCCGTTATGCTGCTGACTGCGAGGGCGAAGGCTGTTTCTCAATAGCTTTCGGAACCGTAATGGTCAGTATCTGGCCGCTCAGATTTACAGAAGATTGCGCCGGGTCAATCAACTGCGGGAATTCATACTGAAGCATTTTCCTTGCCGCGCGCTCCGATTGAGGCGCTTGTCCGCTTTTGGTTTGCCTGTCCACCCAGACAATCACGCGGCGGGGTTCAATACTCACCGCCACGTCCTGCGAGGCGGGAACAAAGCTTCGCAGAGTGACCGACCCGCCATCTTCAGTGGCGTTCCCTGGAAGCGGGTCCATGAGCTCCTCGACCGCGCGCAACCAGTCCTCCTGGTCGCGTCCGTGCTCGCCCCCTCGGGCTTCGTAGATTTCAAAAGCGCGGCGCGCAATAGATTGCTCAAGCAATTCCAGCATGGCCGCGAGATCATCACCCATAAGAATGTTGGGTTTTGGTGTGGTTTGTATAGATTGATTCTTCTTAGCTGTGGCCTGTTTCATACTTTCTCCTTAAACGTTCGCTGGCAGCGCCAAGCCTGGAGACCGGATTTTTTAACCTAAATTGAGGATTGCGTAGTCAGTGGCGGCTTTTTCTATCTAAGAAACCGGCGGCAAAGCTAATCGCGGGCCGCCGCTTCACGTAAGATGCAAACCTCAATGCTCTTCCCTCTCTGGCTGCGGGCTTCGGCTCATGCCGCACTGCTTTAAATGATATGTAAGGATTAAGGAGCAAGACTATCAGGAGAAACCCCTAGTCGGCGGGAGAAGTTGCTGTAACTTGATGAAATAGCCCAAAAGCCCGCGTCTTTTGCGGGGCGGCAAGGCGGCTAAGGCGCGACCATATTATTGCGAATCGCATAGCGGACAAGGCCCGCGAGGGAATGCAAATGGAGTTTGGCCATCAGATTGGACCGGTGAGTTTCGACGGTCTTCACGGTGATGTTGAGGGCTGTGGCGACCTCCTTGGAATTCTTCCCCTCCGCAAGCAATTGGAGCACCTCGCGCTCGCGGGGAGTCAGCACTTGATCCGGCGTTTTTGCAACGCCTTTCTTCTCTACTCCCCTTGCCCCCACCGCTTTCAATCGCCCCCGGTCGTCGCCGCTCGAAACAAGCTGTGCGAGTTTGGGACTGACAAACGTTTTTCGCTGAGGCAGGGCCTCAATGGCCCTCACCAAATCACGACCGGCATCCGACTTCAGGACATAGCCTTGCGCGCCCGTGCTCAGCGCCTCGTTCACCATTTGCTCGGAATTATGCATGGTGAAGAAAAGCAATCCGGTTCCCGGGACGTCCTCCAGGATTCGACGGGCAGCTTCGAGGCCCGTCAACTTCGGCATCGTGATATCCATAATTACAACATCAGGCATCAGTTCATGCGCCTTCTCGACGGCATCGCGCCCATCAGAAGCCTCACCAACAACTTCCCAGCCATCGTGCGCGTCGAGGAGTGATCTTAAACCTTTGCGAACCACTTCATGGTCGTCCGCAAGCAGTATTCTGAGTTGACTCATTGAATCACCCATTCTCGAAATTGGCTCTGCAACCAGCAAGCCCTTTCACTCCTCTTGAAACTCTTCCGCCTATTCTTGCTGACTCTTGGATTGATTAAACATCCGCAAGGCGTCAGAATAGTTGCCGGCCATTTCGGGGGCCGGCACGGTTCTATGGATTACATATTATGGCGACATCCGACGCTGTGGCAACGGCCACTAGCCGCCGGTTTTGGGCGCTCATAGATCGCTGCGCCAAAGAAAATTGTCATTTTAATGCTTAAACCTCAATTAACCCAAGCGTGAAATCGAGAGCCATGATGCGTCTCAAGCATTGCTTATCAAATCCCACACTTTCCAACTCCGCGCGAGGATCCCTTTATGAAGGCTGAGCGGCAAAGCCGGATGCGCTGGTTCCTCGTTTTTTGGATTTTTGTCCTGAGTGCCGTAGCTTTTCTCGACCGGGTCAACATCTCCATTGCGGGCAGCACCATCGCCAGCGAATATCATTTCAGCAACGTCCAATTGGGCTATGTTTTCAGTTCCTTTCTCGTCGGTTACGCCATCTTTCAAACTCCCTGCGGCCGGCTTGCGGATAAGCTCGGCCCCCGCCGCGTCATCGCCCTTGCGGTCGTCTGGTGGGGAGTTTTCACTGCGCTGACCGCAAGCGTGCCGCTTGGCATCGCGTGGGCGTTTTTCCTGTTTATTTCTGTGCGCTTCCTCCTCGGCATGGGTGAAGCTGTCATGTTCCCCGCGTCCAATCAGTTTGTCGCCAATTGGATTCCCACCCAAGAGCGCGGCATTGCTAACGGCTGGATTTTCGCCGGCGTTGGCATCGGCGCGGGCGTGACGCCGCCGCTCATTACCTATTTGATGCTTCATCACGGGTGGCGATTTTCATTCTGGGTGAGCGCAGCCATCGGCATTGCGGCCGGATCGATCTGGTTCGTGATCGCGCGTGATACGCCCGCCCAACATTCCTGGGTTGCGCCTTCTGAGCTGCGCACGATCCAATCGGGATTAACGCTTGATCCGCCCGCCTTCACCGGTCTTGCCAGCAACAGAAGCATAGCGCCGGTTCCTTGGAAGAAAATCCTCAAAAGTAAAGATGTCCTTGCAGTAACGTTGAGCTATTTCACCTATGGCTATGCTTCATGGATTTTTTTCAGTTGGTTCTTCATCTATCTGGCCAAGGTGCGCGGCCTTAACCTGAAATCCAGCTCGTATTACGCCATGCTGCCTTTTCTGGCTATGGCCGCAGGATCACCGTTTGGAGGACTCATTAGTGACTGGGCCACCCGCCTGTTCGGCAAGCGCGTCGGGCGCTGCGCATTCTCATTTGTTGTAATGGTCTTCGCTGCCGTGTTTCTCGCCATGGGCGCTTACGTCCATAGCGCCCGTCTGGCCAGTGTGGTGCTTGCCGGAGGGGCAGGGGCGCTCTACCTTTGCCAAAGCTGTTATTGGTCCGTCACTGCGGACATCGCGGGGCATTCTTCTGGGTCGGTCTCGGGCTTCATGAACATGGGCTGCCAGATTGGCGGCGCAATCACGGCGTCCCTTACTCCTGCGATTGCCGCGCGCTACGGTTGGAAAGCCTCCTTCCTCGTGGCGGCTGCCCTCTGCGCCCTCGGCGGACTTGCTTGGCTGACCGTTGATCCGCAAAGCAGCCTGACAAAATCGGGCGAGACGGCAATGATCACCGCGAGCGCGCCATAGCAGCACCTCTGACAAGCTACATATCTGCCCCCTCACCAACCAGGCGGGAAGTTAGTCTCATGCCCCTTTCCATGCTCCGGGAATCCGGATATGCTGATTCCAGGAGAGCCGGATGAGAATTGCGCTCGGGGTGACAGGCGGTATTGCGGCGTATAAGGCGGCTGAGGTGCTGCGCTTGCTGCAGGACCGTGATCTTGACGTGCAGGTGATTATGACGGATTCGGCCCGCAAGTTCATCACGCCGCTTACTTTCGCCTCGCTTTCCGGCCATAAGGTTATTACGGACCTCTTTGAGGGCAGCGAGCCTAATCTTGAAAGTTCAATTGAGCACATCGCCGTAGCGCAAGGCATCGATGCGCTGGTCATTGCGCCCGCTACGGCGGACGTGCTGGCGCGGATGGCGCAAGGCATTGCCAATGATTTTCTCACCACGCTTTATCTTGCCACTCAAGCGCCCGTGGTGATAGCTCCCTCCATGAACGTCAATATGTGGGAGCACGCCGCGACGCGGGCAAACCTGGCCACGCTACGCGCGCGCGGCGTTATTGTGGTTGAGCCAGACGCAGGATATCTTGCCTGTGGCATGACGGGGGCTGGACGGCTACGGGATCCCGAGGCCATCGCGCAGGCTGTGTTTCAAGCCCTTGGCCTCACAGACGATATGAAGGGCGAAATCCTCCTGGTTACTGCAGGTCCTACGCGCGAACCTCTGGACGCGGTTCGACACTTGGCCAACCGGTCGAGCGGCAAAATGGGATATGCGCTTGCCGAAGCGGGGCGGCGGCGCGGAGCGCGCGTGCTGCTGGTGAGCGGCCCTACGCATCTTGATGCGCCCACGGGCGTGGCCTTCGAGCGCGTTGAGACAGCCGACGAAATGGCGGATGCGGTGATGAAAAAGCTCGATGAAGCGAGCGTCATCGTGATGGCCGCCGCTATTGCTGACTACCAGGCTGAATCTATCGCGCCGGGAAAAATCAAAAAGAGCAATGGGAGCTTGACTCTTCGGCTGAAGCCCACGCGCGATATCCTCTCCGAGATTGCAGCGCGCCGCCGCCCCGGGCAGTTCGTGGCCGGTTTTGCCGCAGAAACGGAAAACGTTGTTGAGAATGCGGCGGCCAAGCTGGCGGCAAAGCGGCTCGATCTGATGGTGGCAAATGACGTGACGCGCGACGGCGCCGGGTTTGACGCGGACACCAACATCGTCACGCTTCTCTTTCCCGATGGACGCCGTAAACACTTGGAGAAAGCGAGCAAGCTCGCCATCGCCTGCCAGGTGCTGGATGAAATCGTGGCGCTGCGCAAGACGCAAGCCGAAGAGCCAAGTTTTGGAGTCCTTGGTCATGGGCTCGGCATTCATGAATAATCCAAACGCCCGCATTTAACTTGATGGACGCTCAAACGAAACAACAAATCGCAGACTGGCTGAGCTTTTTCCGCGATCTCGGCTTCGAGGATCTCTATCGCCGTCCGCAAGCTGCCGGCGCGCAATTGCCCCCTCCGCAGATGAAGATGCCCGCGCCGCCAGCCGCGGCTCAGACTGCTACCGTCCCGGTCGCATCTTCCATTACCCCCCTTGTTGCGCCGCGTCTTGCCGTGCCAGCAGCAACGCCTAAGACGCTTAGCCTCTTCGAGGCGCCAGAGACTTCATCGGCTGCCTCCTCTTCGGCAGAAAAGATGGAAACCCTTGAAGAAATCCGCACGGACCTTGGCGACTGCCACCGTTGCAAGCTCTGGAAAGGCCGCAAGCACATCGTCTTTGGTCAGGGAAACCCGCGCGCCGAGCTTATTTTCATCGGCGAGGGGCCGGGCGCTGACGAAGATGAACAAGGACTGCCCTTTGTAGGGCGCGCCGGCCAATTGCTGAATAAAATGCTCCAACTCGTCCAGATCAAGCGGGAGGACATCTATATCTGCAACGTGGTGAAGTGCCGTCCGCCTGGCAACCGCACGCCGGAAAGTGATGAGATTGCCGCTTGCTCTCCTTTCCTCTTCCGCCAGATTGACGCCATACATCCGCGCATCATCTGTTGCCTGGGCGCGCCCGCGGCGCATACCGTGCTCGGCATTAAAGAAGGCATCACCAAAGTGCACGGCCAGTTCTTCGATTACCGCGGCGCGAAAGCCATGGCTACGGTGCACCCCGCTTACGTCCTGCGCAATCCCAGGGAAGAAGTGATCCTGCGAGATGATTTCGCCAAGATCCGCGACTTTCTGAAATCCCCCATTAACTAACGTCTACTTTCACGCTTGTTTTACCCGCCAGCAGCGCCGCAGGCAGCACTACTCGGTCCCGCTGCAATTGACCGGATGAGGCGCTGCGCAGAGGACGGCCATCTGGCGTATGAACATGCGCGATTAAATCCGCGGTGAATGGCTTGCTAAACTTGATTGCGATGCGCCACCTGGGCGCTCCCGCCCGGCCCGCATCTGATTTCGCTGAGGCACTGGTGGTCCAACTCACCAGGCCAAAGCGCGTGGGACAATGGCTCACGCGGATTTTCTGGCCCGGCGCAAACCAATGTCTTGGAGCGGCCTTCTGCAGGTGCACCACGTCCCGGTCGTGTTCTTCGAAGCAAAGCAGCCAGCGAAGCCCCATCGTGGGCTGCAATTCGCTATTCACCACCGCCGACCATCCATAGGGGCTGCCTTCCCCTGGAAAGCTACCGGGCAGCAAAGCATCTTCGGGCGAGTAGCGGCTGCCGCTATCCATGGTGTAACAACAAAGGCTGTAGAGGGTGAGCAGAAACGGCCGGTAATCTTCCTGCCGGATTTCCCCAGCGAGCGTTCCGTGCGACATGAAGTTAGACGCGCGGGCAAATGCGCCATCCGTGTTCATGCCCAAAATTTGCTCGCCCGCAAGGGCACGGTGCTTGAAGTGGCCTTCGTCGAGCGCGGCGTCTCCCCAGTCGCTAGTCCACCAATCCATCATGTAGCGATGATTCTCGTAGCTGCTCAGCTCAGCGGGCCGCCGGTGGATGTCCGACGGCGTGAAGGGCGTGATGCCCGCCTCTTTCATCGCCGGGTTGCGCGCCGCCATCGTTTTCGCCAACGACCGTTCAATGTCCGCGCGCATTTCCGTGGCGAGAGACGCAATTTTAGTGGATTCCTGGAGCAATTCCTGATCCTGGTTCTCATTGGCCGCAAGCGCCAGGCAGCGGGCGTGTTCGTGCAGGCCCCGCCACGTCCACGAAGCATTCTGATAATAGTAAGGGTGCGATTCGGGCGTGTCGTCGTGGGGATCGCCGTTGTCCGCCTCCGGCGAGCCCCAGATCAGGCCGTGCCGCGGGTCATCCGGCGGAAATGCCTGCTTTGAATATTGGTAACGCTTGACGACGAAATCCATCATCCTTCGCAAGGTGGGCAGCCGCTTTTTAAGCGTCGCAACGTCATGCGTGTAATCATAAGCGCGGGCGGAATTTTCCAGAAAAACACCCGCATTGAGCGGCGCTTCCACTTGGTCCTGCGTGTTATACAGAAAATTGCCATCAGGCAGAATGTAGTTCTCAAGATAGTGCTCGAAGTAGGGTTCCACTTCCTCCGTCAGGTTCCACAGT
>DASZAE010000410.1:0-2986 GCA_035945515.1 Terriglobia bacterium
TTTCGTGGGTAAGGATTTGTGATGCTACAACGTTCGAAAGAATGCGCTCGCCGTCTTCAACAACCGCCGCCGAGGTCTCGTCACAACTAGATTCGATTCCAAGCACAAACATAACTGTATGGCTCCAAAGGCACTGCAAAATGGTATGTTAGCATACAGGCCTAGAGAGCCTGCGTGATAACTGCGGCTGTAGCGGCGGCCTCTGGCCGCCGGTCTTTAATATCTAACATCCGGCGGCCAGAGGCCGCCGCTACAACCGCCCAAACTTTGGCGAGGTGATCATGACAATTCGTAAGGCCGTGTTGCCGGTGGCTGGACTGGGTACCCGTTTCCTTCCGGCGACCAAGGCTCAACCCAAAGAAATGCTGCCCATTGTCGATAAACCGCTCGTACAATATGGCGTCGAGGAAGTGGCCGCGTCGGGCATTCCAATGGTTATCTTCGTCACCGGGCGCGGAAAAAACAGCATTGAAGATCATTTTGACGTGTCTTTTGAACTGGAGCGGATGCTGGCCGGGCGCTCCAAGGTGGCGCTACTCAATCTGGTGCGATCCATCTCAAATCTGGTGGAAATCATCTATGTGCGGCAGAAAAATCCCTTGGGGCTTGGACACGCCATCCTGATGGCGCGCGATTTGGTGGGCAACGAACCTTTTGCCGTGCTGCTTTCGGACGACATCATCGATGCTCCCTCGCCTTGCCTCAAACAGATGATGGATGTTTTCGAGCGCACAGGCAAAAGCATCGTCGCCCTTCAGCGTGTGGACAAGCAGGCGGTGTCGAGCTATGGAATCATTCAAGGCACGCCAGTGAACGATACGGATTGGCCTAAGGGGTCAATCGGCAAAGATCGCCTCTACCTCATTTCCGACATGGTGGAAAAACCGGACCCCGCAAGCGCGCCTTCAAATCTCGCCATTATCGGGCGCTATATTCTGACGCCCTCCATATTCAAGGAACTTTCATCCACTCGCCGGGGCAAGGGTTCGGAAATCCAGCTTACTGACGCGCTATGCAGTTTGCTCCGTAAGGAGCCGGTTTACGGTTATCTTTTTGAGGGAAATCGATACGATGCCGGAGACAAGCTGGGTTTTCTCGAAGCAACCGTTCAAATGGCTCTCAAGCGGCCAGAACTTGGCCCGGAGTTCAAAAAATACTTAAAAGCTCTCAAGTTGTAGGCATTTGACGAGCGGAGATGAATTAAGCCGGTTTAGTTGCGGCGGGAGTTTTTGAACTCTTCGGACTCTCAGAACTTTTCGCAGTTTCGGAACTCTTCTTACTATCGCTTCCGTTACCAGACTTATCCTTTTCCTTTGAAGCCTCAGCCGCGGGTTTGGTTGATTCGGATTTACGGGCGTAATCGGTCACGTACCATCCGCTGCCTTTGAATTGAAATGCCGGCGACGACACTAATTGTTCGAGTTTCCCTCCGCAGTTTTCGCATTTAGTCAAAGGAGGATCGGAAAATTTCCGTATTTTCTCGAAATGGGTCTTGCATTTCTTGCACTGATATTCGTAAAGGGGCAAGCAAACCTCCTCCAACAGCCTTTTAGTATACCAACCGCTCGCCAGGAGCGTCAAAATGAGCCTTGGACAGGGCAATGCGATGGAGCGCATCCGGCCCTAGCGCGACTCAGCCTCGGACAATGCAATCTCCTTCCCGCGTCCAAGCTCTATGGCCTGCCGGTAAACCGCGCCAGCCGCTGCAACATCCCAAAGCGCGATTCCAGCGGACTTGAAAAGGGTCACATCCTCGGGAGATTTACGGCCTGTGCGTTCGCCCGCAATTATTGTCCACATCTCGGTTACTCGGTCCCATTCCCTTGGGCAGGCAGAGAAGCCCTGAATAAGATCGCCCGATTCAATTCGCGCCTGCGCCACTGAATCCACCGCAATCACCGAGGCGCGCCGCAATAGGCCGTCGTCCACCTCGCGGCGATTTTCCATGTTGGCGCCGATGGCGTTCACGTGCGCGCCCGGTTTCAGCCATTCACCTTTCAACACAGGCTCGCGCGCGGTGGTCGCGGTGATCATCACGTCTCCAAAGCGCGCGGCGGCTTCGGCGCTTTCTACAGGCTCAACCTCGATTCGCAGTCTTTCGCTCATTTCCCGCGCAAACTGGCGGCGGCGCGCCTCGTCCCGGGAAAATACGCGGACCGACCGGATTTTTCTCACCTGAGCCACGGCCTCGAGCTGGGTTTTCGCCTGACGGCCGGAGCCAATCACGCCCGCTGTTTCAGCACCAGCGCGGCTGAGATATCTGGTGGCGACGCCACTCGCCGCGCCAGTACGAATGCGGCCAAGGTGATCCGCCTCGATCAACGCCAGCAACACGCCGCGCCCGGCCTCGAAAAGCAGAACGACAAAGCGAAAACTCCCACGCGAGACGGTGTAAATTTTCATCCCCAGCAAACCTTCACTAGGCAGCGCGGCGGCCATATAGTGCAGCGAAACGTCGGGTAGAAAAAGGCGGGTTCGCGGCATATTGACCGCGCTGTGCTCCCCTTGCGCCTTGAAACTTGCTTCAACACGTTCGAGCGCCATCTTCATCGGAAACAGCGCGAGAACATCATCTTCAGTCAGAAAAAGCACGGCGCAGCCCACCCTTCGTTATCGCGCAATTTTCCAAGTGGAGATATACCGGTCTTGATCACGTTTGATCTCTCCAATCAGAGATTTTCTAAGGTGGCGAAGCCTTGTAGCGCGACTTGCACCGCCCGTAGCGCCCGCCAGGACGCTGGTACGATGCTCCCAAAACCACACATATCGCAGCAGATAGGCTCCAGAAAGCAGAAGGCTGGGCGCGTAATAGCCTGCCGCCGCTCGGGGAAGAAAATGTGCGGCAAGCGCCACCTGTCCCGCGTAACATGCGAGCGCAATCACCACGCGCGTAGCCCATTCCTTCGGAGTGGCCTCCCAAAGACCCTTCTTCATCAAACCGGCTATGCGCAGCACAAACCAGGCAACTAGAAGATTAAGAAGACCG
>DASZAE010000411.1:0-4531 GCA_035945515.1 Terriglobia bacterium
GGCGCGAAAATCCGGCTGCTGAAGGTTGCCGTTCAATGCGTAGAGCCGGGATACAACGCGCGCCACGTTGCCATCGAGCACCGCAAAAGGCTTCCCATAGGCAATGCTGAGCACGGCGGAGGCAGTATAATGGCCAACGCCGGGCAGAGTTCTGGCCTCGCTGTAGGTGATGGGAAAGCGGCCGCCGAAATCAGTCGAGATTTTTTGTGCGGCGAGATGAAGATGGCGGGCGCGGCGATAATAACCAAGCCCCGACCAGAGCGCGGCCACACGTTCAAATGGAGCGCGAGCTAAAAGTTCCACGGTTGGGAAGGCGCGAAGGAATCGTTCATAATAGGGGATCACCGTTGCAACTTGCGTTTGTTGCAACATGATTTCGGAGACCCAAACGGCATAGGGATCGCTTGTGCCGCGCCAGGGGAGCGCGCGCGCGTTTACGCCATACCATTTCAGTAGCGCCTTGCGCGTGGCGTGAGCACGGCTTTTCCCGGAAAGAGATTTCATGGCCTATCAGAATCTGAGGGAATTCATTGCGCGTCTCGATCACGAGCGCGAGCTGAAGCGCATCAGTCTGCCGGTGGACGTCGACCTTGAAATTACAGAAATTACCGACCGAGTGAGCAAGGCTGGCGGCCCGGCTCTGCTTTTTGAAAAGCCGCGCTCGGTCAAAGATAACACGGATTATTCAATGCCATTGTTGATCAACACTTTCGGAACGCGAAAGAGAGTTGAAATGGCGCTCGGAGTGGATTCGCTCGAGAGCGTGGCCAAGCGAATCGAAGATCTGCTCGAAATGAAGCCGCCGGCGGGATTGCTGGACAAAGTAAAGATGCTGCCCAAGCTCGCTGAAATGGGATCGTTTTTTCCGAAAGAAGTGAAAGATGGCCCGGTGAAATCGGTCATTGAAAAGGAAAGGCTCTCGCTCTCCGTGTTTCCCGTAATGAAATGCTGGCCGCAGGATGGCGGGCGCTTTATCACGCTTCCCATGGTGATCACGCGCAGCCCGAAAACGGGCCGGCGGAATGTGGGCTGCTATCGAATGCAGGTTTTTGACGAGCGCACAACGGCTATGCACTGGCAAATTCACAAGGGGGGCGCTGAGCATTTCAGATGGCTTGAGCGGCAGGGAAAAGGGCGGCGGATGGAGGTCGCCGTCGCGCTGGGCGCAGACCCGGCCACAATGCTATCGGCGATTCTGCCTCTGCCCGAGAATCTGGACGAATTTCTGTTTGCTGGGTTTGTTCGCCAGGAAGCTGTCGAGCTGGTGAAATGCGAGACCGTTGATCTTGAAGCGCCCGCCAATGCGGAGATCATTTTGGAAGGCTATGTGGATTTAGACGACCTGCGCACCGAGGGCCCGTTTGGAGATCACACCGGCTACTATTCGCTTGAAGATAATTTCCCAGCATTTCATCTGACTTGCATTACCCGGCGCAAAGATCCCGTTTTTGTCTCCACCATCGTTGGACCGCCGCCGATGGAGGATTATTGGATGGGCTATGCGGTCGAACGGATTTTCTTGCCGCTGATGCGAATGCAGATGCCGGAAGTAGTGGATATGCACATGCCGCCTGAAGGTATTTTTCACAATTTGATGATCGTAGCGATTCGCAAGAGCTATCCCGGCCACGCGCGCAAGGTGATGAACGCGATTTGGGGACTGCCGGGGGCCATGTTCACCAAGTGCATCGTCGTGGTTGACCACGATGTGGACGTGCATAACACGCGCGAGGTCGCCTGGAAAGCCCTTAACCATATCGACCCGGAGCGCGACCTTCAGTTCATGCTTGGGCCGGTTGATCAACTTGAACACGCATCGCGGCTGCCGAATTTCGGATCGAAGATGGGTGTTGATGCGACGCGCAAGTGGCCAAGCGAAGGATTCACGCGCCCGTGGCCGGATGAGATCAAGATGGACCAAGAAACCCGAAAAAGGATCGACCAAATTTGGAAGAGCCTGGCTTGGGACACTGACCACTCTCCGCGCGCCGCAGAAAAACTCATCGATAAGGGCGGTCTTGCGGCCGCCCCTCTGTATGATGAATCGGAATGAAGCAACTGGATTCTGTTTACGAATGCTTGAACACGAGGCGATCTCGTTTACCGCTCAGATCAATCTCTGTGATTTGGCGGACATGGCTCTCTGGGGTTGAGTAAAAGATTTCCGTCTGGCTGTTTTTGTTGGCTTCCGCCACAATTTTGACCGGCGCAGTGCCAACGACTTCCCCATTTTTGTAAAAGGTTGCGGCAGGATTTTGTGAGGCCGCATTGACGGCCATCTTATAATTGCCTGGCGCCAACGTCAGGTTGCTGCCGATTTGGCCGCGGTAAATGATATTAATGTTCTCGCCTTTAGCGAACACAAGCCCCGTGGCAAACACCACGGCGACTGCGGCGCCGAGCAGGGATTTAACAACCATTTTGCGTTTCATTAGGTTTGAACTCCTTTTCGCGCTAAAATTACCACCTCTTATTGAGATGGCGCGCAAACGGAGTTGCGTTGCCTTGAGCGTCCGAAGAACACGTTTAATAAATTATCTTGGCTTAACTCAAAGCCCACCGGCTCGAATTCCCGCGTACAACCCAGCAACCTCCGGCGGATTCCATTGAAACCCCGCTGAGTTTCCAGGCTTCGGTGAGATGGGCTGCTCCTCGCCCTGCAATAGCGGCGCGGCTCCTCAAAGAGCCAATTATGGTCGGCGCGAAGAACCAAAACATGCGGTCCACATGGCCGCAATCAAAAAAACTACCCAGCACTTCAGCGCCACCTTCAACCATCACGCTGAGAATACCGCGCGCCGCGAGTCTTTTGAGAAGCGCATCGAGCGGCACGCGCCTGCCATAAAACCGCCAGACTTCGGCGCCGGCGCTTTCAAGCAATTTGTGCTTTTGAATGCTTTCCGTTGCAGTCGTGGCGATGATGCAACGGCCGGTCGCAAGAACCTGCGCCTGAAGCGGCGTGCGCAGATGGGAGTCGAGCACAATCCGCCAAGGGTTTTGCGCGCCGCGAATGCGCGGCCCAAGGTGCGGGTCATCCGCGAGAATGGTGTTAATTCCAACCAGCACAGCCTGGTGCTGTGAACGAAGTTCTCTCGCGCGCCGGCGTGCTGCCGCATCTGTGATCCATTTTGACTCTCCGGTGCGCGTCGCAATTTTGCCATCGAGGCTCGTCGCAACCTTTGCGGTGACAAACGGAAGCCCTGTCTGTCTAAACTTGAAGTAGACCTCGTTGATCGCTCGCGCTTCGGTCTCGAGGATGCCCCGTTTGACTTTGACTTGATGGCATCTCAGTATGGCGGCGCCACGACCATCAACGGCGGGGTTAGGATCGCCGACAGCATAAACCACGCGGCGAATTCCCGCCTGTAGGATTGCATCGGTGCACGGAGGCGTGCGGCCGAAGTGGCAACAGGGCTCAAGGTTAACGTAGAGAGTTGCGCCCCGCGCTCGCTCGCCTGCCTCAGCCAGTGCCTTGACTTCCGCATGGCTCGTGCCGGGGCCGCGATGGGATCCGCGACCCACAATGGTGTTGCCGCGCGCGATCACGCATCCTACCCAAGGGTTTGGATATGGGAGTATCTTGCTTTCGCGCGCCAAACGCAGAGCCTCGCGCATGTAGTTTTCATCTCGGCGGGTGCCCCTAGTTGATGACATGATCCGTTACTGAACTTTGCTGAGCAAGTGGCCGAGCTTATCTTTTTTCACCTTGAGATAAGCGTGGTTGCTTTTTCGCGGGATTGTTTCGAGGGGAATCCGTTTTAAGATGCGCAAGCCGTAGCGTTCAATGCCACGAATTTTGTGGGGGTTATTGGTCAGCAAATGAATCTTGCGCACGCCCAGATCCGCGAGAATCTGCGCGCCCACGGAATAGTCGCGCATATCGGCCGGCAGCCCCAGCTTTTCGTTCGCCTGCACCGTGTCCAGCCCTTTATCCTGCAAGGCGTAGGCCCGGATCTTATTGGTCAGTCCTATGCCCCGGCCCTCCTGGCTAAGATAAAGGATCACGCCCTCGCCGTTATCGGCAACCTTGCGCAAGGCGGACGTTAATTGCTCCCGACAATCGCAGCGGATTGAGTGCAGAGTGTCGCCCGTCAGGCATTGCGAATGCACCCGGACAAGCGCCGGATGGCCGGGCTGCACGCGGCCCATCACGAGCGCGACGTGCTCGCGGTTTTGAGAAGGAACGCTATACACGTAAGCGGTGAAGTTCCCGAATTCGGTGGGCAAGTTCGCGGTTGCAACGCGCTCAACGAGTTTCTCTGTATTTTTCCTGTACTCGATTAACTGCTCGATGGTAATGATCTTTAATTTAAATTGCCGAGCCAGGGTCTGAAGGTCTTTTGTATTTGCAGCTTTACCGTCGGCATCCAGAATTTCGCACATTACGCCTACAGGGGAGAAGCCTGCAAGCCGCGCCAAGTCCACTGCCGCTTCAGTATGGCCGGGGCGGTCGAGCACGCCACCGGCCCGCGCTCGCACGGGAAACACGTGGCCCGGCCTTACCAAATCATAGGAGGCCGAGCGCGGATTC
>DASZAE010000412.1:0-16591 GCA_035945515.1 Terriglobia bacterium
CTAGACAAAAGCACCGAATTATTTTCGTCACCCGGTGCTTGCTTAACCGATTGTATCTCTTCATTTCTCCAGACTACATCTTTGCAGATGATGGTCTAGAGCCTTAGTAAAAACCGGCGGCCAGAGGCCGCCGCTACAAAAATAGGCCGGAGAGTTTTAACCGCAAAACTCTGCGCGCCAAATCCTTCCCCAACATTGATCTTCTATTCGTAGCGCAGCGCAATCATCGGGTCCACCTTCGCCGCACGGCGCGCGGGAATGTAGCAGGCGAGCAGAGCGACCCCCAGTAGGATCAATGAGACGGCGGCGAATGTTAAAGGATCAGTCGGCTTCACGCCGTAAAGCAGATTGCCCACAAGGCGCGTCAGCGCAAGGGCCGCTGCTACGCCGCATCCAATGCCCATCAACGCGAGAATCAATCCCTGCCCGGCAACGTTGCGAAGGACATCGCCTCTTTGCGCTCCCAGCGCCATGCGGATGCCGATCTCGCGCGTCCGGCGCGTGACTTCGTAAGAAAGCAGGCCGTAGAGTCCGACGCACGCGAGCAAGACCGCAAGCGCGCCGAAAAAGCTTCCAAGCCGCGCCATGAAGCGCTGATTGACCAAGAGATCGTCAATTTTTTGTGATTGCGTGTGGATGTCAAACAGCGGAAGCCGGCTGTTCACGCGGTTGGCTGCGTTGCGGACAGCAGGGATGAGCGCCGTCGGATTTCCCGCTGTGCGCACCTCGAAGTGCGCGCCGCCGCTGGTCGCGGGAACGTACATCGTTGGCTGAACGGCTTCCTTCAGCTCGCTATATTTCGCGTCTCCCACAATGCCCACGATTTGCCATTTATAGGGGCTGGGCTTGCTCGCAGTTTCGCTCATGCCCAGGCTAAGGAGCTTCCCGAGTGGATTGTGGTTGGCGACGTATTTCCGAACAAATGCGCGATTGACGAGGATGGGGATGAGCGGCGCCGGACGAGCCGCTGGCGCCCGGCCGCTTGCCGGGGGTGCGGCGTTCGCCTCTTTCTCAGCGGCTTTCTCGAGGGCGTCTGCTTTCGCCGCCTGCCTGAAATCTTCCGGTGTGAACCTTCGGCCGTCGACCAGCGGGATGCCAAGCGTGCGGAAAAAGCCCGGCCCTATCGCGAGGGCGTCCGTGGGGGCTTGTTTCTCGCTTTGCCCATGGACGTGGACGGTGGTGCTCCACAGGCTGCCGCTCAGGAGGGCGTCCGAAGAGTAGCTAACTGAAACCACGCCCGGCAGCGCCGCAAGCCCCTCTTGCAAGTTTCGATAGAGATTCTGAATCTGCGCGTCTGTATAGCCGGCAAGCGCCGGATTAATGCCGAAGAGCAGGACATTCCGCGTGTCAAAGCCCGGATTGATGGCCCGAAGATTTTCGAGCGTGCGCACCAGCAGACCCGCGCCGACGAGCACAACCACAGAAAGTCCAACCTGGATAACGACCAACGCGCTGCCGAGCCGGAAGCCCCGCCTTGCGCGCGAGCGGTCCGGCGCTGTCGAAGCGCTTTCTTTCAGCGCGGGCGTCAAATCCAGTCGGGTGCCGCGGAAGGCCGGCGCCAGTCCAAAAAGAATGCCAGTCAGCAGAGAAATGGCGACGGTAAATCCGAGGATTCGCCCGTCAGGCGACACGACGAAAGGAAATGCGTCGCCTTCAGGCGTTGACATGAGCGCCTCAATGGCGTATAGCCCCCAGTAAGCGAAAGCGACCCCGAGCGCGCCCGCAATACAGGACAGCATGACGCTCTCGGTGAGAAGCTGACGCAAAATCCTCGCTCGACCCGCGCCCACCGCCAGCCGCACCGCCATCTCCTTGTATCGCGCCTTCGCGCGCGAGAGCAGCAGGCCCGCCACGTTCGCGCACGCAATCAGAAGAATGATGCCAACCGCCGCCATCAACACGAAGAGCGAAGTCGAATAGAAGAATCGAACGCCGGTGAGGCCCCGCTGCGCGGGCAGGAGCGCAATTTGAGGGTCATCCTGAGGCTTCGAAAGCGGCTTCGCGCCATGCAACATCTCATCGCGGAAGAGCAGGCCCGTCGCAGCCTGAGCTTGCCCGCGCGATACTCCTGGCTTGAGCCGCCCGAGCACCACCAGCCACCAGTTATCAGCGCTCCTTAAGTCCGCCGCCCAAGAGATGCCAAGCCGCGGAGCCATGGCAATGGGAAGCCAGAAGTCTTGTGCTTTGCCGGGGGAGAGATTTGTGAAGCGACGGTCGGCCACTCCGACGATGGTGAACGGAACATTGTTTAGGATCAGAGTCCTGCCAAGAGCGGATCGCTCGCCGCCGAAAGCGCTTTGCCAATACGCATAATCGAGAACAATCACGGGCGATGCACGCGGAGAATCATCGCCCGGCCCGATCGTCCGTCCAACAGCGGCGCCGATGCCGAGCGTCGAAAAGTAATCTCCCGAGACGATCTCGCCGCGCGCGATGCTCGGGGCGCCGTTGCCGCTCACATCGAGCTGGGCCGGGCCGGCAAACGCGGTGACCCCTGAAAATGCCCTCGCCTTTGATCGGATCTCCGTGAAGAACGGGTAGGAGAACGAACAGCCGGACGGGTTTGGCCCGGCATTACTGACGGTGCAATCTCCGAAACCGCTGTATCCATGGTAACCAGGACCGCGACGCGCCTTCCAGCGGAACACAACAAGCTGCGAAGGATTGCGCACAGGAAGCGAGCGCAGCATCACCGCGTCAAGAAGACCGAAAATCGCGGTGTTCGCGCCGATGCCGAGCGCGAGCGTGAGCACAGCGACGGCGGTAAAACCCGGATTCCTTCGCAACTGGCGCAGGCCGTAGCGCAGGTCCGCAACGAGTTCTGCGGCCAAGCGTGTTCCCAGCGCTTCGCGGCACTCCTCCTTGTAACGTTGATACCCGCCAAACTCGATGCGCGCCTGCCGCTCTGCTTCAGCGCGAGAGAGTCCACGCCGTTCCAAATCATCCGCGCGGATTTGCAAGTGCGAGCGGAGTTCGTCCTCCATTTCGCGCTCCACGCGCTTCCGGCGGAACAGAAAATCCAGAAAAGTCCGAATCGAGGAGAACATGCTCATAGTTCCTCCGGTTGCGCGCCGAGGACGCTTCCAATCGCGGCCACGAGCCGGTTCCAGCCTTCCGTTTCTTCCCGCAGCCGTTTTCGGCCCCCCGTTGTAAGCTCGTAATACTTTGCCCGGTGGTTATTCTCCGAAATGCCCCACTCCGACTTGAGCAGGCCCTGGCGGACCAAGCGAAACAACGCGGGATAGAGCGCCCCTTGCTCGATCACCAGAGCGCCTCTCGAAATCTGCCCAATCCGCAGAAGAACGCCGTAGCCGTGTAGCGGTCCGAGAGAAACGGCCTTGAGGATGAGAAGATCGAGCGTGCCGGGAAGGATTTGAGCCTGATTGTTCATGCTATACCCTAAGATGATTAGGAGTATAGGGGACAATTCCCCCTCCTGTCAAGAGCCGTCTGCGATTGAAGATGGGCGGTTAGTTAATGCGGATGGGTAAGTGCGATACGATCGATACGATTGCTGCACTTGAAGCAGCGCAGGGTTTCGCTGTCAAAACTCTGCGGTATTTCGTCGGGACCGACGACAAGCCGCTGTAGCGGCGGGCAAAGCCTTTAAGGGGCCGCCGGTTTTTAATAGTAAAGGCCGGCGGCCAGAGGCCGCCGCTACAGAAACAGACCGCAGAGTTCAAAAAGCAAAACTCCGCGCTAAAAAATCATTGCCTAGGCAGGTTGAGGGCGCTCTTTACTGGGCGCTGAGGGCGCGATCTGCGGCTTCAGCACCTGGGTGGTTGCCTCGGGCGGCGGGTTGGACTCGGGTTTACGGCGCTCGGGCAATGGCTTTCCTTCAATCAGCAACTTCACTTCGTTGCCGTCGAGCACTTCATGCACCAGCAGCGCCTCGGCAATGCGGGTCATCGCTTCGCGGTGCGACCCCAGGATTTCCTTGGCGCGCGCGTATCCCGTCATGACAAACTTTTTAACTTCCTGATCGATTTTAATCGCCGTATCTTCACTGAAATTGCGCTGTGTGGCTAAATCGCGCCCAAGGAAAATCTCCTGCTGATTAGCTCCATAGGCAAGAGGACCAAGGTCGGACATGCCGTATTCGCATACCATTTTGCGGGCCATGGCCGTGGCCTGCTCGATGTCATTTCCAGCGCCGGTGGTGATGTGTCCTAGGAAGATTTCCTCCGCCAGCCGCCCGCCCATCATGATGGCGAGCTGTGATTCGAGATAGTCGCGGGAGTAGGTATGCTTGTCGTCAATGGGCAGTTGCATGGTTACGCCCAGCGCCATGCCGCGTGGGATAATAGTGACCTTGTGCAGCGGGTCGGCGTAAGGCACCATCAGCGCCACCAGCGCGTGGCCTGCTTCGTGATAGGCAGTGGTCTTCTTCTCTTCGTCGGAAAGGATCATGGATTTCCGCGCCGCGCCCATTAACACCTTATCTTTGGCGGCTTCAAAATCGTACATGGTCACTTGGCGGCGATTTTCGCGCGCGGCCAGCAGCGCGGCTTCGTTCACCAGATTGGCCAAGTCCGCGCCCGAAAAACCCGGAGTGCCGCGGGCAAGCACGGGGATATCAACATCCTCTGACAACGGGATTTTTTTGGTGTGAACCTTCAGCACGCCCTCGCGCCCGCCCACGTCGGGACGGGGCACCACTACGCGGCGGTCAAAGCGGCCGGGACGAAGCAGGGCCGGGTCCAACACGTCAGGGCGGTTGGTGGCGGCAATCAGGATGACGCCTTCGTTCGACTCAAACCCATCCATCTCCACCAGCAACTGGTTCAGCGTCTGTTCGCGCTCGTCGTGCCCGCCGCCAAGGCCGGCGCCGCGATGGCGGCCCACGGCGTCAATTTCATCGATGAAGATAATGCACGGGGCGTTTTTCTTGCCCTGCTCGAACAGGTCGCGGACGCGCGAGGCGCCCACGCCGACAAACATCTCGACAAAATCGGAGCCGGAAATAGAGAAAAAGGGAACGTTCGCTTCCCCTGCAATGGCGCGCGCCAGAAGCGTCTTGCCCGTGCCCGGAGGTCCGACTAGCAGCACGCCCTTGGGAATGCGGCCACCCAGCTTTTGGAACTTCTGCGGCTCCTTGAGGAAGTCAATGATTTCGTGCAGCTCGTCCTTGGCTTCGTCGACCCCCGCCACGTCCTTAAAAGTCACTTTCTTCTGCTGGCTGGAAAGCAGGCGGGCGCGGCTCTTACCGAATGACAGAGCCTTGTTGCCGCCCGTCTGCATCTGGCGCATGAAGAAAATCCAGATACCCACCAGGATGATGATGGGAAGAAGGCCGTTGCCAATCCAGGAAAGCCACGTGCTGCTGGAGGCGTCTTTGATGGTGACATTCACGCCCTTCGCTTCCAGTTGATTGTAAAGGTCCGGATAGTTGGTGGGAATGATCGTTTTGAACTTGCCGTTGTCCTTCTTCACGCCCGTAACTTCAGAACCGTCGATGGTAAGCTGCTTGATCGTGCCCTTATCGACTTCTTGAGTAAATTGGGTAAAGGTAAGTTCCGCCGGTTTCTGCGTGGTGCTCGACCGCACGACGGCCCACAGCAATATCGCAGTGGCCACCATCACCACCCAGAAGATGATATTCTTCACGGCTGAATTCACTGAACTACCTCCCTGGGCTCCCACTTGCGCCAGCCACGTGAAATAATAGAGGATGACGCCATTGCCCCTTCTCGCCCCTCATTAGGTTAGATGCCTTAAATCTACATTCGTCACGGGCGCCATGCCACACATCTCAAAAGGCCGCAATCTCTTGTGGCACCTCGGCAATATAGGGCAAATGGGCGTATTCGCCGTTGAGGCCGAGCCCATAGCCTACCAGAAACCGTTCTTCCGCCTGGAAGCCCACGTAATCCGGAGTTAAATCCACTTTGCGTTGGGTCACTTTTTCAATCAGCGTTGCCGTGCGCAGTGAATACGGTTCTTGATCCTGGATGGAATGCAGAAGAAAATCTTCTGTAACCCCGGTTTGCAGAACGCCATCGACCAGCAGCACATGCTTGCCGCCAAGAGAGGTAGAGGTGACGTATTTGATCTCTCGCAGAGGGAGGCCGTGCCACGTCCGGTCTTTCACGCGCGCTTTCAGGAAATGGCAAACAACCGTCATTTGAAGCTGGCGCGTTAAATCGGCAAGAAACATGAAGCTGTTATCGAGCGCGGTAACGATGTGCAGGGTTCGCCCGTGGTAATCGTGGTTAATACGGCTCGCCATTTGGGAAACCCGCTGCTGAATCTGGCGCTCGCTGAAGACCACGCGCAAGCCAGCCCCCTCTTGCATGGCCGAAGAAACTGAAGACTTCCGGGCTTTCCCCCCTTGGGTTTTGCGACGGCTTCGCCGGGTTTTTCCGGCGGCTGAAACCCGCTGTCGCGACGGAGCGATTTTCGTTGTGCTCATTCCGGCTCCGGCCCGCCATGGCCGCTGACCTCTTCGATCACGAGCATTTGCTCGGTCGAAGCTGACGGAACAAACTGGCCCGCGGGCGGAAAACCTCGCGCCCATACAATTTCGCCGGCGCTCTCTAAGACGGGCCAGAGCGGGCGGCGGCTCCGGGGAACTTTGCGCGCGGCGAACAACTGCTTCAGCTTCTTCGGCTTCGCGCTGCCTTGCGGGCAAAAGCGGTCGCCCGGGCGCCAATTGCGCAGAACTAAAGGCTCCTGGCACTTGTTCGCATCCAAACAAATCTCCTGATTACTATTATATGACGTTTTAGGCGGCTCCCGTCCAGGATTTTCGGCGGTTTTGTAATATACCTTTAACCGGCTGCCCGGATCGCCCGGCAGGATCAAATCAGCCGGCGGCGAGATCAGAACGGAAAAACCCTCTGATTCCGGCTTTTCACTCCTTCGACGAATAACAAGCCACCCGAATTCCTGATGCGCCTCGATCCCGCCGGGGAAAACAAGCGTCTTGCCACTCTGCGCGACAGCGGCAAAGCGCGCTGCAAGCTCAATATGCGCAGCCGTCAAACGCGACAACCCGCCACAAGATGCGATCATCTGCCGCAGGACGCGTCGCTGAAGCGCGGGTGGAAACTGCTTGAAGGGCTGCGCCGGGATGCGCTCCTCGCCGCCGTCACGAACGCGCCACGGCCGGACAATGTCCGATGCCTGCTGTTCGAGAAAAGCTTCGTCATCGCGCGCCCGGTCCGCGAACTGTTTCAGAATGGATACAATGCCCGGATTGAACTCGCGTTCGAGCAACGGCAACAAATCACGGCGAATTTTGTTGCGAGCAAAGCGCGTGTCGGAATTCGTGCTGTCTGTCCGAAATGCCAGGCGGCGGCGCTCGATCTCTGTTTCCACCTCAGCCCGAGTGATATCGAGAAATGGGCGCGCAATTTTACCTTCAAGGAGCGGGAAAATTCCGGCCAGCCCGCGCGTTCCGGCGCCCCGAAGCAACCGCAGAAGCACCGTCTCCGCTTGGTCGCTCGCCGTATGCGCCGTTGCTACTTTGTCGAGCTTGCCTTGGCGGATTAACGAAAAGAAAAAACGGTAACGCAGCTCTCGCGCCGCCGCCTCGAGATTTTTTTTGCTTTCGCGCGCCGCGCGCGCAACGTCGGCTCCGGCATGATAAAAATCCAGCTTAAGCTCGGCGGCTCGCGCGGCTACAAATCGTTCGTCTTCGTTTGACTCGCTACCCCGCAAGCGATGATTAAAGTGGGCCACCGAAAGACAAAGGCCATGTCCGGCTGCGAATTGGCTCATGAAACTCAGCAGCAAGACCGAATCCGGCCCGCCTGAAACTGCGATGCCTACCCGCTCACCCGGAGAAAACATCCGTGAGCGCCGCATTTCGAGCGACCAGCGATGGTAAAGATCCTGCGCGTGAGCCATCGTAAGACGATCCACCCTCGGATTGTAGCACCGTCAGGAGAGTGTGCCGCTAACCTCTTGCCGCCGGGAACGCGGGGGTAAGCGCGAGAGCTGCAAGGTAGGCTACGGCTCCGACGGCGAGCGTGATCGCAAGACCAACATGAACGGCAATGACCATGGCGAGCACAGAGCCGAGCACACTCGATCCTGCGTTCATGGCCCATGCCCATTCGATGCCTTCCGGGGCTTCCATTTGCGTGTTGGATGAAGTTTGCTTGCCTCTAGCTAATTGGCGCAAGCCGTTAGGAAAGGGCGTGCCCATCGCAAAACCGAGTGGAATCAGGACAACCGCGCTCACGCCGAGCTTGAGATCAAAAGGAAGACCCACGAGCGAGGTCAGCAAACGGGGCAGCACGGCAACCTCAATCAGCAAAACGGCAACAATGGCTGCCAGCAAAAACTTCACTTGCGTGAAGCGCGTGAACCATTGCTGTGAAGCCCAGCTTCCGGCGCTGCTCGAGAGCAGCAGCAGGAAGATGACCACCGTGATTGCGTAAGTAGGATTTCCTAGAAACAGCACCAGCCGTTGGATGAAGGTAATTTCCACCAGCATGTAACCGAGGCCGATGGCTACGAAATAAGCCAGCGGAAGCGCAGGCGGGCGGGCGCGGCGGCGGCTGAACACGAGCGGAAGAATCAGAAAGGCTAAAACGGCGGCGATGGAAATCAGCAGCACAAGAAGTAGAATTACGACTCCAAGATTCACTTTCCAGTCGATGCCTTTGTGCTCGGCCGCCGCCTGCTTCAGAATCTGGCGCGTTTTCAGCGTGAAAAAGAGGAAGGGCGAATTGTCAGTGACCGGGGCCACGTTAAAGGGATAGCTCTCAGCAAAACCGTATGGATCATTTCGGGCGATGAGATCGGAAAACGCATTACGAGAACGCCCAAGATGCGTCGAAGGCATGTAGAGGGCCGTAAGATTCGGATGCGCCCGAAGGTCATCGCGCGCGGCTTCTTCTTCCTCGGGAGTAAAAGCGGTTTTTTTAGCGAGCACGGTGACGGGGCGGCCGTCCACGTCGAGCGGCCCATCAGAGATCACCATGAAGTTTTGCGCCGGATCAGCGACGCCCAGCTTGTGCAGAGCTTCCATAGCGACGGAAACAATTCGTAACGCCTCGCGGGGCTGCTTGAATTCCCATCGCGTCACCGCCACCACGCCGTCGGGATTGAGGTGCTCGAAATACTGCTCAAAAGCTTCCACCGTGTAGAGATAATTTTCACTCAAAGCGAAAGCGCCGGCCGCGGTTGAAGCCCAGGTATCGACCAGAGTCATCTCGATCACGTCAAAGCGGCGATGAGTTCCGCGAATAAACGAGCGTCCGTCGCTCACCCTGATGTGAACGCTCGGCAGTTGGTAGAGATGGTAGGAATAATCCGCATACTTGCCGCGCATGATGTTGTTCGTGATGATCGGGTTAATCTCAATACCGTAGACGCTGGGGCTGCCGTTGGCCACGGCGCGCAAAACGTCCACGCCGCCACCGGGCCCGATTACGGCATAGTCGCCGCGGGGCCGGATCACATTAACCACAGCGGAAGACGCTGACATCAGGTTGCGTTCCCAGACGCCTTGCCAGGCGCGAGGAGCCACGTTCATCAAGGCGCTGTTCGCGTCCGCGTCAATCACGATCCACCGGGAGCCGTCCCGTTTCAAGTCAACCTCAACGCGCGAAATGGCATTCCAGCGGACGTATTCCACCCTCTCAATGCTGGCCAGGCGCACGCCTTTGGCGTAGACGACGTCCACAAGATCCCATGCGGAATTGGCGCCAATGATCAGAATCAGTGCCGCGGCGAGAATGAGCGCCCGGCGGCGGGACTTCCCTGCCCCCGCCCAGACCGCCGCCGCAAGGGCTTGCGCAAGCCCGGCAAAGAAGATGGTGTTGGGCGCGCCGAGAGTATCGAGCAGCGGCACCAGCGCCAGGCACGCCAGCGCGCCGCCGCCGAGATCTGCCGCGTAAACCAGCGGAATGCGCGTCTTTTCGCGCGAATAGACCGCCGAACACAGCAGTCCAGTCAGAAAAAAGGGGATGGCAGAAACCAGGTAAATTATCGTCAGCCGGAGGAAATTCGCGCCGCTGAGATCAAGCGAGACAGGCACGTGCAAAACAATTTCGAGCACGAAGGCAATGGCAACGGCGCTCGCGGTTGAGCAGGCGGCGCCCAGTGCACGCGTCGAAAATCGCGTCAGGCGTTTTCGCTGAAGATAAGCGAACACGCCCCCAGTGCCAAGTCCCAGCAAGGCAATGGAAATGGCGAGGAAAGCAAAATGATAAAAGAGGATGACTGAAAAAAGCCGTGTGAGCGAAAGTTCAAGCACCAGCGTGCCAAAACTGACCAGACTAATCCCGGCGAGCAGCGTTCGTTGACTTAACTCGGCGCGCCGAAGCGCCGCCGGATCGAATTGGATCGCAGATCTTGCCATGCAAAATGCCTGCCCGAAAGGAATGAAATAGCGCCCATCGCGGGCCCTGCTCTCGAGGTTAAACCCGCGTCTTCCAATCTATCACAGTGCTGATTTATCGTAAGGAAGCCATTGAAGAGGCAGGATTGTAGCGGCGGCCTCTGGCCGCCGGTCTTTACTATTAAAATCCGGCGGCCAGAGACCGCCGCTACAACATCAACAACACGGCTAGGGCTTGGGCGCGCGGCGGCACTTAATCTCTTCGAGGTGCTGCCGGAGCCGTTCAATCACGGCGTCATGCTTCCCCCGTTGAAGTTCATCCGTCAGCTCATTAAGCGCAAAGTGGATGATATCGTGATGGTGAAGTTCTTCAGGCGCTAGCTCCGCGCTGAATTTCAGCCAAATCCTGTGCAAGAGATCAATTTCCTTCTGCGTGAGGTGCGGCGCATGAGGGCCGAGATAAGAAATGTGCTCCTCGGTCGTGGGCGAGACAATTTCCAGAGTCAGTTGGGGCTTAGGGTCTTCTTCTAATCGCTCCCAGGCCTCGCCCGCCAGCCGCGCCTCTTCAATAGCAGTCATTCTGGGCGAAAGGCCGAGAACGACGGTGCTCGATTGCAGGGCCTGCGCAGACTTCAAAATGCCGTCCCAAATTTCTGTCGCCGAGACGACGGCCAGATGAACGGTTTTGCCGTGCTTTTCAGCTTGGTTGAGCGCGCGCGTGAAGAGCTCTTGCTCCGTCACCGTAAACAACTGGTCGACGAGCAGGTCGTGCTCGCCCGATCCGCCGCGCATCAGCATCCGGATGTGAAGCACTACCACGTCTTGCCGGGTTGGGTTCACGCGATCGAGCACAAGGGACAAGTGATAAAGGGTGTTATAGTCACGCACCAAAACCAGGAAATTCCCCGGACGCACGCCGACCGTTTCCGGGTTCAGCGTCTGGCCGGCTTCAAGATTGAATTGATCGAGATCCGTTTTTCCGTGGCTTCGCCGCAACGTGAATTTTTCCGACACCGTAAAAACGCCAAAAAGACACGCAGTGAAGGCAAGGCCGGAGATCGTGGCGATTTCTTTGGTGAATAGGTTGATGACCGCGGTGGAAAACAGCAGCACGGTGACAAAGGCCAGTCCGATGGGCAGTTCAATGTTGCCGATTTTGATGTTGACCGGAACGCGGAAACCGCGCGGCCCGCGGGCGGTGAACCGGAGCACGAAAACCGCCAGGCCTTTCATGGCGAAACTCCAGATCACGCCGAATGCGTAGGCTTCGCCAAGCACAATCACATTGCCCCGGCTTAGGATGATCGTAAGAATCTGTAGTCCCACCACCAGATTGATAATGCGGTGTGAAGTGCCGTAGCGGGGATGCGGAGCGCGGAACCACTCGGCCAGCACGCCATCCTCCGACACGCGGTTTAAGACGCCGTTCGATCCGACGATGGCCGTATTGACTGCGCCCGAAAGGATTAAAACGCCTACCACTACCACGAACGCGTGGAAAGCCAGACGGAGCACCACAGGGCCGGCCACATTCATCGCCAGTCCGCCGATGAGGTTGTCTTTATATCCTAGGCGCGTGTGCTGGTTGGGGATGATCATGAAGGCAAAAAAGGAAACCAGCGAGGTGAACAGAACGCTGTAAATAAAGACAACGAACGCGGTCTTTTTCAGGTTTGGCAGCTTGGGAGATTCAATTTCACGATAGACCTGCGCCAGCGTTTCGAGTCCGCTCATGGCCAGAACGGAGTGCCCGAAAGCCACCATGATCCCGACGATCCCAATGATCTCTGGCAGGCGGCTTGAGCGCAGCCATCCTTCCGCTTCCACCGAAAAGTGCAGATTGGATGGGACGGGCCAGGGCGGCAGATGCACGCCCCGCAGCCACAAGGTATAGCCGCACCATCCAATCATGATCACCACCATTATGGTGGTGAGTTCCATGATGCGGGCCGCCTTCTCGCTTGATTCCTCGATGCCTTTGATGTTCTGCCACCAGAAGTAAAGAGTCACTAGAATGGCAAAAACGGCTGCCGTGGAATTGGTGGAAAGAACATAGTGAATGTGCTCGCGGGCAAGGATTTCATTGATAAAGCCCGCCAGATATTGGCCGGCGGAGACGCCGCTGATCGGGCCGGTGAGAACATAATCAAACATCAGCGCCGAAACAGAAAACTTCGCCAGCGTGCCCCCCATTGCTTCTTTAACCACGCGGTAAACGCCGCCGCGCACAAACATGCTGCAGCTCTCTACGTACATCAGGCAGACACCGTAGGCGAAGAGCATCACCGCCAGAATGAACCAAGGGGCCGTAGCGCCGATGGCCTGCTCAGCAATGCCGCCGGCGTAGAAAGCGGAGGAGGCGAGGTCGTTAAGAACAATTGCCGCCGCCTGCCAGAAGGAGATAAAGGTCAGCATGGCAGTGGTTGCCAGCAAAACCCGCGGCAGAGGTGGCCGGGTCGATTTAGGTCGGACTGTAGTGCCCATTCCGAATGAACTGTGGCGCGTTACATCCCGCGCGTGACCGTGTGAGAAATCCTATTGAGGATTACAAATTATAGTGACAATCAGAAGTCGTAGCGACGGCATCCCTTCGCGGAGTTTACCGTGAGCCTCTTCGCTTCGCTCAGATCGATTCGAAGAGGAGCGAATCGGCTCAGGGCAGGCTTTGCCGGCTGTTACACAAGGACTTGCACGCATCGCCGCTGGGCTCGAGCGCCCCAGCATCTGCCGCCGGGACGGCGGCGCTACCTCGCATAGCGTCACTATAATATGTAATCCTCAATAATTTGCCGCGTTGATGAGCCGTTGGGATTTTCACACAAGTTGAGTAGGTTTGAATAGATGAAAATTTGTTATGGCAGCCATAAAGATGACATATAGGTTGAAAGATAGCCTAAACATCAGGGAAAGCCCGTTTGCGCAACAGAGCTTACGCCGAATGTTTGCGGATAGCTTCGCGCAGATCGAGATTGCGAATCAGTCGATGAAGATAATTCGGGTGCAGCCCAAGCTGTTTTGCGGCTTCAGTATAGTTTCCCTGCGAGGCTTCTAAAGCCTCCAGAATCAGGCGGCGTTTGGCTTGCTGAACAGACTCATGAAAGCGCGGGATTCCACCGCTTGCCGCGGGTTGGGACTCGATGAGACCCTCAGGCAGGTCCTCGATTTCAATCACTTCGCTCGATCCCAGCACGATGGCGCGCTCGATGGCATTTTCGAGCTCTCTTATGTTTCCCGGCCAGTCGTATCGCATCAGGCATGCCTTGGCTTTGGGTGAGATGCTGCGCACCCGGCGGCCGCAGTGCTCGGAAAGCTTGGAGATAAAATAGCTGATGAGCAGCGGAATGTCTTCGCGGCGCTCGCGGAGGGGTGGCAGCGTGACTGAGACGACGTTGAGGCGGAAAAAAAGGTCCTGGCGAAACGCTCCGCTGCGGATAGATTCTTCCAAGTTGCGATTGGTGGCAGCGATGACGCGCAAATCGGCCTTGACGGGTTGCGTTCCCCCCACGCGCTCGAATTGACGTTCCTGAAGCACCCGCAACAATTTCGCCTGCAGCGCGGGCGCAAGTTCGCCAATCTCATCAAGAAACAGCGTGCCGCCGCTGGCCATCTCCAGCTTGCCCCGTTTCAGCCCGACCGCGCCTGTAAACGCGCCGCGCTCGTGGCCGAAAAGCTCCGCCTCCAGCAAGTTTTCGGGAATGGCGGCGCAATTGATAGCGACAAACATCTTGCCTGCGCGGCGGCTCAAATAATGGATGGCGCGGGCCACCAGCTCTTTGCCCGTCCCGCTTTCTCCCATAATCAGCACGGTGGATTCCGCCGGAGCAACTTTCGTAATAAACCGTTCGACCCGGCGGAGGGATTCGCTCTCACCCACCATGTTGTGTTCAACGCGAATCTCTTCAATCAAGCGGCGGTTTTCAGCCTCCAGGCGCGCGAGGCGGCGGACGTTTTCGAGCGCCGGAGCCGCGACTCCCGCGATGCCAATCAACAAAGCCAGGTGGTCGCGGTCGAAAATATGCGATTCGTCGGAAGTGTCGGCGTAAATCGCGCCGATGAGCTTATCGAAAACCATCAAAGGCGCGCAGAGGACGGCGCGGACTCGCGCCTGATAGAGGCTTTCCGAGCCGCGCAGGGCGGGATCGCTATGCGTATCGGTTGAAAGAATGGCGG
This sequence comes from Terriglobia bacterium, assembly GCA_035945515.1. Classification (GTDB taxonomy): domain Bacteria; phylum Acidobacteriota; class Terriglobia; order UBA7540; family UBA7540; genus RH2-MAG17b. The sequence continues at coordinate 14,465 of DASZAE010000412.1, forward strand.
ATTTTTCCTGGATCACCTGCTGCAGGACCGTGCGGCTCACCTCGACGGTCCGCTGGCTTTCCTCTCCGCGCCACAAGCCGAAGGTGAATTCCCAATCACCAGGCGTTTCGCCCGCAAGCAAGATCGCGCCGCGCCGCGCCGGGATGACTTCAAAGATTGCCGTTAGAAGCTGGCGTTCCAGAGGTTCAAGCTCGCGGATGTAGTTAAGAGCGTTGTTGATCTTGAGCAGCACATCGAGATCATGCGCTTTGCGCGCCGCGCTGGGCGCGGTAGAGACAATCTCGGTGGCGCCCGGCGGCGTCGGCCGCGCCCAAGGGATTTTCAGCGCGACGGCGGTGTCAAGGTCGGTATCCTGAATGGTCACGGAGGTCTGAGTTTCGTCCGGCTGGGGCTCATGAAGCAAAAACAGAAACTGCGAGTCGCCTACTTCGACCACGTCTCCATCTTCGAGGACTCGCTGCATCACCGGCATCCCGTTCACTCGGGTTCCATTGCGGCTGTCGAGATCGCGCAGAACGGGCCGCCCATCCTCAATCGTAATCATGCAATGCTGCCGGGAAACGCCCTGCTCGGGCAAAAAGATGGTTTGAGCGGGTAAACGCCCAATGGTGATTTTCTGCTCGCTCTCGTCAAAGCTATAAACCTTGCCGCGATGGGGTCCGAGAAGCATGACAAGTTTAGGAGACATAGCCGCGATTTCCAGATGCTCAAGATTCAATCCTACAAACACTCTACTACAACACGCGACAGATGAAACAGGCAGTATTGCATTGGTGTGCGGCAACAAAATAACTTTTTAAATGTTTTAGCGGACAGAAACTCTATGCCGAACGTCTGTTATATACTAATTCGCTCCAAGACTGAGTTGTAAGGACCGTTCTGTCGGCTGCGGTCGAAGGCTGCCCCATTTTTTATGACGAGGGAGAATCAATGGATAAGATTACGGGTGGGTCGAAATTTTTTTTGATCTTCTGCGCTTGGGCCCTCCTGGCCGTTCCGGCCGCGTTATTTTCTCAAAACGCACCGGCCCCCATTCCCGGCAGCGAAAAAATAGAGCACGTCGTCTGGATTATTCAGGAAAATCATTCCTTCGACAATTATTTCGGTACTTTTCCCGGGGCGGACGGCCTTCCACCTTCGACCTGCCTGCCCAAAATGCCCGGCAGCAAAGACTGCGTGAAGCCTTTTCACATGCCCCCCGGACAGCCCCTTCTCGATCTTGAGCACAGTTGGGAAACCGCCCATGCGGCATACGATAACGGGAAGATGGACGGCTTCGTCTGGACCGAAGGCTCGCCTTACACCATGGGATATTACGATGAGCGGGATATTCCGAACTACTGGAACTACGCCCGGCATTACACTCTCTGCGACCGATTCTTTTCGTCAGAAATGACGGGCAGTTCCCCAAACCACGTCTTCACGGTCGCCGCGCAATCCGGCGAGACCAATAATATCGGCTCTCTGACCCAGCTCAAACGAGAAATGGACGATGACGACGGTTTCAGCTTCGCCTCGATTGTCAAGCGATTCAGGGGTAAAAACATCACCTGGAAGTATTACGTCGAGACAAAACCGCATCCGGCGGGGGGTTGCGTGATGAACGCGCGCCTCTCTAACCTGGCTTGTCCTGATCCGAAGGATTTTACGCTCTGGAATCCCTTGCCGGGCTTTAAGTCGATCCGCGAGAACCCGGCCGAGATGGACCGGATGGTCTCGCAAGATCAATATTTCCAGGACCTGAAAAATGGCTCTCTGCCGCAGGTTTCGTGGATCATTCCGGACTTTCAGGATAGCGAGCATCCGCCGGAGCCGCTTATCCAGGGCATGTGGTACGCCACGCGGGCAGTCAATGCCTTGATGCAAAGCCCGTATTGGAAGAATACGGCAATTTTTCTGTGCTGGGACGATTACGGAGGCTTCTACGATCACGCATTGCCCCCGGAGGTCGACGCCTACGGCTATGGCCCCCGCGTGCCGATGATCGTGATCTCCCCTTATGTTAAGCAGGGCTATGTGTCCCACTACACGTATGACTTCACGTCGGTTCTCAAATTCATCGAGCAACGATGGAACCTGAAGCACCTCACGCCGCGCGATGACCGGGCCAATAACATGGCCGATTGT
>DASZAE010000413.1:0-7913 GCA_035945515.1 Terriglobia bacterium
GTAATTCTCGCCTTCGTCCAGCTTGGACGTGCCTAGCTTCGGATCGTTCTCCTCGTGCCATTGCTTGTCGTAGGCGGCGCGCATCGCCCCGGGATAGCTCGACGTGTAATAGCACGGGCTGTGATCTTTGCCGTCCTGATGGGTCACCGTCAGGTGGTCGCCTTCGTTATAAACCGTGATGATGCCGCGCGTGCCGAGGAAGCGCGTGACCTCGTCGCCCAGATCGGTGTTATTCGTCATCAAAACCGCCGCCCGAAAATTGGGATAATCGTAGAACGTCGATTGCATATCCGGATAGTCGCGTCCGTCTTTGAACTGGAAAAGCCCGCCGACGCATTGCGCGCGCTGCGGAGGGGCAGTGACGTCCATGACGGTGTGTATGCCCGTCAGGGAGTGAACATAGAGATCGCCCGGCAGTCCTTCCCCATAATCCTTAAAGGCGCGCCAGCGGGCGAAACGAATGGGGTCAAAAGCGCGCTTGGGCGCGTCGCCAAGCCACGTTTCCCAATCCAAATTCTCAGGCGAGAGGCCGGGAGGCGGCGGATACACCCAAGCGCCGCACGGGTCGCCCCGGCCCAGGATCGCTTCGGCCATATAGACGTCCCCAATCGCTCCCGCTTCCACCAGCTCTTTCGCCTTAGCGAAGCCGATGGAGCTGCGCCGCTGGCTGCCGATCTGCACAATGCGATTGTTCTTCTGCGCGGCGTTGATGATTTCAAAGCCCTCTTCCGGCTTGTGCGTCATCGGCTTTTCGCAGTAGATGTCCTTACCCGCGTTGCAAGCATCCACGATAATCTGCTTGTGCCAGTGGTCGGGCACAGCGGCCATGACGCAGTCAATATCTTTCCGCTCGAGCAGGTCCTGATACCGGCGCGTGGTGGGCACGGTCTTTCCTGTGGCCCCGCTGATGATTTCATTGGCCAGCGTGTGCCGCCCGTCGTAAAGGTCGCACGCCGCTACGCACTCAACGCCGGGCAGGCCGATGGCAGTACCCAGGTCACCCGAGCCCTGCATCCCAATGCCAATCATCCCGAAACGGACGGTATCGCTCGGCGGCATAGGTCGCGCGCCCGGCGCGCCGCCAGCCAGCAGAAATGAGGGCGCCGCCAGCGTGGTGACGCCAGCGCCCGCCGACCTGCGCATAAAATCGCGGCGCGAAATACCATGATCGTTCATTGGAAATGCCTCCTCGCGGTTTTGTAGCGGCGGTCTCTGGCCGCAGGCTCTTACTATTTATAATCCGGCGGCCGGACGCTTCCGCTGCGGAAACAAGCCCCTTATGCTATAACCCTCGTGTCCCAGGAGCAAGCAGGAAATGCAGCGTCAACGGTCGTGCCGCCGACATCGGGCAGCGCGTTTGAGATAAAATAGTGCTTCGTGAAACCCGAAAAATTGCTTCATAAGGCGCTGTCCTCTCCTTCTAACCTACGCTTTGAAGAGGTATGTGCCTTGGCTCGTGCTTTCGGATTCCATCTTTCGAGGGTACGCGGCAGCCACCATGTCTTTGCCCGCCAAGATGTGCGAGAGCTTGTGAATCTCCAAGAAGTGAGAGGGAAAGCAAAGCCCTACCAAGTTAAGCAGTTGCTCCATCTCGCAGAACGCTATAATCTGGTTTTAGGCGGTGAAGAATGAAAGACTATCATATCAATGTTTTTTACAGCGAAGAAGACAGCGGGTACATCGCCGATATCCCTGACCTTCCCCACTGCTCCGCCTTTGGCGAAACGCCGGAACAGGCGCTGGCCGAGGTTCTGAAGGCCAAGGCTGCCTGGATTGAAGCAGCACAGGCCGAGGGCAAACCCATCCCACCGCCCACGTTTAGACCCGTCATATATCAGGCATCAAAAATCCCGGCGTGATCCATAGGCTGACGCAGTTTCTCATATATTCACTGCATTCGCATAAGCACCTCACCTATTGACACAGCTTGCGCCGTTCAATGGCTATTCAGCTTGCGGGTGTACTTCGCCTGCTGGCGAGCCTGTATCTCCGTCGAGATTTTCTGCTCGCGCGCGGCCTCCACGTTCCGGCCTAACCTCCGCAGCGCCGTGCCCAGCACAAAGTGAGCCTGCGCGTAATCGGGATCGACCTTAATCGCCGCGCGCAAGGGCGCAAGCGCCTTGGCGGGCTGATCCAGCATAATCTCCGCCTGGCCGAGTCCAAATAGAGCTTCTTTGTAATGCGGATTAACGGCGAGAGCGGCGTGAAAATGGTTCGCCGCGCCGCCCGCGTCGCCTTGGCGCAAGAGAATTTGCGCCAGCAGACAATTAGAAACGGGGTCGTCGGGATAGCGCCGCAGCTCCGCTTCAAACTCGGTTTTGGCCTCCGCGATGCGGTCCTGCTTCCAATAAATCAGCCCAAGGCCAGAGTGAACGCCGGGAAAACCGGAATCCTCCTTTTCTGCCTCTTTGAACTCCCTCAGCGCGTCCGCTTCGTGGAACGTCTGATCGTAGGCCGTCCCCATCATCACGTGGGCCTCCGCGGAATCTGGCTTGATGGACATAATCTTCGCAAATGCAGCGGTGACGCCGGGGTAGTCTTTATCGCGCAAATCGGCTTTACCCAGCATATAGAGCGTAGGCAGGTCCGACGGCCTCAAGAGGCTGGCGCGCGCCAGATACCGCGCGGCTTCGGGATAGCGGTCAAGCGCGAACAGCGTAAGGCCGGCAAGATCGATGGCCTGGAAATCAGCATCCGGCGCGGCGGAGAGCGACCGGAAGAGTGGCCAGGCTTTGGCGTATTGCTGAGCGCGGAAATAAGCGATGCCAAGATTGCGCGTGGTCGCAGGGTCTCCGGGGCTGATTTTCAGGGCGTGTTCATAGAGGGGGATGGCTTGCGATTCCCGTCCCTGCCGGGCGAGCGCGATTGCCAAGTTATTTAGAATTTCAACCGAGTTGGGATCAGACGCCAGCGCCTTGCGGAAGGATTGCTCGGCGGCCGCGTTGTCGCCGCGCGCAAGCGCCAACGAGCCTTGCGCGAGCCATAACCTTAAATCCGCTGAAGGCGCTTGTCGCGCCTTTCCGGGCGCTGCGACAGCCAGAGCCGCAGCCAGCAATACGCACGTGCTGAGGCTTCGCATCACAATGAATTCTGTAGCGGCGGCCTCTGGCCGCCGGTCTTAAAATATGGAAAAGCCGGCGGCCAGAGGCCGCCGCTACAGCCAGGTTTGCGCCCTTTCTGCTTGCCGGGACGAGCCGCAGGCTTCCTGAACAACGGAAGTCTGTGCTCCTGGCGCCCGCTAAAAATATAGCTTCATGCCCAATTGAATAATGCGCGGGTCGTGGGCTCCTGTGATTTCTCCGGCGTTAGATTGATCAATGTTGTTCTGAAATGAAGAAAACGATGTGTGATTCCAGAGGTTAAAGAACTCGCCGCGAAGCTGCGCGGAAAATCGCTCGCTGATGCGGAAGTTCTTGTAAAGTCCGAAATCCCAGTCGTTGCGGCCTGGCCCAAGCACGCCGCCCACCGGGGTGGTCCCAAAGTGTCCCAAGGCGTCCGTGAAGGAACCCACAGTAAACCATTGCGCTACAGTTTTCGGCATACTGACGGCGGAGATTTGATCCGGCCTCGGCGCCACAGGGCTGGGATCAATACCAATGCCTTTCCCTCCTGACGGTCCATAGTCATCAAATGGATCATTAGTCTGGCGAATTGTCGTGGGCACGCCGGATTCGAACGTGGTGATGCCGGACATTTCCCATCCTCCCAGGACGTGTCCGGCGAATCCGTGCTGGCCCGCGAAGAATGGCAAATCGTAAACGTAGTTGAAGACCAGCACTTGGGGACGGCTGAAGCTGGTGGGGCCGTAGTCGAGCGCGAAATCGTAGCTGTCGTACGGCGCGTTGCTGCGGTCCGTTGGGCTGTCCGACAGCGTTTTCGACCACGTGTAAGCGGCGCCGAAGTTGAGGCCCTTGGTCACCTGCCTGTTCACAGAAACCTGCAGCGAGTGATAATTCGAGTAGAACTCGGGAATGATCGCTTGAATCACATGGTATCCAGGATAGGGCCGCAAAGCGTCATAGCTAGTTGTGGGATTGGCCAGGCGCGCTGCGACGGGAATCTGATTGGTGTCGACCTCGCTCAACAGATGGGTGCCCCTGTCGCCCACATAGGCCACCTGGACCACTGTGTTGCGGGCCACTTCACGCTGCACGGAAAGATTCCAGTCCTGCAAATACGGGATTTTGAAGTCAGGGCGCCCCGTGGCGTGCAGCGTGCGCGGAGTGAGGCTGGTGCCGACAATGCCTCCGGACGGATCGTCGAAAAGGTTCTGCACCCCCGTGCTGTTGATGGCCACATTGGCCACGACCGGGATATTTTGAAACTGGTTTTGTTCCTCAATGCCATCCAGCGTGCGGTCGTAAAAGATGCCATATCCGCCGCGGATGGAGGTTTTGCCATTGCCCCAAGGGTCGTAGGCAAAACCGATGCGGGGCGAAAGGTTATGCGTGTAATTGGGGTTCACCTGCTCCCCAAAAGGCGAGCAGGAAGGCCCTCCGGCCGAAGGTGAAAGTTGGCCGCTAAGCTCTTTCGCGCAGCCATTGCTCCCGACAATAATCCCATTCCCGTAGTTGGCGGGAATCACCGTTTGCCCAGCAGCAAACCTGCCAGTAGTTGGGACAATCACGGGCGCAAGCGCCGGATTGAACAAAACCGGGTCGAAGTTGGTGAGAATTCCGTTGACGTCGTGCGGATTGCCCATAAAATCATAGCGCACGCCCAGATTCAGCGTCAGATTGGAGCGGATTTTCCAGTCATCTTGCACATACGCGCCAAGATTAATAAACCGGATGTCGGGGATCACATCATGGTCCGCCTGGGTAAAGCTCACCGCCTGGCCCAACAGGAAATTGGCGAACGCGGGCAGCGCGGGACTTGTGTTGTTGAAAGTAAAGCTGCCATTGGTCGGTTCAGGCGCGTTTTCGCTCTTGCGCATCCACTGATTGCTGATGCCGGTGCGAATGCTGTGATTGCCCCGGACAATCGTCAGGTTGTCGTATATCTCCTTGTCGATGTTCCGCTCACGGTAGGGCGCGCTGGGCGCGGTGACGCTGCTGATGCCTGCAATACTGATGCTCGGCGCGCGGCCGTATGGGTCGCTGAACGGGAAACCGCTGCGGTTCACCGCGTTATACAGCGTCTGGCTTCCGATCAAACCGGTGATATTGCTGTCGATGGCGCCCCAAGTATCGTTAAACGCCACCTCGTTGACGATGCTTGGGCTAAGCTGCATAGTGGCGTGGAGCACCAGGTTGCGCCCCGGCGAGTTGGTGGCGGTGGACGAAATGCCGGGCAGTGGGGAGCCGTCGAAAAGGCCGCCGGGCTCGGTGGTGGGGATCACATCTTCCATATACCGCGCGAAAAGCTCCACCCGCTGGGTCAGGTTTTCATCCAAGCGGATGATGTCCTGCCGGTAATTGTTGAGTCCCTCGAGTGAAGTCACAATCTGGTTGTTGGGCAGGTTGGGTGTGAGCTTACTATAAATCTGATTGATATACACCTGCGCGTTTTTGCTGATGCAGCTTTGGGCTATTTGATTATTCGTGATGCAGCCTGCAGGCGCCTGCGTGGGGTCAAGCGTGGCGATGCCCTGGAAATTGCCGGTAAGCTCTTGCGCCGCGGGCAGGATGCCGACGCCAGTTGACGGAGTCCGGGTGCGCCGCCATTCTTCCGACCAGAAGAAAAACGTTTTCGACTTGTTGGTGTTGTATAACTTAGGAATAAACAGCGGGCCGCCGAAAGTGAAACCCCAGTCGTTGTATCGGAACGGCGGCCGCACCGCGGTTTGGCCGGAAGGCAGCGCGCCGGCATTGGCAAAATAGTTATTGGCGTTCAGCGCGTCATTGCGGAAGAACTCATAGGCGACGCCATGGAACTGGCTGGTTCCCGACCTGGTCACGATGTTCACCTGGCCGCCGCCGCTGCGTCCGTATTGCGCGTCGTAGGTGCTGCGCTCTAGGGTGAACTCGGTGAGCGCGTCGATGCTGGGCACGTTGAGGACGGTCAAGTTCGAGCCGCTGTCGTTGACGTCCGAGCCGTCCACCATCCAGTTGTTGGCGGAGGTGCGCGCGCCATTCACAGAAATAGAGCTGGTGTTGGCGATGCCGCCGAAGCCAACCGTGTCTGCCAGCGTGGAGGAGACGCCCGGCTCGAGCGTCAGCAGCAGCTCAAAGTTGCGGTTCTCGAGCTCAAGTTCGCGCACTTGCGTGCCCGTCACCGTGCCCGATTGAGCCGCGCTCGTAGTCTGCACGGGCGTGCTGGCGGAAGTCACGGTGACGCTCTGCGTCACGCCGCCCGTTTCCAGCTGCGCGTTCAGCGCCCGGTGGTCGCCGACGTGCAAAATCACGTCATTCGCCACGTAAGTCTTAAAGCCCGCCTTGGTGACCGTGACCGTGTATGTGCCGTAGGGCAGCAGGTCCGCGTGATAGACGCCGCCGTTGTCCGTGGTGGCGGTTCGCACGTCCACGTTGGTCGCGTTGTTGTGAATCACCACCGTTGCGCCGGGCACCACCGCGCCCGTGGAATCGGTGACTACCCCTGCGAGACTCGCCGTAACTTCCTGCGCGACGCTTGCGCCCGGCAGAAAGCACAAGGCAAAAAGCAAAACTGCGGCAAAAGATACCCACATCTTGACAAGTGGAATTGTACGTTTCACGGTTCCTCCCGATCTTATTCATTCGACTTAACATCGCGTCCCCCTGGAGCGTGTTGTCATGCTCCAGCTTGGTTGACTGGATGTTGCGTTGCCTTTCAGAGTTACCATCATTGGATAGCCAAGGTCAAGCTTTTTAGCTGAAATCGCCGTCTCTGGTTTGCCTCCGCGCTGAAGTGGCCAGTTATGGCAGAAATGAAAATTCGCTTCCCCTCCTGCTTCATTGGGATCACTGGGCGCGTGATTTCTCAAAAACAGGACACTACCATTGCCCGTTCAAGCTTGACGAAAGGCGAAGGCTAAAGCTATTCTGGAAAATAGCTTGCTCGAATGAATCTTAGACAAGGGATGGCCTACGTTTGAAGAGAACCTTCCAACCTAACCGAAGAAGGCGCGCCAAGACGCACGGGTTCCGTGCGCGCATGAAGACAGCGGGCGGCCGCGCCACACTGAAGCGCCGGCGGCAAAAGGGCCGCCACCGTCTCACTCCATGAAGGAGGGCGAGCTTTCGCAGTCCTTCCCCAAATCGTTGCGCCTGCTTCGCCGGCCCGACATTCGGCGGGTTTATGAGGAAGGACGGCGTGGGAGCGCGCGGATATGCACCATTTTTTACCGGCCAAACGGCTTGCCGCGCACGCGGCTGGGGATCACAACGCCGAAAGCTCTTGGGGTCGCTGTAGTCCGCAACCGCATCCGGCGGCGGCTGAGAGAGGTTTTCCGGCTCAATCAGGCAGCGATCGCGGCAGGGTGGGACGTGGTGCTGAATCCTCGCCCGGCAGCGGCAAGCATTCCTTTTACTGCGCTGACCAAAGAGGTTTTGCGATTGTTTCCGGCCGCTCCACCGTCTGGCGCTTCACCCGCGCCTTCCCGAAGCGCGCTTGCAGATTGACACGCTTTTTGTTGCTTGCGCTCATTCGGGTTTATCAGGTTTTCATCTCTCCCGCGCTCCCTTCCGCCTGCCGCTTTTACCCGACCTGCTCCGAGTATGCGCGCGAAGCTATCGAGAATTGGGGTGTGTTGCGCGGCTCGTGGCTGGCCTTACGGCGGCTCGCACGATGCCATCCGCTGGGTGGACACGGGATTGACCCAGTGCCGGAGAGATTGGAGCCTTAACCATCCAAAATTTGAAAGGCGCGTTAAAGAGTGACTGATGGAACCTAACATGGAAAAGCGGATGCTCATCGCCATCGTCTTGACGCTGGGCTTGCTCATGCTTTGGCGCGCCTTTTTTGCCCCGCCGTCTCCGCCGCCGGCTTCCTCG
>DASZAE010000414.1:0-5960 GCA_035945515.1 Terriglobia bacterium
CTCTTCATCCCAGGTTGATGAAGGCAGCGAAGAGGTCATCGCGCGTTGGGAGAACTCGCAGTATTCGATCGATCTGTTCCGTTCCTCTTACCAGCGTAATTTTGGAATGCTTATGTTCTCGAAGCAGCTGAACGGCCTGGCTCGGACTGCTGCCGCCGAAGCCGTGCGGCTGGACCAACAGGAGGCCCCGCAGCGAGAAGTTGAACTTCAAAAGAAGCTAGACGAGGAGAATCGCACCGCGCAAGAAAAGGCCAGGCTAGTGAACAAAGTAGCCTTTCGCCCTTGATGAGGGACCGCTGACGGCAGCCAGAATTTCGCAGACAGAGTTTTATGCAAGCTGCCACTGAAACAACCGTCTGCGCGTTTCCGGACGAAGACGAAAAAATGCCGGCCGGACCGCCGGGAGGCATGGGTGGCGGGATGTATTAGAAGCGGTAGGCAGCAGGCGCCTGCGGCGAGGGTCATCCTCGTCGCTTCGTTCCCGGTCATAACGGTAGCGAAAAGGCAATCGTGCGAAGTGAGGACCACATCGCGAGCAAGCGTTAGATTAAGCGGGCATGCCCGAGGGCCAGCCCTGATCTGGAGGATCAAATGGCAACTAAACTTTACGTAGGTAATCTTCCCCATAGCGTCACAACCAGCACCCTCAATGAGTTTGTCACCCAAGCAGGCTTTCAGGTGGCCTCAGCGATGGTGGTCACCGACAAGATGTCGGGCCAGTCGCGTGGATTCGGCTTTGTTGAGCTGGTCAACAACGCAGAGATGCAACAAGCAATCGGAAGCTTGAATGGCCGTGATTTCGATGGCCGCGCCTTGACCGTCAACGAAGCCCGGCCACAGCGCACGGGCTTCTCGGATCAACGCGGCGGCGACGGCCGCGATCGCGATGGCCGCGGTAGAAGCTACTAGATCCCATGCGTCAATCATCAAATTGAATGGCGGTCAATGCGTTCGCCATTCGGAGTGGGGTGGGGTGCGATCCTCGACAGAGGCCACGATCAGGTGAACGGTGTATTTTTCAGCGGACCGGTTTGAAAGACCGGTGGCCTCGCTAACTACTTTCGTTGCCGTGCAGGACAACACCCCTCAATCATGAAGAAGCCTGCATTTTGAGGACTGGACAGCAGATAATTCAGCAGATCCGTTGGAGGATACATGGAGATACCCCAGTTGTTCGACAGTAAATTCCGCTTCATTCTAGTTGCCGGACGGCGCGCGCGGCAGTTACACGCCGGCGCCCGATCTCTTGTACAAACCCCCTACAAGAAGGCTACGAAGATAGCCGTGGCAGAGCTTGAGGCCGGCCTTGTTCCCTTTGAGACGCTAACCGGGCCGCTTGGCTCCGAGAACCCAACCTAAATACCGGACAGCAGCGCCGCAAGCCGCCACGAGACCGGTGAGGATTTCGTCGCGGCGGACAACTGGAATACCATGGCTTGAGTGGGCCGCCGATAGAGCGAGTCTGCCACTACGCGCGGCACAAAGCGAACAACCAAGTGGAAATAGAATCGAAGATTCGGAAGATGGCGTTTCTCGGCGACTACTTGCCGCGCAAGTGCGGCATCGCCACGTTCACGTCCGACCTGCTTACGTCCGTCGTGGCGGATCACCCGGAGATCCAGTGCTTCGCGCTGGCAGTCAATGACGTCGAAGGCGGCTACGAATATCCGGACGTCGTTCGCTTCGAGATCGAGGAGCAGGATTTAACCTCTTATCAGCGCGCGGCAGACTTCATCAACATCAGCGATGTGGACATGGTCTCGGTCCAGCACGAATTTGGGATCTTCGGCGGTTCGGCGGGGAGTCACGTGCTGGCTCTATTGCGTGAACTGAAAACACCCGTGGTCACGACTCTCCATACGGTGTTGCGCGAGCCGAACATCGATCAGCGGCGTGTAATGCAAGAGCTGATCGCGCGCTCGACTCGGCTGGTGGTCATGACCCAGCGGGCACAGCAGATGTTGCAGGAAGTTTACCAGGCGCCATTTCCCAAAATTGATCTCATCCCGCACGGTATTCCCGATATACCCTTTGTCGATCCGAACTTTTACAAGGACCAGTTTGGCGTGGAGGGGAGGATCGTGTTACTCACGTTCGGCCTGCTTTCGCCGAACAAGGGCATTGAAAATGTGCTCCAAGCCCTGCCGGCAATTCTGGCGGAGTTCCCTGACGTTGTTTATATCGTCTTGGGCGCCACGCACCCGAACGAGCTGCGGGAGCAAGGGGAAGCCTACCGTCTCAGCCTCGAAATCCTCGCCAAAAAGAACAAAGTCGAGAGGAATGTCATCTTCTACAATCGCTTTGTCGAACTCGAAGAATTGAAAGAGTTCATCGGCGCGGCAGACCTTTACATAACACCTTATCTCAACGAAGCGCAGATCACGTCGGGCACGCTAGCCTATACCTTTGGCGCCGGCAAGGCGGTAATTTCGACACCGTACTGGCACGCGGTCGAATTACTGGCTGAAGAGCGCGGTGTGCTCGTACCCTTCGGAGATGTCCAAGCGATTGCTCGTGAGGTGACCGGCTTGCTGCGCGACCCAACGCGCCGCCACGCCATGCGCAAGAACGCTTACAAACTGGGCCGCGAGATGGTCTGGGCCAATGCGGCGCGGCTCTACATGCGCTCCTTCGAGCTGGCGCGGCTTCAAGGAGCGGTGCTATCCCGAAAGTCTTTTGCTACGAAGACGCTTGACCAGCAGCCGCAGGGCTTGCCCGATCTAAAACTCGATCATCTTACCCGGATGACCGATTCGACGGGCATTTTCCAGCACGCCATTTTCACGGTCCCCAATTTTTCTGAAGGTTACTGTACCGATGACAATGCCCGCGCTTTTATCCTCGCAGTGCTGCTCGACGAGCTCGGAGAAGAACCGGAGCGCATGCGCACTTTGGCCACAAACTACGCGGCCTTTTTGAATCACGCGTTCGACTCTAAAACGAAGCGGTTCCACAACCACCTGAGTTTCGACCGTCGCTGGCTCGATGACAAGGGGTCTGAAGATTGTCACGCCCGTGCACTCTGGGCCTTGGGGGTAGGCGTGGGACGCTCGCCGCATCGTGGCTTCCAGATCATGACGGCGCAACTCTTCGCCCAGGCGCTGCCCGCCGTGACAGAGTTCACTTCGCCACGGGCATGGGCGTTCAGCCTCATTGGCATTCACGAATACCTGCGCCGGCTGAGCGGTGACAGCGCGGCGAATCAAACTCGCGAAGCACTCACGGCGAAGCTGATGGAGCTTTTCGACAAGGCTGCGCAACCAGAGTGGCCCTGGTTTGAAGAAAGGTTGACCTATGACAATGCCAAGCTTGCGCACGCATTGATTCTGAGCGGGCATGCCACAGGAAAACCAGCGGCTTTGGAACGAGGTCTGCAAGCATTGGGCTGGCTGGCGGAAGTACAAACCTCTGAGAACGGGCACCTGCGGCCCATCGGCAGTAACGGATTCTATCCTCGCGGCGGCCCGCGCGCAAACTTTGACCAGCAACCCATCGAGGCGCAGGCGACGGTGTCGGCCTGCATTGAGGCGTACCGGGTCACATCGGATCCCCGATGGTACAAACAGGCCCAACGCGCCTTTGACTGGTTTCTCGGCTGGAACGATCTGGGGCGGGAGCTGTACTCGCCCAGCACCGGCGGCTGCCGCGATGCATTGCACATGGATCGCGTCAACGGAAACCAGGGAGCCGAGTCCACGCTGGCCTTCCTGCTATCGCTGGCGGAAATGCGACTCATGCAAAACGCCGTCACCGCCTTCAATGAGCCAGGCGCTTAGCCTCAACTATTCCATGAAAATTGTCCAAGTCAATCGCACCGGCATCATGTTATATCCGGACCGCACGCGCGTGCTTTTGCGCCCGTTCCACTTTATGAGCGACCGGCGCGCCATGACAATTTGCACACAGGTTATGGCTCTCCCCGAAGACGAAGTCCATACTCTGCTGAAGCAACTGTCGGCCGAATTCAGCGGACGCCATCGCAAGATCCGCGAGTTTTTCAGGCGGCGGTTCGACGAAATTCGGCCGTACCTGCCCGCTGAGGAAAAGCTCTCCGAAGAGCGCGAGTTATTGCTCGGAGCGTATTTCAGCTGCGAGTATTCGCCTGAAGCCGCTGCACTGTTCAATCCCTCCATGGCGCCGCACCCGGATCAATCGGAGATTCCACACGGTTCATTGCGTTTCGTTCTCAGCCTGCGGGCTACAGGTGAAGGGCACATCTCCTCCATCACCTTCCGCACGGGAGTCCTCGACGCCAACGCCAATATCACCATTGACGCGGCCCGCCGTTATAGCATCGAGCCCGCGCTCGTGCCCCACGCGGCCTACGAGAAGCACGTCTTCGAACGAAAGCTGGATGCACTTGGTTTCGCGGACGGCTTCAGCCGGCAGGTTCTCAGGGCCTTGGGACAATCGTTCACACTGGACGAACTGCAAGCCAGCCTCAACCTTGCCCTGAAGCAGCTTCGGACGCCAAATGTGGAAACCGAAGCCATCGCCAGGAAGATTCTGATCCTGGCCCAATCAAATTACGAAGTGAGATTTGAGGCGGACTCGTGTTTGTCCGAACGCGTCCTTTTCCCCGCAACACCTTCGCAATGCAACGGAATCGAGGACGCGCGCTTCGTTCTCTTTCAGGATGAGGACGGCAGGCGGATTTATTACGCGACCTATACGGCCTACGACGGAAGGCTGATCCAGCCGCAGTTTCTCGAAACGCCCGACTTTCTTCATTTCAAATTCATCACGCTAAACGGTCCGGCCGTCCAGAACAAAGGCATGGCGCTCTTCCCGCGAAAACTCAAAGGCCGGTACGCGATGCTGAGCCGGCAGGATAATGAGAACATCTATGTGATGTTCTCCGATTATTTGCATTTCTGGCACACGAAACAACTTGTCCTGAAGCCGGCGCTCCCTTGGGAATTCATCCAACTAGGTAACTGCGGGTCGCCGATCGAAACCGAAGCCGGATGGCTGGTGCTCAGCCACGGCGTGGGACCCATGCGGAAATATTGTATCGGCGCCTTCCTGCTCGACCTCGATGACCCGGCGAAAGTCATTGGCCGGCTGCGCGAGCCGCTGATCACGCCGAACGAAGACGAGCGCGAAGGCTACGTCCCCAATGTTGTTTACTCATGCGGTGCTCTCCTGCACGGGCGGCAGCTCGTCATCCCCTATGGCTTGTCCGACTATGCCACAACGTTCGCAACCGTGCCGCTCGACGAAGTCTTGGCCGCCATGCAGTAGCCACGGCGTGACTTATATGCCGCGGGCTTTTTTTGCGAGCGCGGTAGCCAAGGTCAGTTGTAGCGGCGGCCTCTGGCCGCTGGCTTTTAGATATTAAAGACCGGCTGCCAGAGGCCGCCGCTACAATTGCCGAAGATTGACCGTGATGGCTATCCGCTGCGCTACTTGCCGCGCCGCCGCGTCAAGGCTTTTCCGCTTCCCGGTGAGGGTGTATACTCTACACATGAAACGTACGAATCTTGTGTTAGATGGAGAACTGCTTGATCAAGCCACGCGCCTTCTGGGGGTAAAGACCTACTCGGCCGCAGTCAATCTTGCTTTGGCGGAAGTCCTCCGCCTTCGTAAAATTCAGAGCCTCCCCCGCTTCTTTGGGCGCGGGCTTTGGCAGGGAAGCTTGCCGGAAATGCGTGAGGACGGGGTGGAGGGGCGGAGCCGCCGAGGACGCCGATGATCCTGGTCGACACCTCGGTTTGGATTGAATTATTGAATGGGCGCCTGGGATCAAAAATCTCCGAAGAGGAGTTGGTCAATTTTGCCACCTGCGGACCCATCGTCCAAGAGGTTCTACAAGGGCTACGAAGCGAGCCTGCGAGCAACGCATTTCGCGACGCTTTTCTGGCGCTGCCGGTGCTGAGCGACCCTTTGCCTGCCTCCTCATTTTTATCGGCGGCGGAGATTTATCGGCTCGGGCGAGCCAAAGGCTATACGATCCGATC
>DASZAE010000415.1:0-11208 GCA_035945515.1 Terriglobia bacterium
CGAATCGCCGGTTCAGCAGCTCGATCTTTTTCATGAGGTGGCCATCCGCGAACGGCCCTTTTTTGAGTGACCTGCCCAAAGTTCCTCCCTTTATTTCTTCTCGCGCCGCTTGACGATGAACCGGTCTGTCTGCTTGTTATTACGGGTCTTATAGCCCCGGGTCGGCTTCCCCCACGGAGTCACCGGGTGGCGACCGCCGGAAGTCTTCCCTTCGCCGCCGCCATGCGGGTGATCCACTGGATTCATAACTACCCCGCGCACCGTCGGCCGAATTCCCATCCATCGCCTGCGGCCAGCCTTTCCCAAGGCGACATTCTCGTGATCAAGGTTGCCAATCTGGCCGATGGACGCCATGCAATCGAGATGAACCTTGCGAACCTCCCCCGATGGCAGCCGGACCTGCGCATATTCGCCGTCCTTCGAGAGCAATTGCGCCGACCCTCCAGCGCTCCGCACGAGCTGGCCGCCCTTTCCAAGCCGCAATTCAATATTGTGAATCATGGTGCCGGCCGGAATATGCTTAAGCGGCAGAGCGTTGCCCGCCACAATATCCGCCTCTGGCCCGGAAACCACCTTGTCGCCCACCTTCAAGCCGTGGGGGTAAAGGATGTATCGCTTTTCGCCGTCAGCATAATGAAGGAGTGCAATAAACGCCGAGCGGTTCGGGTCGTATTCAATCGTCGCAACCTTCGCCGTGACGCCCGCTTTGTCGCGCTTGAAATCCACCACGCGGTACTGCCGTTTGTGCCCCCCGCCGCGATGCCGGATGCTCAAATGGCCCGCGTTGTTGCGCCCCGAAATGCGAGTCTTCGGCTGGAGCAACGGCTTGTGCGGCCCAACCTGGGTGATCTCTTCAAACGTCAGCCCAGTTTGAAAGCGCCGCGTCTCGGTATACGGTCTGTAAGTTTTAATGCCCATATTCGTCCGGGTACAACGCGAAATTCAACCGCCGCCTTGCCTGAAATGGTCGCGATTAAATACTTTCGCCGTATTCAGGTATTTTTTCTCCGGGCCGCAGCTTGATATAAGCCTTTTTCCAGTCGAGCCGGTAGCCAGAAGTCCTGCCACGCCTTCGCATTTTTCCCGCAAAGTTCGCCGTGCGAACGCCTTCCACTTTCACCTTGAAAGCCTCTTCAACCGCGCTTTTGATCTGGCTCTTGTTGGCATGAGGATCGACCTGAAAAACCAGCGTCCGGGATTGCTCCTTAACCTGCAAACCCTTTTCGGTAATAATCGCTTTGCGCAGAATTTGATAGGGGTGCTTCTTCACCGCAGCGCCTCCTCCATCCGAGTCAAAGCCGCCTCTGAAATCAAAAGGCCTTCATGGCTTATAACGTCATAGGGGTGAACGCGATGATGCGCCAGCAAGTCGCACCCCGGAAGATTCCGCGCCGAAAGCTGTAAATTGCGGTTGGCGGCGTCATCCACCACGAGCACCGTTTTGCCCGCCGCAAGCTTTTTCAATGCGCTTGAGAAAACCTTCGTTTTCGGCTCTGAAAGATCAAAACCCTCAACCACCGTCAGCTTGTTCTCCTGATATTTTGCCGCCAGAGCTGACCGGAGAGCGCCGCGCAACATGCCCGCTGGAAGTTTGGTGGAATAATCACGCGGTTTCGGACCGTGCGCGATCGAACCGTGGCGCCACAAAGAACTTCGAATGCTACCCACGCGCGCCCTGCCGGTTCCCTTCTGCTTCCACGGTTTCTTGCCTCCGCCGCTCACTTCCCCGCGGCTCTTGGTGGAATGAGTCCCGCGGCGGCGGTTCGCCAGGTAAGACTTCACCGCCTCCCAGAGCAGACTCTGATTCGGCTGAGCGGCAAACAGCTCGTCTGGAAGCTGGCGCTCTCTTACCTTTACCCCTTCCAGGTTTTTCACTTCAACAGTAGCCATTTTCTGATCTCAATCCCGCGATTCTCAATCTATTTCTTTTTCTTCTCCGCAGGCGCAGCAACCACCCGCGATTTCCGCTTCGGAGCCTTTGCCTTGCGAACCACGATGTAGCCCCCTTCGGGTCCGGGAACGGCTCCCTCTACGACCAGCGCGTTATCCTCCAGCAAAACCCGGACAATCCTCAAATTCCTTACCGTAACTTGCGATGCCCCCATGTGCCCTGCCGCCCTCATGCCCTTCAGCACCCGCGAAGGAAAAGCCGAGGCGCCAATCGAGCCCGGCGCGCGATGAAACATCGATCCGTGTGACCCGCTGCCGCCGCCGAAGTGGTGCCGTTTGTGAACACCCGCAAACCCCCGGCCCTTGGAGACACCCACCACGTCGACAATGTCTTCCGCCTTGAATTGATCCACAAGCACCTTATCGCCGGTTTTAACTTCTTCGTTTCCAGGAGCCAAGCGGACTTCACGAACAAAGCGCGCAGGGTTTGCTCCAGCTCGCTTAAAGTGCCCCTCCATCGGCTTTGGGACGCGTTTCGGTCCCGGCAACTCCACCAGCCCCAGTTGCACCGCGTCATACCCATCCTTCGTCGCAGTCTTTCTCTGGACCACAACGCAAGGACCCGCTTTCAACACCGTTGCAGGGATCGCGTCGCCATTCGGCCCAAAAACCTGGGTCATTCCGAGCTTTTTGCCAAGAATTCCGTTGACCATAACTGTTGTCCGTTGTCCGTGGTTTGTGGTCCATTGCAACCAGCAACGAACAACCAACCATCGACTTCAATCCAAAACTGCTCAAATTGCTACTTCGTATGTTCTTTCCCGAAAGCCTTGATCTCAATATCCACGCCCGACGGCAAGTCCAGCTTGGTCAGGGCGTCGATGGTTGATCCGGTTGGTTCCAGAATATCGACCAGCCGCTTGTGCGTGCGAATCTCAAATTGTTCGCGTGATTTCTTATCGGTATGCGGCGACCGGAGAACGCAATATTTATTCTTCACCGTCGGCAGCGGAATCGGCCCCGCCACTTGCGCTCCATTGCGTTTTGCTGTGGAGACGATTTCCACCGCGGCCTGATCAAGGATACGGTGGTCATAACCTTTCAGCCGGATTCGGATTTTTTCATGTAGCATCATAGTTTAATCGGCCTATTGCACCACTTCGGTGACGCTGCCAGCTCCGACCGTGTGTCCGCCTTCCCGGATCGCAAACCGCAGCCCTTTCTCCATTGCGATCGGCGTGATCAGTTCGATTTCCATCGTCACGTTATCGCCCGGCATTACCATCTCTGTTCCTTCCGGAAGCTTCGCCACGCCGGTTACGTCCGTGGTTCTGAAGTAAAACTGCGGCCGATATCCATTGAAAAATGGCGTATGCCGGCCGCCCTCTTCCTTGGTCAAAATGTACGTCTCGGCCTTGAATTTCGTGTGCGGCGTGATCGTGGCTGGCTTCGCCAAGACCATCCCCCGCTCCACTTCCTCTTTTTCCGTTCCCCGTAGCAGAATCCCCACATTGTCGCCCGCCTGCCCCTCGTCAAGCAGCTTCTTGAACATCTCGACGCCCGTCACCACGCGCTTAAAAGACTCGGGCCGCAAACCGACAATCTCAATTTCTTCCTGCACTTTCACCTTGCCGCGCTCAACTCTTCCCGTCACTACCGTTCCACGGCCCGAAATGGAGAAGATGTCCTCTACCGGCATCAGGAACGGCTTGTCGATGTCGCGCTGCGGCAGCGGGATGTAGCTATCCACCGCCGCCATCAGATCGTCAATCGATTTCTCCCACTTTGCATCGCCTTCGAGCGCCTTGAGCGCGCTGCCCCGCACTACGGGCACTTTATCGCCGGGGAAATTGTACTTATTCAGCAGATCCCGGACCTCCACTTCGACAAGCTCGAGCAGCTCAGGGTCTTCAACCGCGTCGCACTTGTTCATGAACACCGCGATATAAGGCACATTCACCTGCCGCGCGAGCAACACGTGCTCCCGCGTCTGCGGCATAGGTCCGTCTGTCGCCGCCACCACGAGGATCGCTCCATCCATCTGCGCAGCACCGGTGATCATGTTCTTGATGTAGTCGGCGTGACCGGGGCAATCGACGTGCGCGTAGTGGCGGTTTGCCGTCTCGTATTCGACGTGCGCGATCGCAATCGTGATCCCGCGGGCCTTCTCTTCGGGGGCGTTATCGATCGAATCAAAAGCCCGGAAGCGCACCTTTGGATTATGCTTCGACAGCACCTTGGTGATCGCCGCCGTCAGTGTCGTCTTTCCATGATCGATGTGCCCGATCGTCCCGATGTTCATGTGCGGTTTTGAACGATCAAATTTTTCTTTGGCCATAACTCATTCGCCTCACTGCGAGAAATTTACGTGCTCTGCCTTCTGGACCCTTTCCAAAATCTTTAAGTGGCGACCGGCTTGCCCTGCACCTTGGCAATAATTTCGGTTTCAATATTCCCTGGCACCTGCTCATAGCGCAGGAAATGCATAGTGTAGGAGGCGCGCCCTTGCGTCCTCGAGCGCAAATCCGTGGCATAGCCAAACATCTCGGCCAAGGGAACCGTCGAACGGATGATCTGCGTGGACCCGCGTTTTTCCATGCCCTCAATACGCCCGCGCCGGCCGCTCAAATCGCCCAGGACGTCGCCCATATTTTCTTCCGGAACCACAACCTCCACCTTCATCACCGGCTCAAGCAGGCAAGGGCGGGCTTTTCTGACGCCATCTTTCAGAGCCATCGATCCGGCAATTTTGAAAGCCATTTCCGAAGAGTCAACCTCGTGGTAAGAGCCGTCAATCAAGGCCGCCTTGATCCCCGTCATTTCATAACCCGCCAGAGCGCCCGTTTCCATCGCCTCCCGCATGCCCGCATAGACCGGCGAAATATATTCCTTCGGCACGACGCCGCCCACAATCCCGTCGATGAACAGGAAATTCAGCTCCGAATCAAATTTGTTGGTGGATTTTTTCTTGGTGATTTCTTCGATCGCTTCCGGGGCGGGATGTCCGAGCGGTTCAACGGTGACGACAACGTGTCCGTACTGACCGTGACCGCCCGTCTGCTTAATGTATTTGCTTTCTGCTTCCGCCGATCCGCGAATGGTTTCGCGGTAGGCCACCTGCGGACGGCCGACGTTTGCGCCCACACTGAACTCGCGCAACATGCGGTCCACGAGAATTTCAATATGAAGCTCGCCCATGCCGGACATGATGGTCTGGCCGGTATCGGGGTCGGTGGTTACTTTGAAAGTGGGGTCTTCTTGCGTCAGGCGGGAAAGAGCGAGGCCCATCTTTTCCTGGTCGGCCTTGGTCTTTGGCTCAATCGCAACCGAAATCACCGGAGCCGGAAAATCCATGGCCTCAAAAACAATCGGGGCCTTCTCGTCGCAAATCGTATCGCCGGTTGAAACAGTCTTGAGTCCCACCGCGGCCGCGATATCGCCCGCCAAGACCTCGCTGATCTCTTCGCGCTTATTGGCATGCATTTTGAGCAATCGGGAAATCCGTTCGCGTTTACGCCGGCGCGGATTATAAACCGTCTCGCCGCTCTTGAGCGAGCCCGAGTAAACCCTCAAAAAGGCCAATTGCCCGACAAACGGGTCAGTCATAATCTTAAAGACCAATGCCGCAAACGGCGCTCCATCGTTGGTTTCGCGCGTGAGCGTTTTTTCTTCATCATCAGGGTCAGAACCCTCAACGGAGGGAATATCCGCAGGGGAAGGGAGATAATCCACGACCGCGTCCAGCAGAGGTTGGACGCCTTTGTTCTTAAAGGCTGACCCGCTGATGACCGGAACCACCTTCATGCTTAAGGTGCAGCGCCGCAAGCTGGCGCGAAGCTCATCGCCTGAAACCTCGCCGCCATGCGCGAATTTCTCCAGGATCACGTCGTCAAACTCTGCCAAAGTCTCAACCATCTGGTCGCGGTAACGCTTTGCGGCTTCGACTTCCGATGCCGGGATTTCTTTCACGTCGTAATCGGCGCCCAGCGTTTCATCGCGATAGACCAGGGCTTTCTGGCGGATCACGTCGATCGACCCCGTATATTTATCTTCCGCGCCAAGCGGCGCCTGAATCACAACCGGGGTCGCATGGACCTTCGACCGGAGCTGCTGCACGCATTCTGCGAAATTCGCTCCCGAGCGGTCCATCTTATTCACAAAGACAATTCGCGGGACGCGGTATTTATCCGCCTGCCGCCAGACCGCTTCGGTCTGAGGCTCAACGCCTTCGACGGCGCCCAAAATAGCAATCGCTCCGTCAAGCACCCGGAGCGACCTTTCAACTTCCGCCGTAAAATCCACGTGGCCCGGCGTGTCAATAATGTTAATGCGGATATCGCGCCAAAAGCAGGTTGTGGCCGCGGACGTAATCGTAATGCCGCGCTCCTGCTCCTGCTCCATCCAGTCCATCACCGCGGTGCCCTCGTGCACTTCGCCCATCTTGTGCGTAATCCCGGTGTAATAGAGGATTCGCTCCGTAGTGGTGGTTTTACCGGCGTCAATATGAGCCATGATGCCGATATTCCGGGTTTTTTCGAGCGGCGTCGTGCGCGACATAAAAACAGTTCAATACTCGGCTCGCGCGCCCTGCGCGCAAACTTTTTCCGGAAACTTTCCGGACTGTGATGGCGTTAGGGCCGCGTCTGCGGCCGGGCGGCGGATCGGGACTTTGGGAAAAACCCCATCCCGCCGCAATCAGGTCTTCCCGGAAATTCGGGATTACCAGCGGTAGTGGGCGAAGGCTTTATTCGCCTCGGCCATGCGGTGGGTGTCATCTCTCTTTTTGATAGCCCCGCCCCGGTTGTTGGCGGCATCAAGAAGCTCGGCAGAGAGCTTTTCAACCATCGACTTCTCGCCTCGCTCCCGTGCGTAACCGATGAGCCAGCGGAGACTGAGAGAGGTTTGACGATTCCGGTTTACTTCAACCGGCACCTGATAGTTCGCGCCGCCTACGCGGCGGCTCTTGACTTCAAGCGCGGGCCTCACATTATCCAAGGCCTTCTTGAAAACTTTGATGGGATCGTCATTCGTGCGCTCGCGAATCTGCTCCAGCGCGCCGTAAACAATCCTCTGCGCAACTGATTTTTTGCCTTTGTGCATCAGACAATTCACCATCTTCTGCACAACTTGGTTTCCGTATACCGGGTCCACAGCGGTTTCCCGGCGCTCAACTGTTCCCTTTCGGGGCATAGAATATTCCCGGCTTTCAATGATCAGAAATCAGCGTGTTCATTTTCTAATTTCTGATTTCTTACGATGCCTTGGGACGCTTGGCCCCATACTTCGACCGGCCCTGGCGGCGGTCATTCACGCCCGCCGAATCCAGCGTGCCGCGAATGACGTGATAACGCACGCCCGGCAAATCTTTCACGCGGCCGCCGCGGATCAAGACAATCGAGTGCTCCTGCAGGTTATGCCCAACACCCGGAATATACGTGGTCACTTCCATGCTATTGGTCAGCCGCACGCGAGCCACCTTGCGAAGCGCCGAATTCGGCTTCTTGGGCGTTTGAGTGTAAACGCGGATGCAAACCCCCCGTTTCTGCGGGCAACCGTCAAGCGCCGGACTCGACGTTTTATAGCGCGAGGCCTTGCGTCCCAGGCGAACCATCTGGCTGAAAGTGGGCACTTTGAACTTCTCTAATCCTTTGAATATTTCCCCGCTGACGCCTTGTCAACAGAGGAATCCGATATTTGGTAAAGCCTTTCGAAGGTAGCAAAGACCATCGAGTGGTGTCAAGTGGCTTATAACTAAAGTACGCTTGGGGAACGATCAACTACGGCTACCCCGGCAGGCGGCATCTCTCAATGCCTCCACCGTGACCTGCAGTTACAAACAGCCTTTGTGGGAACCCGTAAGGGAAAGCCTGAAGGGCAATTCGCAACGCGCCAGATGATTATAACTCAAATTTATGATCTGTGAAAATAAAAACTGGGCCTATTACCTAGTAGCGCTCATCCGGCCAGCCCTACCAGGGCGCGCTTAGTGCATTTCCAGAAGCTCATGCTCTTTGGTTTTCCCCTGCGCGTCGAGCTTCCCGATAAATTCGTCCGTCAGTTTCTGGATCTCATCGATGCCTTTGCGTTCGTCATCTTCCGAAATCGCCTTGTCTTTCAGCAGCTTCTTCAAAGCTTCGTTCGCTTCGCGGCGGATATTTCTCACCGTCAGCCGGTGCTTTTCGAGAACCGTATGAACATGCTTCACAAGCTCCTTCCGGCGTTCTTCGGTAAGCGCCGGGATGGGAACGCGCAGCAGCTTGCCGTCATTCATCGGATTCAGCCCGAGGTCTGACGAACGGATAGCCTTCTCAATCGCGGCCAGCAGGCCCATGTCCCACGGCTGCACCGTCAGCAGCGTCGGCTCTGGAACACCCAGAGTCGCAACCTGGCTTAGCGGAGTGGGCGTGCCGTAGTAGTCCACCTTGAGGTGATCCAGGAGCGCTGTTGAGGCGCGGCCCGTCCGCACCGAAGCCAGCTCGTGTTGAAGGTCCGCAGCCGCCTTCGCCATCCGCGTCCGGGCCTGAGCCACCGTTTCCTTCACCATTGCGTTCGCCTCCGAGCACCTCTCAGCGGCCTACCAACGATCCGATCTTCTCTCCTGAAACCACGCGCTTCAAATTGCCGGGCACATTCAGGTTAAATACAATGATCGGCAGCCCGTTATCCATGCACAGGGAAATCGCGGTGGTATCCATCACCGCAAGTCCGCGCGAGAGAACGTCCAGATAAGTAATCCGGCTGAACATTTTGGCATCCGGCGACGTGACCGGGTCGCGGTCATAGACGCCATCCACCTTGGTCGCCTTCAGAATTACGTCGGCCTTCACTTCCATGCCTCGCAGAGCCGCGGCGGTATCGGTCGAAAAATAGGGACTGCCAGTGCCGCCCGCAAGGATCACCAAGCGTCCCTTTTCGAGATGGCGGATGACGCGCCTCCGGATGAACGGCTCAGCAATCTCACGCATCTCAATGGCGGTCACGACTCGCGTGTACGACCCGGCCTTCTCAAGCGCGTCCTGCAAGGCCAGCGCGTTGATCACGGTGGCCAGCATTCCCATGTGGTCTGCTACGACCCGGTCAAAACCGCCCGCCGAAGCCGTCACGCCGCGGACAAAATTGCCGCCGCCGGCGACAATGGCAATCTCAACGCCCGATTCGTGAACCTCGTGGATCTCTTGCGCGATGCGCGCCACCGCGTCCGGGTCCACGCCGAAACCTCGCGAACCCATCAGGGCTTCGCCGCTCAGCTTGAGAAGAATTCGATGAAACGTGGGTTCACCCATAATGGCCAATAAAACCTAACCTCAGACTCCTGATTGGTGGAGGCATTTACCGGAGCTTTCAGAGCAATCTTCGCCCGATCACGACGCCTTGCCGGCCCCAGCCTCTTCTTCCTTAACGGCGCCTTCGCCCACCTTGAAGCGGGCAAACCGCCGCACCGCGATATTCTCGCCGAACTTGGCGATTTTCGAGCTGATTAGTTCCCGGATGGTTTGCGAGGCTGTTGCGTCTTTGATGAAATGCTGCTCGTAAAGGCAGTTTTCTTCGTAAAATTTGCCCAAGCGCCCTTCGATCATTTTCTCAATGACCGCCGCCGGCTTTCCCGACGCCGCAGCCTGCTCGCGCAGAATGGCGCGCTCGCGCTCGAGCGCAGCCGCGTCCACATCTTCCTTGCGAATATATTTCGGATCAGTGGCGCAGATGTGCATAGCGATGTCGTGCGCCAACTCCTGGAATTCATCGGTCCGCGCCACAAAATCGCTTTCACAGTTGAGCTCGGCCAGCACCGCAATCTTCGAACCTGTGTGGACGTAGGTTCCAATCAATCCCTCAGACGCGGCGCGTCCCGCCTTCTTCGCGGCCGCCGCTTGGCCACGCTTGCGCAGTTCCGTGAACGCCAGTTCGAGATCGCCCCCGACCGCTTCGAGCGCCTTCTTGCACTCCATCAGCGGAGCGCCGCTCATCTCGCGCAACTTCTTGACTGTTTCAGCCGAAATGCTCATGCCGCCCATTTCCTCCAAGCCCGCTAACCTACCAGGTAAAAAGTGACATTTACGCCGCCGCAAGGGGTTCTAAATAGCCCGCGCAGCCCTCAATTACTTAAAATGCTGAAAATCCTGGCCGTCATGCAGCGCGTAGCATCTATTCCGAAAAGTTCGGCCGATACTTCTCACCTGCCGTGCCCATCTCGCCGCCGCTTCACGCAGAGCGAGAGCCAAACAGTCTTCTTCAACGGCCTGTTGGAAGTTTTGCGCCTATGGGGAATCATACGGCAGTTGAGGAAACCGCCTCAGGCGACCCGCACTCTGAGACGTGGCGGTGCTTGGGATCTTCATTCGCCAAGCTTTTTAGGCGAGGTCCGGGCCAACCGGATCGTCCAATCCGGCTTCGCCTTCCTTGCTCGTCCTTACTTTGGCGCCAGGCTTGCGCCGAATCTTTGGCACTCTGACTCGCCCGTCCTCGACTTCTTCAGCATCGACGACGGTTGCAGGAAGGTTCGGATCGGCCTCAAAGTAGCCTGCCTCCAAGCCCGCCTCTCCCTCCCCCCGCTCCCCGCCAAACGCCGTCCGCTCACGCTCGGCCTCAAGCTCCGCAGCGATGCGCTCCGCGGCAAGCTTCTCTTCTTCCAGGCGCTTATCCTCCGCTGACTGCAAGCCCTCGAGCACGGCCTCGGCAATGCGCGAAGTGAACAGCCGAATAGACCGCAAAGCATCGTCGTTGCCGGGAATCACAAAATCGACCAAGTCGGGGTCGCAGTTCGTATCCACAATCGCCACCACTGGGATACCCAGCTTTTGCGCCTCTTTCACCGCAATATGTTCGTTATTGGAGTCGACGACGAAAAGAAAATCTGGCAACCCCGGCATATCTTTAATCCCCGCAAGGTTGTAATCGAGGTGCTTGCGCTCGCGCTCAAGCCGCAGAACTTCTTTCTTGGGTAAAAGGTCGTAGCGCCCGTCGCGGCTCATTTCTTCCAGTTCCTTCAGGCGCTGAATCGATTTTTGAATGGTCGTGAAGTTGGTCAGCAGGCCGCCCAGCCAGCGGTGATTGATATAAAACATTCCGCAGCGCGCCGCATCTTCGCCGATCGCTTCCTGCGCCTGGCGCTTGGTCCCCACAAAAAGCACCGTCTTGCCCGCAGCCGCGGCGTCGGAGACGTATTTCGCGGCTTCCTTGAAAAGCTTGAGCGTCTTCTGCAGATCGATGATATAGATCCCGTTGCGCTCCCCGTAAATGTACTCCTTCATCTTGGGGTTCCAACGCCGGGTCTGATGTCCAAAATGGACACCTGCCTCCAAAAACTCTTTCATGCTGATT
>DASZAE010000416.1:0-3794 GCA_035945515.1 Terriglobia bacterium
CGGCGGCTATACCCGCATCGTTCATACCGGCTGGCGGAAAGGCGATGGCGCAGACACAGCGGTGCTTGAGCTTTTAGGGACCGAAGTGCTCGCCAAGCGCGCCGAAGAACGCGCCAAGCGCATTGAACGCCGGCGCAAGGCTGCAGAAGAGGCACAGGCTTCTCCAGGCGCTCCTCCACCGGATGATGAGGAAAAGAGCAAGTAGCAGGTCAGCGCGCCCCGTTCCAGACTTTCCGCATCGCCCCGCGTGGTCTGTTCTTTAGGCGCGCTTGACAATCGCAAAAGCCGGTTCTTATAATTTTTCTGAGCTTTGCCGGCCGTCTTGCGGGCGGGAATAACTCAGTGGTAGAGTGCGACCTTGCCAAGGTCGAAGTCGCGGGTTCGAATCCCGTTTCCCGCTCCATAATCCGGGTCTCTTCAGACATCTCATCGCCGGGCGCGGTACCCAAGTGGTAAGGGAGAGGTCTGCAAAACCTTTATGCGTGAGTTCGATTCTCACCCGCGCCTCCAGCTTTTTCCATCTCACTTTGTCAGTTCCTCGGCAGACAATCCAGAAATTCATTGGCGGATCAATCCCCCGGTGACGAAGCCTGGTTAGAGACCAGGGAACAGGTACTGCTCCAGGGCAAGAATTCCGATTCCTGTGAGCACGGTGAGGATGGTCGTCAGCATTCCAAAGCGGCTGAACTCCCAGAACGAAATATGGACTTTTTGGTTCGCCTGTTGAAGGACAATTAGATTGGCGACGGAACTGAAAGGCGTGCAGTTGCCTGCCAGCGTGCTCGCGCTGGCGAGCACCAGCCAGTCAAAGTGCCGGTGTGAGAGCGTGGTGACGATCGGGCGGAAAATCAGAACCGCGGGCACGTTGCTCACAAGGTTTGAAAGCACAACCATGGCGCCGCTCAAGCCGAAAAGCCGGGCGAGCGTTCCGCCCTCAAGTCCGGCTTGAAATTGCTTCACCACGTAACTAAGAGCGCCGGAAGCCTCGAGACCTTGAACCACTACGAAGAGCGAGGCAAAGAAAAGCAGCAGGGTCCAATCGATGTTTTTATGGATGGACTCGGATTTGACGCGCCCGATCACCAAAATGAGCGCGCCGGTGGACGCGGCGACCAGAGGGAAGGAGAATCCGAAAATCCAGAGAACGACCACTAGAGACGCCGCCGCAGCGCATTTGATCAGCAAAGGTTTGTTAATGCGCGCCCTTTCTTCCGCTTGAGCAGTAATACTGCGGGATTTCAAGAGCTTGCGGGGAAGCCGCTTCCTGAAAATAAAAGTCAGCAGAAAGAGATTGATAGCAAGCCCTACAAGAGAGACCGGAGCGAGATGGGCCAGGAATCCGAGGAAAGAGAAATGGGCGGAAATGCCGATGAGGGCATTCTGTGGATTCCCTGTCACCGACATGGCGGAGCCGATGTTGGCGGAAGTGGCCAGAGCAATGACATAGGGCGCAGGGGGCAGTTCCAGCCGCTCGGTAATGACAAGGACGATTGGGGTAAACATCAGGCAGATCGTGTCATTGACAAAGAAGGCGGCAAGAATCCCCGTGGTGAACACTAGCAGCGCCAGAAGCTGAAAAGGCGTTCTAGCCAACGTTGAGATGCGAACGGCAACCCAGTCAAAGAATCCTGAGACGCGGAAATGGGCCACCAGAATCATGATCCCGAGAAGAAAGATGATTGTGTTCCAGTCAATCGACTGATATGCGGCGGGTAGAGTGAGCACCCCTGCGATGACCATCGCCACTGCGCCGCAGAACGACGCGGCGGTGCGGTCGAGATAGCTGCCGCGGTTGCTCTCCACCGCGATCAGAAAATAAGTTACGAGGAAGATGCCTACCGGCAGCCAATGGATCGCTGGAAGCGGGATATTGTGAGGGGACAGGGTTTCCTCCGGAAGATAACGGCCGGTTTTCAGCAGTTGTAGCGGCCGCCTCTGGCCTCTGGCTATGAAATGGGAAAGGCCGCAGCTAAAGAAGCGGGCGATGCGGTCCTGCAACGCAGCGCAGCCGCATAAACTCCCATCCTACTCTTAAGGATTACCTATTATAGTGACAATTCTCTCTGTAGCGACGCTCTAAGCGCCGAAAAGCCGGCGGTCAGAGGTTGCCGCTGACCTGGCTTGTGTAGCTATAATATGTAATCTTAAGTGGCGCGAAAGAGGAATAAATTATGTCTGTGTCGGTGAAACGCGCTTACGATAAGGCTAAACCCGGAGACGGCTTCCGCGTTCTGGTAGATCGCCTCTGGCCTCGCGGCGTGACCAAAGAGAAGCTTAAAATCGATGAGTGGATGAAGGAGATTGCGCCTTCGCCGGAACTTCGTCAATGGTATGGGCATGAAGTTGAAAAATGGCCAGAATTCAGAAAACGGTATCGGGCCGAACTTGCAAAGCCGCCTGCAAATAAGCTGCTGCAACTGCTTGCGGAGCGATCTCAACGGGGGAAAGTGACACTGGTTATCGGCGCGCGCGATGTTGAACACGCTAATGGCGCAGTAATCGCGGAAATGATTGAAGCAAAGAAAAGCTCCAAGCGACCGAAGTCCACAAGAAGTACGTAGTAGAAAGATCACCGTAAATGACGCAGAATCGCTGGTTGCTAGACAACAGCTTTCTTGAAAGGATTCCGGGATGAAGAATTGGATAATTGCCTCGATGCTTGCCGGCTCGCTTGGGTTCGCGGTTGCTTTGCGCGCGCAAACAAAGCAGGATCGCCGCCTTGAAAACGCCGCTCTGGCTTTGTCCGCCATTATGCAGGCGCCGGATAACGGGATTCCCACGGACTTGCTGAACCGCGCGGTCTGCGTGGGCATTGTTCCTTCGGAGAAGAAAGTGGCCTTTTTTGTGGGCGGGAATTATGGATTCGGCGCTCTCGTTTGTCGCCGGAATGGCGGCGGGCCCTGGGGAGCGCCTTCCATGATTAAGCTGAAGGGCGGCAGCTACGGGCTGCAGCTAGGAGGCGAAGCAGCGGATATTGTTTTTATCGTGATGAGCGGCGACACCGCCGGGAAAATTATGCAGCAAACGCTGAAACTGGGTGTGGATGTTTCAGCGGCCGCCGGTCCCGTGGGCCGCCGGGCCGAGGCTGCGTCAAACGCCCATTTTAACGCGGGCATTCTCAGTTATTCGCGGACGCGCGGCCTGTTTGCAGGGATTTCTCTTTCCGGCGCGGATTTGAGCGAGGATGCGAACGGCAACCGCAACCTTTATCATCGTAATCTGACACCCCAGCAGATACTTCTGCAAGGTATTGTGCCGCCGCCCGCCTCCTCCAAAGCATTGGATGGAATACTTACGAAGTATTCACCTCACGGCGGGGCGCCATTCAAGCCGGCCCATGCAGCGTCGCAGCAATGACGTTCGCGCCGGCCATCTTACGCTAAGCCGTCGATTGTAAATAAAAAACCTCACTTGCCAGGCTGATTTGCCAAGTCAAGTGAGGTCTTTTATTTTTTCGCAGTTGAAGGAAACTCTTACTTCTTTTCTCCGGAATAAATTTGCATGATCGTCTCCAGAAACCTAATGGCATGAGCCTTGGGCCGCTGGAACGAGTTGCGGCCAATGATGGAGCCAAATCCTCCGCCGTCGCGGATGGCACGCGCCTCGTCGTAAACGTCCTCGTCCTTATCTTTCTTCGCGCCACCCGAGAAAATCACAATCCGGCGCCCATCGAAGGAGCTTTGCACCACATGACGGACGCGCTCGGTGAGCGTGCCAATCGGGACGCCCGCGGCGGTGTATGCTTTCTGCGCTTCCGGCTGTTCGATATGATCGGTAGGCAGCTTCACTTTGAT
>DASZAE010000417.1:0-9798 GCA_035945515.1 Terriglobia bacterium
ATGCGCCAGTATGCGGGCTTTGGCACGGCTGCGGAATCGAACGCGCGCTACCGTTATCTTCTCAGTCAGGGCGCCAAAGGGCTTTCGGTGGCGTTTGACCTGCCCACGCAAATTGGGCTGGATTCGGACCATCCTCTCGCCCGCGGCGAGGTGGGCCGCGTGGGGGTGGCCATCGATTCGCTGGATGACATGGAGGCGCTCTTTCAGGGCATCCCGCTCGACTGCGTCTCCACATCGATGACGATCAATGCAACGGCGGCAATCCTGCTGGCGCTCTACATCGCAGTGGCGGAGAAACAGGGAGTTAGCCTTCGTCAGATTTCAGGCACGGTGCAGAATGACATTCTGAAAGAATACGTCGCGCGCGGAACTTACATCTATCCGATTGCGCCCGCGCTGCGCCTGGTGACGGACGTCTTCGAGTTTTGCCGGGATTGCGCTCCGGAGTGGAATACGATTTCAATCAGCGGATATCACATCCGCGAAGCAGGGTCCACGGCCGCGCAGGAGCTTGCATTCACGCTGGCAAACGCCACGGGATACTTGCAAGCGGCGCTCGCCCGCGGACTGCGGGTGGATGACATTGCTCCGCGCATTTCGTTCTTTCTGAACGCGCACAACGGTCTGCTGGAAGAGGCGGCGAAGTTCCGCGCCGCGCGGCGGTTATGGGCAAGGATTGCGCGCGATGAATTTAAGGCGCGCGACCCGCGCTCATGGATGTTCCGCTTCCACGCGCAGACGGCGGGTAGCACGCTTACCGCGCAGCAGCCAGACGTGAACATCGCTCGCGTCACGCTGCAGGCGCTGGCTGCGGTGCTCGGCGGCGCGCAATCGCTGCATACCAACGCGCGCGACGAAGCCCTCGCCCTGCCCTCGGAAGACGCGGCCTTGCTCGCGCTGCGCACCCAGCAGATCATCGCTTTCGAAAGCGGCGCGGCGAACACGGTGGACCCGCTCGCCGGCTCCTATTACATCGAGACGCTTACGGACCGCATCGAGGCTGAAGCCGTGGATTATCTCAACCGGATTGAAGCGATGGGCGGCGTTCTGCGCGCCATTGAGAATGGCTTCATCCAGCGGGAGATTCAGCAGGCGGCCTATGAGTATCAGAAAGCTGTGGAATCAGGCGAGCGTGTGGTGGTGGGCGTGAACCGGTACACAGTTGAAGAAGAAGTTGCCCCGCCTATCGTTCGCGTCGATCCGGAAGGAGAGCGGGCGCAGGTGGAAAGTCTCCGCGGCCTCCGCGCGCGGCGCGATGGGGAGCGGGTGAAAAAAACTCTCGCCTCGGTGGAGGCGGTTGCGCGCGGAAACGCCAATCTGATGCCTGCTATACTCAACGCCGTCAAATCGTATGCCACGGTGGGGGAAATTGCAGGGACGCTGCGCCGCGTGTTCGGCGAGTATCAGGAATCAGCCGTCATTTGAAATGGGGAATGGCGGGCTAGGCAGTGGTCTCGCTCGCGGGATCTGACGGCGCTCCAGCGGGAGCAGCCGGCTCGCGGCCGCGCGTCATGAAGTAGAAAATGGCGGGCGTAACCATGAGCGAAAGCACGGTAGCAATCAGCAGGCCGCCAATCACCGCGATGGCGAGTGGCTGCAGCATTTGCGATCCTGCTCCAATAGCAAGCGCGATGGGCAGCATGCCTACGGCGGCGGCGAGGGCCGTCATCAGGATGGGCCGCAAGCGGCGGCGGCCTGCCTGCACAATTGACTCTTTGGCGGAAAAGCCGGCTGCTCTGAACTTCGTGTCGGCGTCGAGCAACAAGATGCCGTTTTTGGCGACAATCCCGATCACCATGATGACGCCCATAAAAGATGAGAGGTTAAACGTGGTGCCGGTAATGAAGAGCGCGACAAACGCGCCTGACGTGGCCAGCAGGGCATTGATCAAAATCGAAATGGGCGCGGAAAAGTTCTTGAATTCGAACAGCAGCACCAAAAACACCAGGATCACCGCCAGCGCCAGCACCATGGTAAGGTCATGGAACGACTGCTTTTGCGTCTGGTAGGCCCCGCCGTATTCAACCCGGATCGAAGGCGGAAGGTGGAGCGCCGCCATCGTCTTTTGCACGGCGGCAATTCCGTGGCCAAGGTCGAGGCCATCCAGCCGCGCAGTGACGGCAACATACCGCTGCTGGTTATCCTGCAGGATTTCCGTCTGGCCAGGACTCTCTGTGATCGAAGCGAGCGATCCCAGGCTGGCAGTCTGTCCGGTGGGGCTGATCAGCAGCGTGTTGTTCATGGCCTCAAGCGAGGCGCGCACGGAATCGGGAAAGCGGATGCGCAGCGTGTACGGCCGGTCACTCACTACCACGGGCTGCGCGGTGGTGACGCCGTCCAGCATCGCTTCGGCTTCGTTTACCACGTTCTGAGGGGCAAAACCAGCGCGGGCTGCCGCGGCCGTGTTCACCGTGAACGTCATCGCGGGGCCGCTGGTGGTGGAATCAATCCCATTGTCGATATCGACGACAGGATGCTTACCCCCCACCTGAATATTGCCGATGGCGTCGGCCACCTTCGGCGCCCAGGAATCGAGCAGCGGCGCGTCAGGGGAGAACATCTCGATCACAATGGGCTGCGGCGAGCTTTCGAGGTCGCCAATCATGTCCTGGAGTTTTTGCGTGAAGTCAACAGACAGAGCCGGTTCGGTCTGAACGATTTTCTGGCGGACCTCATCCATGATGGTCCAGATGTCGCGCTGGCGGGTAGTTTTCAGTTTGACCGAGATATCGCCCGTGTTGGCTTCCGTGACCGCGGCGAGACCCAGTTGCAAGCCGGTGCGGCGGGAGGTGTTCTCAACCTCGGGAACCGAGTGGACAATCTTCAAAACGTGATTGATCATCCGGTTGGTTTCAGCAAGCGAACTGCCCGGCGGCGTTACGTAATCAAGAATGAAGCTGCCCTCGTCCATTTCCGGCAGCAGGTCAGACCCGATGCGGCGGTAGCAGTAAAACGAAACCAGAACCAAAATCACTCCGAGCACGGGCAGCCAGAAGGGATAGCTCAGGCTGCGGCGGAACCAGCGGTCGTAAAACTTAATCACCCGCCCGATAGCGCCGCCCATCAGGTTTTCTTCCACCACCATAAGCCGCCTCACTTCGATCTGCTCGGGCGTCGCGTTGGAAGGGATGGGTAAGGACTCCTCTTCGGGTTTCACCTTGGTGTCCCGTTTTTGGCGGAGGAGATAGATGCAAAGGTTAGGGGTCCAAGTGAGCGCGAGAGTAAGAGACGTGAGCAGCGCCACGCCAATCGTGACGGCGAGCGCGCGGAAGAACACGCCGGTTACGCCGCTGATGATGATCAGCGGAACGAAAACGACGATGGGCGTCAGCGTCGAACCCACCAAAGGAATGGTGAGTTCTTTCAGCGTCAGAGCAACCGCTTCGAACCTGCCTTCGCCGGCCTGCCGGTGCAAGACGACATTCTCCACCACCACAATGGCATCGTCGATAATCAGGCCCACCGCGGCAGCGAGTCCGCCAAGCGACATCAGATTGAAGCTCTCGCCCAGAAACTTCAGAGCGATGAAAGTAATCAGCACGGTGATAGGGATCACCATCCCGGCGATGAACGAAGATCCCCAGTCCTGCAGAAATAGCACCAGGACTGCCGAGGCCAGAATGATTCCGATCAGGATGGCGTCACGGACGCTCTTGATCGACTCCCCCACTATCCACGACTGATCATAAAAGTTGCTGACCTCTATGCCCGGCGGCAGCGTCTTTTCAACTTGCGCCATCTCGGTTTTAACTTCGGTCGAGACCGTCATCGTGTTGCTGGCGCGTTGGCGGTTGATGTTAATCAGCACGGCGGGCTCGTTGTTCGCCGTCACGATGGTGTAATTCGGCGCGATGGATTTTGAGACCGAGGCAACGTTGCCGACGTAAATGGGATCGCCCCCCGAATCCTTATTGATAAAAATGTGCGCAATTTCAGCCGCGTCGTGCGCTTGGCCGCTAATAAGCCCGAGATACAACTGATGGTTGCGCGCGAAAAGACCGGGAGACTGCACCACGTTTGAGCGGTCTACCGCGTTGAGAAGGTCCGAAATAGTGACGTGAGTCACCAGCAACTGCGCCGGATCAGGCGTGATTTGAAATTCGGGCACTTGCATTCCCTGAATCAGGATGGTGCCTACGCCGGGCAGGCTGTTCAGCCGTGGCTTGAACGTGTAGTTCGCAAGCTCCCAAAGTTGGGTTTGTGGAATCGTGTTTGAAGTGAGGCTGTAGCCGAGAATCGGAAAGCTTGAGAATTGCAGCCGGTTCGTCTCGATCTTGACCGTGGGAGGAAGCTCAGGCTGCACGCGCGCAATGGCCGAATTTACGCGCTGAAGAGTCTGGAACATATCGACGTTCCAGTTGAAGAATAGATCGATTTCGGCTGAGCCGCGGCTGGTGATGGACTTCACATCTTCAATTCCGAGCACGCCGCTCACCGATTCTTCGAGCGGGCGCGTAATGGTCACCAGCATTTGATCGATTGGCATCACGCCGTTATCTACCGCGATGATGATGCGAGGGAAATTGGTGGTGGGAAAAACGGAGATCGGGATGGTAAAAGCCAGGTAACCGCCCACGAGCGCGAGCGTGATGATCAGAAAAATGATCGGCCGGGACTCGCGGGCGAACCAATAGGAAGAAGCGCCCTTAAGACCCTCGCCCGGGGGGGGAGCCTCGCGATGGTCATTCATCTTATCAGGATGGTTCATTCACGGCCTTGTTGAGATAGAAGTCTGATTAAGAACTGGCATTCGATTTGGATTTGGAATTATATCCGGATTTCCAGCCCTCTCCCTTCGGGAGAGGGTGGCGCGAAGCGCCGGGTGAGGGGAGATATTTCCGAATTTTGTCAAGAAAGGTTTCGGGATTCTGCAAGACCACGCCATTGGGAATGTAGACAACTTTAATGCCGAGCCGCCTCAAGTAGTCTTCCCGAATTGCATCCTTCCGTATTTGGTTGGGCTGGGAATGAACGCTCCCTTCAAGCTCAACGGCAAGCCGAAGGTCGAAACAATAGAAGTCCACGAAGTATTTCCCAATCGGATACTGTCGTCGAAACTTCGGTCCTACCAGTCGCCGGTTCCGCAGCAGATGCCATGCAGCTTTCTCGGCGCTGGTTTGAGCTCGTCGTAAAGCTTTTTGATCCGGTTGAATCACTGGCTGACCCTCACCCGGCCTTCGGCCACCCTCTCTCAATGAGTGTGGGGGACAACTAACGTTGCCGACGAAGAATCAATAAGTTACAAGGGCTGCTTCATCCGTAAGTTATTGATTGTAGGTTCGACCTCCGAGTTGTCCCACAGACTCTCAATGGGAGAGGGCTGGAAATCCAATTTTTTTCGGCCAGCTACTCGTCACTTTTCTCTGCTTCTTATTCTTAAAACTTCACC
The DNA here is from genome assembly GCA_035945515.1 of Terriglobia bacterium. Lineage (GTDB taxonomy): Bacteria > Acidobacteriota > Terriglobia > UBA7540 > UBA7540 > RH2-MAG17b. The sequence goes on from DASZAE010000417.1 coordinate 5,390, forward strand.
TTCGTCCCGTCGGGCAGGCCAAATGCGCCTTCCGTCACCACGCGCTCGCCTGCCTGAAGGCCGCTAGTGATTTCAACGCTGTTGCCCTCGCGGATGCCCGTCTTAATCTGAGTTTGGTGCGCAATGTTATCCGCCCCCACCACCATCACCGACGTCGTTCCGTCAGAGGCAGTCAGCACGGCGGATGAAGGGATAATCAGCGCATTGGGCACGGCTTGGGCCACGACAGAGAGTTGAACCGTTGATCCGGCCTTGAGCTGTCCGCCGGCATTTGCCGCTTCCACCCAGACCTGGATGGTTGTGCTGCTCGGATCGAGCGCCGGACTAACAACGCTTACCTTTCCCTGGACGTCTCGCTGTTCCCCGCCGCCCGAAATCGTGGCCTTATCGCCTACCCGCAGCCGTGCCGCTTGCTCGGGCGTCATCGTGGACCGGGCCACTATTTTTGAAGTGTTCATCACCGTCATCAAGGGCGTTCCGGCGGAGGCCATCTCGCCAGGGTAGAGCGGACGGTTGGTGACGATGCCATCGATAGGACTGCGGATTTCCGAATAAGCAAGCTGCGCCTGGGCGGCGAGATATTGTCCTTTGGCGCTGGCGAGTTGGGCTTCAGCGGACTTGATCTGCTCTGCCTGCCCCACGGATTGAAGCGACTTCAGGTGCGCCTCTGCAATCTCATACTGGCTGCGGGCCTGAATAAAGAGCACGCGCGAGTCATCCACCAGCTTGCGCGCAATGGCGCCCTGCTGGTAGAGCTTCTGGCGGCTGGCATAAACCTTCTGCGCGGCGTCCATGGCCTGCTTCGTATCCTGGACGCTCAGCTTTGCCGCCTGGGCCAGCGCGGGGACGCTCACCTGGGTGGCCGTCGCATAGACCGCCTGCGCTTGCTGGTACGCCCCTTCGCTCTGCGCGGCCGCGGCGGCCAAATCCTTGTTCTCAAGTTGAGCGAGTAGCTCCCCTTTGTGCACGCGATCGCCGCGGTTGACGAAGAATCTGCTCACTGGCGCGCTGATTTTGGGGACAATGTCCGCCTGATTGAGCGGATAGAGCACCGCCTCGGCGATCACCATTTGGCGGATCGTAGAACGTTTAGCTGTCGCCACCTGGACGCTGACGGTGGGTTGCGGCTGTTCAGGTGGCTTGCTCGAGCAACCGGCCATTAGAACGGCTGCAAGCCCTATGGCAAGGCCCGCCATCCTGTGCCTGGAAAGAGTGTGTTGGGTGCGCACGCGTTAAAAGCTCCCTGTAATTGTCTGAAGGCTGGCCAAAGCAGCTCGGTAACGAGCCTGCCCGTCCGCGTAGGCGTTGCGCGCCTGAGTAAGCGCCGTTTCAGCATCCAGCACCGATGGAACCATTACCTCGCCTGCCTTGTATTGCAGCGTCACCAACTGCAGATTGCGCGTGGCGAGCTGCGCCGAGTTGCGCAGCGTGTCAAGCCCGCCCCATGCCGCTTGCGCCTCATTATAGTACGAGTATAGGAGGGCCAGCGTTTGACGCTCGGCAAAGGAGAGGTTCACGCGCGCGAGCGCCCGCTGATCCTTCGCCTGATGCAGCTTGCTCCGCAGCGATCCCCAGTCAAAAACCGGGACGTTCAGCGCATAAGTTGCAAAATAGCCCAGGTTCGGCTGGCGGATGCCCGGCCGGGTTGTGTTATCGCTGTAGAGCGCGAAGGCATTGGCCTCGATGCCGTAATCAAGATCGAGAGCGATTGAAGGCAAGAAGGCAGTTCGAGCCGTCGCAACGCCCAAATTGGCTTGGCGCATAGCAGCCAGAGCGGCTTGGACGTCAGGATTGTGATTGCGAGCCAGCATCTCCACCTCCGCGAAGGAGGGCAGGGCAGGTGGCACCCCGAGATCATCGACGACGGTGAAATCCTGGTTGAGATTGGGAAACAGCAGAACCGATAAATTGAGGCGCGCCGTGGACATGGCAGCCTCCGCGTCCCGAAGAGCTTGCTGCGCCGAATTTTCCTCAATCTGGAAACGAATCACGTCCGCCTGCGCTACTTCGCCGCCGCGTTCAAGGTCCTGGCTGATGGATAGCAAGTGTTGCGCGTTGCCGAGGCCTTGCTCCGCCGTGGCGTATTTACGCTCAGCAACCACCAAGGCGTAATAGGTGTTAGTTACGGTCATCACCAGGCCGCGACGGGCAATCTCCTGATTGGCTTTGGCGAGCGCCTCGGCATAGGCTGCGCCACGCGGCCCTGCTGAAATAAAGAAACTGGCGGGCATATCCTCATGAACAATACCCCACGCCCGGTAAACGTGGATTCCATCATTGGTGACAAACCGCCCCACCGGCGAGATGCCATTGCCTTGCGAGTTGAGGTATTGGGTGCTCGCGGTGAGCGCGGGCAGCATGGCTGCGCGAGCTTGCACGCGGCCTTCGTGCGCGATATTGACTGCCGCGACCGCGGCCTGAAACTGGGGGCTGTTCTTTGCGGCGCGTTCTAAAGCATCTTGCAGCGAAACAGTTACCGGCGGACCGGGTGAGTTTGGCGGAGCAACCATCTGAAGCGTGCTTTGCGCCACGTTCGAGTTTTGTTGCGCTGAAAGCACAGACGTCAAGCAAAGCACGGTTGCCAAGAGCAGCAACCCCGTAAAGAAAGGCCTCCACTTGACTGAAATTTGGGGATTGGCCGCCCCAAAGGCATATCCGCATTGGAACGCGGAATTGGGCCTTTTTCTCGCAATCATACTCGTCCTCCAGAATGTTAGCGCGCCGTTTTTCGGCGCGCACAAAACAGAAGAGTAACCTCTATTCCACTCCCTTGGGAAGAGGATACTTCGAACAGGGAAGGAATTTTCATTAAGCTGCAAGGGAAGGAGCTTTAACGGAGAGTGCCGCCAATCAAGCGGCGCTGGTTTGAGGCTCCAGTTGCGAGGCGTCCACCAGCCGCCAAGCGGCTTGATCCTTGAGCAGGCGGGAAACGAGAGAGTAGTGCATGGCATGTCCGCCACGATGCGCCACCACGTGGCCGGCCACGGGATGGCCCAGCAGCGCCAAATCGCCAATCAAGTCAAGCATCTTGTGCCGGCAAAACTCATCCGCGAAGCGCAAGCCTTCGGCGTTCATCACGCCGCCCGGCGCCAGCACAATCGCGTTTTCGAGCGACCCTCCGCGCACCAATCCCGCTTGCCGCAAGGGTTCAACTTCTTCCAAAGTGATAAAGGTGCGGGCGGGCGCGATTTCTTCGAGGTAATTCTCGGGCGTCAGGGTGACGTCAAGCGTTTGCTTGCCAATGAGTGGATGAGGGAAATCAATGCTACACGTCGCGCGGAAACGGTTGGCAGGGTAAATTGAAATCCGCTTGTCGCCATCTGCAATCTCCAACGGCTTCATAATTTGAAGATAGGCGCGGCGAGCGCGTTGCTGCTTCAAGCCTGTGTTCAATATTTCCCGGCTAATGGGCAGCGAACTGCCGTCGAGGATGGGAACTTCAATGTTGTCCATTTCGGCGTAAACGTTGTCAATGCCAAGAGCCGCCAGCGCGGAAAGCAGATGCTCGGTAGTCGAGACCAGCACGCCCTTGCGCATCAGACTCGTTGCGTATGCAACGCGCGCAACGTTTGCCGCTCGCGCTTTAATGGCAAAATCTTCGAGGTCCTTTCTTTTGAAAACAATTCCCGTGTTTGCGGGCGCCGGGTTGAGGACCAGATTGACCGGGACGCCCGTGTGCAGTCCTACGCCCGAAAGCTTGACGCGCCCGGCCAGCGTATGTTGATGAACAGGATTTCTTTCCATAAGCTGACGTGTTGGGGCAGTTTTAATGCCATGTCATGCTTTTAGTATATCCCCTTGAATAAATGGCGCTTATTAAGAATATTTGATTTGGGTCATTTTTTCGGGTGTTGTGCTTTTGCCACATTCGCGCGATGGGAGCAGCAACGGGGATACAGCCTTGGCGCTGCAATCAAAGAGGGTAGCGGCGGGAAACGGCTAATCTTGAAAAACCGGAGAGCGATTGAGTAACCCTCTAGAATCAATTAGATTATGCCAGTTAAATCGTATAGTATCGTTGATAGGTGTTGACATGAGAAAACGATGAAACATAAAGCGGCTGAACCGTGTGAATTCCTGAGACCGTTTGGGCTTATGCTTATCCTTTTTGCCAGCCTTGTTGTGCCCTCGGTCGCGCAGGCCGCCAGCCCTCAAATTCTCGCGGCAGCGGCGGTGAGCCTCAAAGAGGCATTCACCGAGATCGGCAGTATGTATAAGCAAAAGACCGGCGCGAGCGTCACCTTCACGTTCGGCGCTTCAGGTGAACTGGAAAAGCAGATCGAAGCGGGCGCGCCGGTCGATGTGTTTGCGAGCGCCGGCGAAAAGGAAATGCAAGAGCTTCAGGCAAAGCAATTAGTCGAACCTGCTACCGTGGCGGATTTCGCCAGCAATTCGCTGGTGCTTGTGGT
>DASZAE010000418.1:0-7418 GCA_035945515.1 Terriglobia bacterium
GCCTCGACCGAGTCGCTTCCAGGTTGTTCAAAATTCCCGTCCGGCGAAGAAGCGGGTTTCTCCTCAAGCGACATTACCGTGTTCTCCTTTCGAAACACTCTTATTCTATCGGTTGGCTTAAACCCAAGTCAACGCGATCCGTTGGATTTAAGGGTTGACTTCCCTCCCCGTACGTTGGCAGAAAAAGCTGGAAAACTCAAGCCTCAGTCCGCGCCGGAAAGCAAATTATTTTTATCCCGTCTTTTATTTCGCAGAATCAGCAAAATATGAAACGAGAATCCGCGATCATCCTATACTGTAGCGATGGCACCTTACAAGCGTCGGTTGCCGGTCTTTACTATACGTGACGCCATAAGTCGGCGGCACCTGATTTTGTAGCGGCGGCCTCTGGCCGCCGGATTTTGATAGTAAAGACCGGCGGCCAGAGGCCGCCGCTACAGCATCGAATGCTGCTCACTCTGGCAAGGAGGCCTTGGGATGTTTTGCTGCGACGAATTGCGCAATTGGGTTGACGACGGCGTCATGTTTTACGGCGCCAAGCACCGGATCAACGACGGGCGGATCGTGAACGATATCGATACTGAGTATTTCATCCGGGCAGCCTCGGCGCGCGGTTATTCGTACATCGGCATCAATTACTGTCCGTTCTGCGGGCGGGCGCTCTCGACTGCCCTTTGGGCGGCGGAAAAAAAGAAGTAGAAACGCAGGGGCGAAGGGGCGGGGGCTGTAGCGCGGGGTTTGGCTGCCCTTTGTCTTCGTAGCCGCGAAAAGCGAAACCCAAAAGAGACGGCGCGCAACAGATGAACGAAGCATGGCTATGTTGATCTTTGCCCAGAATCCCGGCAAATTCTGCCCGTTAGGGTGTCCTCCTGAACGGCACTTCCGGCGTAGCACCAATCGCATGGCGCACCGAAGTTATTGCTTCAGCGTCTCTTATCTCCGAGATGCTCGCCATAACCGGCTTGGGGAAATGGCGGCGGAGTTGGAATGCAACTTGCTATTAAGGATTACAGATTATAGTGGCAATTTTTCTGTAGCGGCGCTCTCTGAGCGCCGAAAAACCGGCGGCCAGAGGCCGCCGCTACAATATTTGTTGTCACTATAATTTGTAATCCTCAATAGTTGAGGGTTACTCATTTATGTATACTAAATCGTTGACTACTTCCTTCGTTTACAGTACGATTCGATTACTTCGATTAGGAGGTAATTGACATGCGTATTCTTCGGAGTCTGAGCGTAATCCTCGTGCTAGCCCTTGCCGCGACTGTTGCCTTCGCTAACCAAACTAGCGACGAGGTTCCCATAATACCGCCGACGCTGTATCAAGAGGGCTATTGGTATACGACGCCGGTACAGGCTAACGTCTACGTCCCACCCGCAGCTACGATTTATCACATCTCGTGGACGCTGGCGTATCTGCCCAACAACACACTACCGTCTGGCATTGTCGTTTGGCTCTGCGATCAAAGCTCTAATTGCACACAACTATCAACCCTTTTCTCCACAGGCAGCACTGATTATTTTGACGGCGAGCTAGCCGATCAAACCTTCAAGCTCTATTTTGAGATTCCCGGGTCGGGGTCAATCAATCCAGCGTATTACGGCTCGAACGTCAGCCAAGTGATTTTGGATTTTCAGTATTAGTGAATCCAACCGAGGAGGATAGCATTATGATTCCGGCGACTACACCTAGTTTTTCGCCTCGAGTAAGTAACGGGATAGGCCCCGAACTGCTGACCCAGTCGGATAAGAAATTAATCATTGCGGCAACCGGCCACCTGGGACCGACATTGGATGCTGCCGGCTTTTGGGAACCGAACGACTTGGAGACCGAGATCGTCCTCGACCGAGCCACCGGTTCGCTACACGGCCCAATTACCACAAATTACCTTAACCATCTCGCGCAGATGGAGCAGACGATCCGAAACGAGGCGGAGCCAGCGGACGTACAGACCATTCCGCAAGCAACGCTTGACAAGGCCCTGGCCTATCTCAACGGGGATGAGACTACAAGCGGGTTCAGCGCGACAGCCTGAGATCGCACTTAGGTTGTTTCTCAAATATAGTCTGCCGCCGGCGCCTAACGGTTCTTTAGTTTGTCAAGCGCGGTGGCCCAGGTGGGATCAGAGTCGGATGATTCCCAATCGATAAACGCGGCGTCGGGGCCTCCCCATTTTTCAAACTTGATAACCGCTGTGGCGTGAGGTTCCGACTCCACGAACGCCCGAACGGAGGGGCGCGCGTCCCACACCGAAAGCGTCCAGAATTGCTTGCGAGGCAATCGCGTCTTCAGGCCGTAGCTGATAAGCCCCGGCGATTTGCGCGCCTGCGCCTCGATTCGAACCGACATCTTGAGAAAAGGGATCACATCCCGCCATCGCCGCAACGGCAGAAAAGTGGCGATGCACAGAACTTTCTCTTCTGCTTTAGGAATATGCTTGCTGGCCCACCTTTTTTCCACGATGCGCCTCCTTTCCTGTCTGTGCCGGGGTTGTGCCGTAGCGGCGTCCCGCCGCTGCTATGACCACTGCTGTGAATTGACGCGCGCATTCAAACTTCAGACGATCCCATAGGCGTGCGCGTAATCCCGGTCCCAAACCCCACGTTGAGCTTTCGCAGCCATCCGGGGTTAAACGCGGCCTGGTAGCCGAGCTTCGTGCAGATGGCGACAAACGCCTTAAACCCGTCCGCGTCCTTTTCGTCTACGAAATACGGGGCCTGCTTGCCGGGGATAAACCCGATGAACGAGTCGATTTCATCTACGCCTGGCCGCCCGCCCTCGTCGCTATGGTGGACCACGTTGCCGCCCTGGTAGCCCTCCATAATGATCCTTCGGTTTAACGTGGCTACAATGGTCCTTGCGCGCAAGGTAATATTGCCCATATCCGGGTCTTCGTGCTTGATGTACTGGCTGATCGGCACTTTGAACCTGTCCGATTGGGGCACTGGCCGCTTGTCGATCCCAAAAGGCTTATAGGCCGACATGCGGGGAAAAATGGCAAACAGGTCATAGTCGCCTGTAGTGGCGGACCTGTAGGTGCCTTGCGTTGCCGTCGAACAGTTGGGATCAACCATTGCGGTGACCGGCAGATAATCTCCTTTGGCGCGCGTTCGCATTCCAAGCTTCGAAGGAAGCCTTTTTTCTACCAGAGCGTAGAAGACGCCCCAGAGCGGCTTACCGAAAGCGCCTGGCGCGTCAGACGTGCGCCGCAACAGGAAGAGCATCTGCTCGCCGTTGGGCGAAGGCCCGAAATAATATCTATTGTTGTCGTCGCCGGGCAGCACGTCGCTCGGAGCCGGATAGATGCACGGGCCGCCCCCGCCTCCCGTCAGCTTCATAAGCTCAAAACGGCGCGCTTCGGTGATGAAGACCTGAATCTCCTGGGCGCCATGCTTGAACGCCTTGAAGAGGTCCGTGCGTTGCCCCTCGCGATCTTCCCGCGAAGCGCCCCTTTTGGTAAACCTTGGGTCGCTCAGTACAAAGCCCGCCATCGGCCCCCAGTTGCAGGATTTGGCCTTATTGTGGAACCCTTTGGTGGAATACCCTTCTCGCAAAAGCCGGGTGGCGTATTTCCCGACCGAGCGCGAAGATAGAACGCACTTCGTGTCGTTTGCAACTTCCTGAAAGCACTTGCCGTGCTCCTCCGGCATCCCGCTCTTCTGGTAGGCCACTGGGCCTTCAAGTAAAGCCATCGCTTCCCTCCTTATTACCTTTTTCTCGCCTATAGCGGCGGCTTTACGCCGCCACTCGCGCATTGAGAACATTACGTTGATGGTGACATGAAGTCGCCGCTACGCGCCCGAATGGGATTTTTTCAACAACCTGTAGGCGGCTGGCGCCGCAAGGTATTATTGCATGCGCCGATTGAAGAGCATAGCAACTATTGAGGATTACAAATTATAGTGACAATTTTTTCTGTAGCGGCGGGCTCTGGCCGCCGGCTTTGAATTAGTAAAGACCGGCCGCCAGTGGCCGCCGCCACAGCTAAAAGCCGCAGAGTTCTAACCGCAGAACTCTGATCACTTGGCTCTCGCCCGTCTTTCACACCGGCCGTTTGAAGCGGTCGAGGATGGGGTAACAGATCAGGGCGAGAGCTACGTTCACGACAATCGTGCTGGCAAGATCGAGCGGAACAAACGGCCCGGGATTTTCAAAGAGCACCAGGCGCAGGGCCACCAGCACCAGACTGTGAACGCACACCAGAACCGCAGTGAGGATGTATCGCGCGCCAAGCTGTTCGAGATCAAATTTCACGCTGACCGAAGCCGCAAGATATCCCACGATGCACTTGGCGATGCCAAACATTCCAATCAGGCCATGCGAGAGCGCGTCCTGAATCAGGCCCAGGACTGTTCCAAGCGCGATGCCATAAACCTTGCTGCGGCGGATGGAAGCGTAATAAATGGTCAGTACGAGGGGAAAATCAAAAAGATGGGCCAGCGGGATGCGGATAGGCAATGAAATCTGTAGCAGCAGGGCGACAAAAAGGCTGATCCAAAACGCCGCCATGTTGACTCGATAGACGGCTACAGGACGGTCCGCAGAGCTTGGCATAGTTTAGGCTTGACGCCATGTGGTTGTAACGGCAGCGTCTTGCCGCCGGATTCCAAAAAACTGACGGCCAAAGCCTGTAAGAGGCCGCGTTGTAGGCTTCGACCGCCGCCATAAATCATTCTGACTTCGCGTTTAGAATCACCAGAACGTCTTCCAGGCGATTCAGGTCCACCGCCGGCTTCACCGAAATCAACTTGTAAACGTTGCCCTCGCGCACGCCGGACACCACCCCTATCAACAGTCCTTTGGGGTAAATCTGATCGAGGCCTGATGTCACCACCTGGTCTCCCGAAGCCACCGAAGTCCCATTGGGAATGTAGTCGAGGCTGCAAATATCATCCCCACTGCCCTTCAGCACGCCTTCGTCGCGCGACTTTTCGAGCATCGCGCCTGCGCCGCTCGAGCTATCGGTAAGCAGCAGCACCTGGGCGGTATGGGGAAAAATCGCCACGGTTTTTCCCGCTACGCCGTCGGGCGTGATCACGGCCATGTCCGTTTTAAGGCCGTCTTTCGCTCCGCGGTCGATGTAGATGGCCGACGCCGCGCCGGGGCTAGCCGCAATGACTTCCGCGCTGAGCGTGCGCAGCGGAAGGCTTCTCTTCAGATTAAGCAGGGATTTCAGCTCGCTGTTTTCGGCCCCGGCTTCGGCAAGTTGCCTAGCCTCGGCGCGCGCGGTAGCCAGTTGCTGCTGGAGACCCTTATTTTCTTGCTCGACCCGCGAATAATCTCCGAAGGAATGGTTTGCAACAACGGCAGCATCGGATAGCCCCCGCACCGAACGCTCAAACGGATCAAAAGCCGCCACCGCCCACACTTTGATCACCCGCACATTGTGTTTGCGCGTGGCCTGGAAGGCCAGAAAAAGAAGCTGCAGAATCAGTACTGTGATCAGCGCGAAGAAGGCCGCATGGTTGATGATGAAAGCCTGCATCACCTGCGGCGTTTCGGGAGGCCGTGGAGGCACAGGCCGCGGGTGAATCGAAGAGTTAACCTCAAGCATCATGGCGGCGCCTACGCACTATTATTCGATAGCAACCCTTCGCAGCAAGCTGAAATCGGTCAGCATTCTTCCAGTGCCAAGCACGACGGAAGCCAGAGGGTCCTCCGCGATGGAGACGGGCAGCCCCGTTTCTTCGCGGATGCGCTTATCCAGGTTCTTGATCATCGCGCCTCCGCCGGTGAGCACAATGCCGCGGTCGGAAATATCCGCCGAGAGCTCGGGCGGAGTGCGCTCAAGCGCCACGCGAATGGCGTTCAAAATCGTGGCAATGCACTCGGAAAGGGCATCGCGGATTTCGGTATCGTCAATGGTCACCGTCTTTGGGATGCCTTCAAGCAGGTGCCGGCCCTTGATTTCCATGCTCAGCGGCTTCTCCAACGGATAAGCCGAGCCGAGTTCCATCTTGATTTGCTCCGCCGTGCGTTCGCCAATCAACAGATTGTATTTGCGCTTGAGGTACGCCGTAATCGACTCGTCCATCTCGTTGCCCGCCACGCGCACAGAGCGGCTGTAAACGATGCCGGAAAGCGAAATTACAGCAATGTCGGTGGTGCCGCCGCCGATATCCACGATCATGCTTCCGGAAGGCTCGGTGATGGGCAGGCCCGCCCCAATCGCAGCCATCATGGCCTGCTCTACCAGGAAAACTTCGCTTGCCTTGGCGCGCATGGCGGAATCCTGAACTGCGCGCTTCTCCACCTGCGTGATTTCGGAGGGGACGCCGATCACAATCCGCGGATGCACGAACATCTTGCGGTTGTGCGCCTTCTGAATAAAGTAATTCAGCATCTTTTCCGTGACTTTGAAATCGGCAATCACTCCGTCTTTCAGCGGCCGGATGGCAACGATGTTGCCTGGTGTGCGGCCCAGCATTTCCTTGGCTTCGCGCCCCACCGCCTCAATCTCGCCGTTGACCTTGTTAATGGCCACAATCGACGGCTCATTGACGACAATGCCTTTCCCTTTGGCGTAAACCAGCGAGTTTGCCGTGCCCAGATCAATGGCCAGATCCGATGAAAACATGCTGAAGAGTGAACGAAAATTCATTCCCAATGGGGAGCTCCTGTGGAAACGGGCCTCATGAGCGGGCGGCGTTTCAAAACGCTGGATTCTCGGAAATGTAGCGGCCACCTCCGGCCGCCAATTTCTAAAAGGCCGATGGCCAGATGCTACAGCTTTGCGTGTTTACATTAAGCCACTCTATTTTTTATCAACCAGTAATTAAGGTCAAGAGAATCAATCGGCTAAATTGATAAAAAACTATAGTTTGCAGGATTTTGAGTCAAAATTCCGATCTTAAGGCCGGTAGGTAGCCGAAGAAGTGTCCGTCTCCCAGACGGTGACGGCTCGAAGACGCGCGCCTTGTCCCTCAATCCGGGGGCTGATGCCATCGCTTAGGTGCTTCGCCAGGTTTTCCGCCGAGGGATTCACTTGGTTAAAGGGTTCCAAATCATTCAGAAACTGATGGTCCAGACGGTCGACAAGAGACCGAATTGCCGCCTTTAGGTCGGCAAAATCCACTAAAAGCCCCGCTTCGTTCAGCTTTTCGCCTTCGACCGTCACTTGCACGCGGTAGTTGTGGCCGTGCACGTTTTCGCATTTTCCCTTGTAATTCCGCAATGCGTGCCCGGCGGCAAACGTATATTCAACCGAAACTTCAAACATTAGGATTTCCTAATCATTTATTTCGCTGTGATTGTAGCGTAGGGTCTCGCTTTTAAAACTCTGATTACGGCAACCTAGTATTTTTGCATGAAAGCCTTCACATCTTCCAGGCGGTTCGTCCGGCGGTATTCCGGCAGGCTCGCAAAAAAGACTTTTCCGTAGGCCTTGCGGACGATGCGGTTGTCGAGCAAAGCCAGC
>DASZAE010000419.1:0-3581 GCA_035945515.1 Terriglobia bacterium
CGGTGTGGGCGACGATCTGGTCGCCTTCGATGTGACCAACTTCAAGCCGCTTTGGCACGCGCACATTCGAAGGGTCGAGAACGCGCCCGAAACCTATATGCTGAACGGCCATCAATACATCCTCGTCGCGGCGAGCGGGTCCGTTTACGCATTCTATCTGCAATGATGAGATGTGCTGAGGTGGTTACAGCAGGTAGCCATGGTCAATCGGGTTTTGATTGACCGTGGGTCTGTGCTAGGAACCCATTCCTTCCTAAAGCCATAATGGATTCATTAGGCATCCGGGGTAGGCGGCTTGATTGAGGAGATGCCCGAGCTCGGCTGCTCAGGCAAGTTCTGCGGCCCATCATCGTCGTCTTATCCATGAGACATTCCGTTTTGCTTGAGCGCCTTGGTCATCATGTTTTCGAGAAGACCTGTTGCAGGGCGGCGCTACGTCACCTGGCCGATGGCATCGAGCAAGGCTTTGGTGGAAATAGGCTTCGAGACATAGGCGTCCATGCCGGCGGCGAGGCAGCGATCGCGATCGCCTTTCATGGCGTGGGCGGTCATGGCAATGATGGGTACGCGGCGGCCGGTGCTCACTTCCCTTTGCCGTAACGCCGCCGTGGCTTCGAACCCGTCCATTTCCGGCATCTGGACGTCCATTAGCACTAAATCAAAGGCCTGCTTATCGAAGAGCGAAAGGGCTTCGCGCCCAGTGGCCGCCACAAAAACGAAGTGGCCGTACTTTTCGAGCAACCGCCGTGCTACGGTCTGATTGACGGCATTATCTTCCGCTAGCAGGATGCGGAGCGCCCTGCGTTTGGCATCGAGCGTATGCCGGGTGATCAATGAGCGGGAGGAATCCGTTTCCTGCCGTTTGCCCATCACCCGCAGGATGGCTTCGCGCAGCTCGCTCTGGCGGACGGGCTTGGTGAGGTAAGCCGCCACTCCGAGATCGCGGCAACGCTCCGCGTCGCCGCGCTGCCCGGCTGAACTTAGCATCATGATGGCGGCGCCGGTCAAGCGTGGTTCGCTGCGGATCTGCTCGATCAGCTCAAACCCATCCTTACCTGGCATTTGAGCGTCCACCAGCAGGAGGCCAAATGGCGCGATCTCTGGCGCGGCAAGCCGGGCGATAGCGGCTTCGGAGCCATCCGCCATCACCGGCACTGAACCCCACCGGCTCAACATCTCCTGGAGGATCGCGCGGTTGGTGGCATTATCATCCACCACCAGCACGCGCAGGCCGTCGAGGTCGCTGGAGTCGGCTAACGGTTCCTCCGGCAAAGCCTCGTCCCGCCCAAGGACTACGGTGAAATGAAACGTGCTGCCTGCGCCGACCTCGCTCTCAACCCAGATGCGGCCGCCCATCATCTGCGCAAGCTGGGACGAAATGGTGAGGCCAAGCCCCGTCCCGCCGAATTTGCGCGTGGCGGAGCCATCCGCCTGAGTGAAAGCCTCAAAAATTAATTTCTGCTTTTCGATGGGGATGCCGGGGCCGGTATCCGAAATGGCGAAATGGAGCGTTACCTGTTTTTCGTCTTGTGATTCAACCTCGGCGCGCACCACCACCTCGCCGCGCGAGGTGAATTTGATGGCATTGCCCACGAGGTTTACGATGATTTGCCGTAGACGCATGGGGTCGCCGAGCAACCGCTCCGGAATGCCCGCTTGGAGATGGCAGGCTAGCTCTAGTCCTTTCTGATGGGCGCGCAGGGCGAATGACTTCATGGTGTCTTCCAGGCCTTCGGTGAGGCCGAACTCGACGGTTTCGAGCAAGAGCTTGCGCGCCTCAATCTTGGAGAAATCGAGAATATCATTGAGGATGGCAAGCAACGAGTCGGCGGACAACTTAACCGTTCGAAGGTACTCGCGCTGATCGCCGTTAAGCTCCGTGTCGAGCGCCAGCTCGGTCATGCCGATGATGCCGTTCATCGGAGTGCGGATTTCGTGGCTCATATTGGCGAGGAATTCGCTTTTAGCCTGGCTCGCGGCATCGGCGGCTTCCTTCGCGGCTAGGAGCTCGCGCGTGCGCGCCTCCACGCGGCGCTCAAGCTCTTCGTTAGACCGCTCGAGCGATTCTTTCGCCTGCTTGCGGCCGGTGATGTCGCGCAGAAAGGCGCTGAAATACCAAATGCCGCGCGCGCGCTCAGCGCAGATAGCCAGCTCTATTGGAAACTCAGCTCCGTCGCGGCGCACCGCTGTGATCTCGATGTGCTGGTTGAGTACTCGGCTCTCCCCCGTCGCAAGAAATTGGCGCAGGCCGTTTTCGTGAGCGTCGCGGTATTGCGGCGGAATGATGGTTTCGGACATCCTCCGTCCAATCGCTTCCTCGCGTTGCCAGCCGAAGGTGCGTTCGGCCTCCGGGTTCCAATCGGTGATGAAGCCCGCCTCGTTCATCGTGATGACCGCGTCGAGCGCGGTTTTGATAATGAGCAGGTTCTTCTCCTGGCTCTCTTTTAGCTCGGCCTCCGCCTGCTTGCGCTCCATGAACTGGCCCACTTGACTGCCCAGCGCAGCCAGCATTTGGAGCAGGGCCTCATCGGGCGGCTCAATGTGACGGCTAAAGAATTCCATGACCCCCGGCGCCGCCGTTCCGGTGAGGACGGGGAACGCCAGCGCGGCATGCAGCCCTGCCGCCGCCGCGATCGCCAAGCGGGGAAAATTGGAGTCCGCGAGGACGTCAGGCACCCATAAAGGCTCGCGGGATTGCCAGACGCGGCCTGGGACGCCCATGCCCATCTTCATAGGCGTTTTGAGACTGGCCTCCTCAAAGCGCGGGTCCGCGACGCCCGACGACTGCCAGGTGTGGGCGCAGCGAAGCTCGTCTTGCCGCCCACCATCTTCCCACAGCGCCCCAAGCTCCCAGCCTAGCCCTTCAGCGATGGCTTGGAGCACGCGCGGCGCGGCTTCGCCGAGCGTGGCTGACTCGGCCAGGACGCGAGTGACCCGATGCTGCAACGCGAGGCGCACCTCCGCCCGCTTGCGGTCGGTGATATCCACGAGGAAACCTTCAATGATCGGCCTTTCGACCGAAGGCCCCTCGACAAGGCGCGCGCTCTCAAGCGCCCAGAGGAGGCCGCCGCCCCTCTTGCGATAACGCATCTCTCGATTCACCAGCGAGCCTTTGCCCTTGATCTCGGCAATGAAGGTTTGCCGCTCGGCCGGGTCGTAGTATTCCTCCAGGATGTCGGCGGCGAGCATCGCTTCCCGCGAATCATAGCCCATCATGTGGGCGAAGGCGGCATTGCAGTCGAGGATGCGGCCTTCCAGGCTTGTCTGATATGTCCCCGCTGGACTCCAGGCAAGAAAACTTTTCGCTTGTTCCAAGGTCAGGTTTTGAGCTTGAGGCGCGATGGCAATTGGGTTCATGCGCTATGCCCTGTCACAGTAGTAGCGCCGTTGTCCTGGCGGCAGTTTTGAATTACCTGTAAGAGTTGATGTTCTAATCAAGTAGTCAGACACCACCCGCAGTGCGGGTGGCTTGATGAGTAGGGCCCCGTCAAACGGGGTCGGGTTATTGGTTAAGGCGTCGCGCCGAGCGCGCCTTGCTTCAGGGCATCAGAACTTTCCGCTGGTTCCATCCGCTTCTTCCT
>DASZAE010000420.1:0-5269 GCA_035945515.1 Terriglobia bacterium
TAAATTCTGGTGAATAATCTGCTCGCTGACCATCTCCGCGCCCTGGATGACGCAGAACAGGGCCAGCACTTTGACGGCTAGCCGGATGGTTTCGCCGTCGGGGATCAGGAATCTCAGGGCAAGGTAGCCGCCGAGCGTGTCAAGCAAAACACCCAGGCTCCAGATCAGCGATTGTGAATTCATCCATTGGAGTGAAAAGGTGACGAGTGCCGTAACTGTCCAGATGGACACCACCCAGTCTATGCGATTGAATCCGCCGGAGAACCTGCCTTCCCGTGAGGACCCTCGGTCAATAACGGCCCGGACCAGCCCAGCAATGATGAGGATCCGCAGTACGGTGAAGTGAACGCCGCCGAGTACTACCACGTTCCCGAGCGGGATGCAAAGACAGAGCGGAAGGAACGCAGCTATGACTTTACGGCGCGGAAGAAGCAGGATCAGCGCGATCCCGATCAGCATCAGCACCGCGGCTTGCGGCGAGAGCATCGTTTCCGCTGCGCCGCCGCCGAAACGTATGTGCGCTGGCTCCATATGTGGGGTAACCTAACCCTGCGCCGCCTCCCTCGGCCTCACGTGGCCTCGCCAGCTGCTTTGGGGCTGACTCCACCAAGAGCACTTGCGGGTTCGGCACGCGTGTTCCGCCAACTTCACCGTAGCGGACGCGACAAAGATAAAGCTGTCCGAGGCGCAGGCGATAAAGAGGTCAGTTGAACCGCGTGATCCGAACGGAGTTGGCTTGAATGGGCAAGTATTTTCTTCAGGTCCGCTTAATGTGCTTGCAGTAGGCCTAGAACACGGAAGATATGCTGGTGGCAGAAGACGATGAGATCGCTTGGCGCTCTTCTCGATGGCATCGCTACAAGCCCTTGTGGCGGAAGCGAAGCCTTCCTAAGCCAGAATCTGGTGACCGTTGCCTGCACAGAAATAGGGCGACGCGGGAAAACTGCTTTCAGAAAGATCGCGGTTATTCACTGCGACCGCCAAGATGAGGGGTATTATGGTGCGCGAATTCTTAATCGACGAGGCACCCTTCCGATGGGCGACCAGCGCTGCGTGCCCCCCTTCGCAGCGCCTACGTTCAGATTCAATCTGCGACGATTAATGGGGCGTGGCGGTAAGACTCGTTGGCGGATTCACGGCGCTCGCGCTGCCGAATTGGTACGCGCCAACCTCCCATGCGCCGGTAGTCGGCCGCGGGGCCGCAGGGAAAGCCGGGTAGACGACGGTATGGTTCGTCTGGTTGTAGGAAACCCCCGTTATTCCCTCTTTGCATGCCGTCTCCGCTGCGGTATTGTGCAGCACGCTGTCGGCGCAGTAGCCTGTGGTCTCATTCGTGCCGCTGGCGGTAACAGTTGCGCCGGATGAGGAAGTCGGGGAAAAATCGCTGGCCGAAGTGTAGCCCTGGCCGTTGGCGGTACTTAGGGTTTGATAGACCGAAGTGGTCTCGTTCACAGTGGTAATGGTGGAGGCAATTGCCGCCGTCGTTGTAGTTCCACCATTTGTAATCCAGTGATCGTTTACGGAAGTGATTGAACCTTGATAGGTTGTTGGCCCTGACCATACAATCCCTGTCGGTCCTGATGAACCAACGCCACTTTCAGCCGTATTGTTCCATATAGTAACAGGGCCACATGAGTTGCCACCACCGCTTCCCTGGTCGCACATAGCATTGTTATTTCCACCTGATCCCCCGGTCCATACATCATGAAACACATTGTTGAAAAAATAGTCTGTCTGACCTACAGGAGTCTTGGGAGCCAAGGTGTAACCAGCCCAACCGTTGGAAGATGCCCCTATGTTCCTGATGATATTGTTATAGAATAGGTTCGGACTGCTTGATCCTGCCGAGTCTTCCCCAACACAAAACCACAGATCCGAGTGAGTTGTCCCGTCAGTATTTTGAGAGAAGTTCTCAAATAGGTTGTCGTGAAGAATGTGACAGTCCTGGAGGATATCGCCCGCGCCTCCCACATCGTTGGTTACATTATATTCAACGTCGTAACCATCTGAGTTTTCTCCCCACGGTGCAAGACTGAGCACGTCTGAGTCGGCCCCGTCAATGACATTGAACCGAGTCGTTATGCCGTCCCTCTGCGAGTAGCCGATAAATCCGTTTGCTCCCGCTTGGCCCCCAGCCGTTGTGTGGGTCCAACCGTGGAGATAGAGGTTCTCTATGTAGCCAACATTTCCACTGCCGGAAGCGTTTCCTGAATATTTCACATACGCGCCCCCGGTGCCTCCGGCGTTATCGTTTGAGTTCCAGCAGAGTCCGGTCATCTCGAAATCGTCAAATATGCCATAGCCGACACTCTCTAGGTCGAAGACTATATTGGTCGGTCCTTGGGAGTCGATTGGATTATGCGCGACTTGATAAGTGCAACTTGAAACCGGGCTGGAGCTGGTCGGATTGTCGCCGTTTAGGATGGGCCGCGCCCACGAGGAACCTGAATACCAGGATGGATCGACACCGATGTAGATGTAATTGCTTGACGTGCCACTCCATGTGAACCATTCCCACCCGCCGCCTGTGTATGGTGACGCAGAACTGTTCCCAAAGTGCCAGGTGTCGCCACCGCGAAAGATGAAGCCCTCACCGGCTGCAGGCGTCACGCTCGCGCATGCAGCGGAGCATGCAGCCATTCCGGGAGCATGCAGCCATGGGGTTGATTCGCTTGTTCCGTTGTTCGAATCGGAGCCGCTCGCGGCGATGAAATAGCAGTTGGTTATGCCAAAAGACGAAAGACCAACCTTGGCACCGGTGGGATTGCTCAGGCTGAGATAATTCGCTCCCGACGGGCAGGCGCCGCCTGCGCCGAAAAGAGCAAGCGGTGACGCCAGAAGAACGACCATGACCATCCAAAGTTTTGCCGAGCGCATAAGGAAGACCTCCGTTGTATACTCATCGGTTGATTACCATTATATATTAATAACTGAGTTATCAACACGGTGCCCTCCCCGCAAGCGCCCATACCACGCTCAACTCATAGAAGCATATCCTTCATTCACAAAGCATTGCCGAACTGCTGCCTTTACTGCTATGTTCCTCCGGCCCTGCTCTTCGATATGGACCAGCGGGTGGACGATACGGTCGCCCTTATTCTCCCCGGCGTTGGGCTGACGATGCGCGCGCAAACAAGTTCTCATGCTCAATTCGCTAGAAACGCCCGATGCCACAACCGAAGCGTCGCCAATGAAAAAATCTCCTTAGACCATCTGCCGCGCTTCGACCATCCCCAGCGGCTTTTACAAACCGCAAGCAGTGAAGTATCCGCTATTCGCAGCCTTCCCGTCCAGCAGAATCTCGGGCATGGTGTGAATGCTTGAGCCGAAGCGCAAGTGCCGCCGTCGCCAAGCCGAGCAATTCAACACTCAAATCGACCAATGTGCTGGACTCTGGCACGGGCGCCCAGGCTCCGAGGTTTTGTGAGGCATCGTCTGGGCCCGGGCCCATCATAGAGTAATCCACGTACGTCGCCGTCGTATAGCTGTTTGATCCAACGTCCTCAAGTGTAGGTTCTGGCGACCCCGGTATCACCGTATCCGCCCAAACTGACCATGCCGTCATCGCTCCTGACGCGTCCGTTTCGATTTGAAAGCTGTAACTTGTGGCATTGGTCTTGTCGATCTTCAGCCCTGAGCCGTCCGTGAAAGTAAACGATGGTACGTCTACACTTACATCCGAACCGGCTCCGAACAGTGTTAGGTTATCTAAGGGAGTCCCAGCAGCCACGTCGAAGGTGAATGACAGGGCATATGGCCCTCCCAAGCAATAGGTCCCCCTGCATTGATCGTATGCAGGGCTTGTGTACGAGTAAATCGTATCTGCTTCCAGGAAACTTGGGCGAATTAGAAATGATGTAGCAATGCTGAGTACGAGAACGACCTTTAGAGGAGTCATGCCACCCCCTTTGCCTGTTTCAGTGTTCCGCTAAAACGCCACGCTATCAACGGGACCAAAGGGCAATCGCGACTCGGATACAATTGTCGCCAAGGCAACAATATCGCACTACCAACTTGAGTTCGCGTTGCGTGGGCCTGTCACGTATATAATTCCGAGAGCTTCCCGAACCCTCTCGCGCAACTCCTTGCACGACCATCGCTCGTAGGGAACTGGGAAGCCCACCGTTCGCCGACTGGTGTGGCTTTAGCAACCCGGCAAGGACTCTTTGACTCACCCGCCGACCGGCCTCGTTTCACTTCTCCCTTCCCGCTTGCCGCACCATTGAGAGCAATTGGCGACGTTTTTGTTCGCTGCGCGGCTTTACCGGCTGTGGGAACGGCGTCGACACGGTAACATCGCGTTTTTCATCCCAGAACACGATCGTGTGGCCGAGAACTGTAGCCTTTCTGGCCGACCCTAGCGGTCGAAACCGGGACATCCGAAACGACGCCAGCGATGCTTGGTTCCATTCTCCCGCCTCGCCGAACGCGCGCGCCAAGCCCTCGGCTGACAGCGCGCGGAGGATATGGATAATCAGAGCCCAGTCGATTGCCCGGCCGCGGAATTTGGGAAAGACATGGAAATCGAGGAATTGAACGTCGTCAGGCCCCAATGGGAAATAATGCGGCTCCATGGTTTTGCCCCGGAGCGTCCAGCCGTATCCCGCCAAACTGTTGTTAGATTTAATCAGCCACAGAGAGGCGCTCTTGGCGAACCGCTCCTCGATGATGCGGCGAGCCAATTTAGGGTTCCAGAAGCTCGTGATCGTTGTGAAATCCTCCGGGCTGATTTCGGCCTCGCTTCGCTTGCACTCGACTTTGAGGAAGTCCGGAAGCCTCGCTGGACCGGCGGGCAGTGTGGCGAGGTCACAATAAAACAGGACGCTGCGGCCGGAGAATAGCGCTCGCTTCACCGCCACGCTGATGCGGCGAAGCGTCGCCGAGAAGCCATGCCGCCTGTAATATTCAGCGAAGCGCGAGAGTAGCGTGTAAATAGCCATCGGGTTCTCAGGCCTTGGTCAAGACGTGACCGCCCAGAAGCTCACGCAGGCAGGCGCCGCTGACGGCTTTTCTCACTTTGGTTCCTTTCTCCGTGCGGGAGTCCGCAATGCTTCTGGCCACGCCAGCCGCGTACCGAGTGACGTGACGAAACAGCATGATGGTGCGGATGCCCAATTGGCCCCAAGGGCCGTGATGCTTTTTCCAGTAATAGAGCACGGAGCGCTGCTGGGCGAGCGCAAAGTGCACCGGATACGGCGCGGTGGTTTTGCCGCGATCGTGGATGGCTCTCGCCCCCGGATAGAACACCACCTGCCAGCCTGCTTTCCAG
>DASZAE010000421.1:0-18008 GCA_035945515.1 Terriglobia bacterium
TAGGCTGTCGCGGCGGCCTCTGGCCGCCGTATTTTAATAGTAAAGACCGGCGGCCAGAGGCCGCCGCTACAGAATCAGGCGCCGCCGACTTATGGCGTCGCGTATAGTGACGAGTGGTAGCGCCTTTCGGGCGACGCTCCACCCGCATTGGGATATACTTACTGACATGGACATCGAAAACACCATGCGATTTATTCTGGACATGGAAGCCAAGCACGAGGTATGGCTCCAGAAGCACGAAGAAACCATGAAGCAGCACGACGAGACATTTGCCAGAATCAATGCCGCCCTGGAAACGAATACCGCGCGCATTGGACAGCTTGTAGACGTATCCCTTTCACTGGCGCACGCGACGGAAGAAACCCACGCCAGCATCAAGGAACTGAGAGAGGCTCAGTCCGCCACGGACTATAAGCTGAACGCCCTCATTGATACCGTTGATAAGCTGGCTCGCAATGGCCACAAGCGGGAATAGCCTTCTTCCCCCCACCCTCTGCGCACTTATATCCGAACATCTTTGATAATTACGCTTGCCTACGGATATCCTGGCGCGATGGCGGAGTATTACACGCGAATTCGGAACACTCAAATTGTATCGATTTGTACTCGTTTCGCGGCCAACCACCACGCCCATTCCGCTCGACCGTCTCGCATGATTGAATCGCAAAATCGGGGCTGATGCCTTCGCTTCGTTTCCCCGCCTGCTGCCGCGCCACTTTCCGGGGGCCAGAGGCCGCAGCTTTTATCTCGCTCGCCATCTCACTTGCCTTACCACGCTGTCCGTTGTTTCACCTTTGCGCCGTCGCGGTAAACCATGACCGGGAGCCTCCCTTTGGTTTGTCGAAATTACTAATCCAAGTCGCAGGCCTTGAGACAAGATACGATTCTAGATTAAAAACCGCAGGGAATTACAGATTTCGCCTTATTGTCCGAGAATTCATACGCTGCCATTCTTGCTACTCAAGGCGTGGGCGAACTCCATTGCAAAAGCAAAACTGTGAAGGATCGCCCTACAAAAAGCGCGCTTTCGGCTGAAGTAGCGGGCCAGGATCATGGTTAGCATTCACGAAGCAGCCGCGAGTTTTCACTTCTTGAGATTCTCGTCCAGAACCGCCCCCCGCGTTTCGTGGGAGTCTACGCTCACCACGGCACGTTCCATTGAGGTTCCAATCCGAGAAGGAGAGCCATGTCCAAAACCGTGACCGTCGCAGACCAGCTCATAGAGCGGCTCATCGAGTGGGGAACAGACGTTATTTTTGGTTTTCCCGGAGATGGCATCAACGGCATTTTTGAAGCGCTGCGGACGCACCAGGACAAACTGAGATTCATCCAGGTGCGGCACGAAGAGGCGGCGGCTTTTGCCGCTTGCGGCTATGCCAAGTACACAGGCCGCTTGGGAGTTTGTCTTGCCACGTCCGGCCCTGGAGGCATTCACCTGCTCAACGGTCTCTACGACGCGAAATGTGACGGGCAGCCCGTCTTGGCCATCACGGGCCATACGTTCCACGATTTAATCGGCACGCATTATCAGCAGGATGTCGACCTCGACAAATTGTTTATGGACGTGGCCGAGTACAACCAGCGGGTGGCTGGGCCAGCCCACGTCGTCAATGTAGTCGATGAAGCCATTAAGACCGCTTTGACCCGGCGAACTGTTTCTCATATCACCATACCCAAGGATGTTCAAGAGTGGACGAAGTCTGAAAAGGAACGGTCCCCTGCGAATGTTGCCGCGCACAGCGCCGATCTTTTTGCTCCGCCACATCCTGTCCCCTCCGAGCGCCTTCTGAAGGAAGCGGCGGACCTCATCAATAAGGGCGATAAGGTGGCGATGCTGGTAGGCCGCGGTTGCCTTCACGCCCGCGAAGAAGTGCTGGATCTTGCCAAGGCGGCGGCAGCGCCGGTTATTAAAGCCTTGCTGGGTAAGGCGGTTCTCCCGGATCGCAATCCCTACACCACCGGAGGCATCGGGCTGCTCGGCACGGCGCCTTCCCAGGACGCTTTGGAGGAGTGCGACACCTTCATCCTCGCGGGCAGCAGCTTCCCCTACATGGAGTTCCTGCCGAAACCTGGACAGGCGAAAACCATCCAAATCGATCTCGATCCGACGCGAATTGGCTTGCGGCATCCAGTCGACGTGGCTCTTGTCGGCGACTGCAAGAGCGTACTGCAAGCCCTGGCGCCGCTCGTCAAGCCCAAAAAGCATAAAAGCTTTCTCGAAAAGGCGCAGAAGCGCATGACCGCATGGAATAAGCTCATGGAGGAACGCGGCACTCGGACCGATCTTCCCATGAAGCCGCAGGTCGTCACATACCATCTCAGTAAGTTGCTCGATCCGGACGCCATCGTTTCTTCTGACAGCGGGACGATCGCAACCTGGACTGCCCGATATATCGAGATGCGGGATCAAATGCAGTTCTCGCTCTCGGGTTCGCTTGCAACGATGGCAAACGGCGTGCCCTACAGCATTGGAGCGGCAGTGGCCTATCCCGGCCGGCAAGTGGTCTGTGTGGTCGGCGACGGCGGTCTGACCATGCTGATGGGTGAGATTGCGACGCTGGTGAAATACAAGCTTCCTGTCAAGGTCATCGTCATCAAAAACAACGTTCTAGGTCAGATTAAATGGGAGCAGATGGCTCAGGAGGGCAATCCCCAATTTGGTGTCGAATTGCAGCCCATCGATTTTGCAGGTTATGCGAGGTGCTGCGGGGCAGCCGGCTTTACGATTGAAGACCCCAAGGACGCGGAGAGCACATTGCGGCAGGCTCTTGCCCATCCGGGGCCCGCGGTGGTCCAGGCCATCGTCGATCCGAATGAGCCGCCGCTGCCGGGGAACGTCTCCGCTGAACAGGCGCTTCTCTTCGCCGAAGCCCTCGGAAAAGGGGAAAAGGACCGCTGGAAGATCATCAAAACCGTTCTCGAAGATAAGGTTCGGGAAGTCATCTAAGGTGAGCAACTCCGGGCCCGGAGCATAACTCGTCAGGGCTCCGATTTTGGAAGGAGGTTAGGATGAGTAGCCGTCACATAGGCCGGATCTTTTTAATTTGTGCTTTTTCACTGGCCGTGTTGCAGCCAATAGTGCTGGGAGCCGGCGCGCAGTCGAGTGGGGCGCAGCGGCCAGTTCCTGAGCGGGCGGAATCTCGTCTCGAACGTGCGATCCGTCGCCAACTGGTGACCCTGCCCTACTACAGCATGTTTGATTGGTTCACGTACCGCATTTCCGGCTACGACGTCGAACTCGACGGATATGCGGTCCGGCCTTCTCTCAAGTCGGCAGCGGGTAACGTGGTGAAAGGAATCGAGGGCGTGCAAAAAGTCACGAACAACATCAAGGTGCTGCCACCCTCGACAATGGACGACCGCATCCGGCTCGCTGAATACCGCGCCATCTACCGGTATCCAGGATTTGAAAAATACGCCATTCAGGCCATCGGGCCGATCCATATCATCGTTAACAGCGGCCATGTGATCCTGGAGGGTGTCGTGGACAGTAATTCAGACAAGGACGTCGCCAACATCCACGCCAAGAGCGTCTCTGGTGTGTTCTCCGTAACGGACAATCTGCGCGTGCAGTCAGACGGCAAATAGCTTTTCCAGTTTTTGCACGGCGCGGAAGCACTGAAAGTTCAAAAGCATCCCGTCCAGGCGCAGCCAGGAAGGATCCCAATGGAAAAGTCAAGTCGAGAAGAACTTGCCACGGTCAGAGCTGCCGATCTGGACATCCGGGAAGGACGCTTCCAGCGTTGGCTCTCGCTCATCGCCGCTCTCGCCAGCGCGCTGAGCGGCCTTGAGGTGGCTTACGAACATTACCGGGGCAGCTACAGCCGCAGGGTCATGTACACTCCCGTGGTTCTGAGCGGCGCGCTCGTGGCGGGCGGCGCCGCTGGCTTCTTTAGCCGCCGCGCGGCGCGAACGGTTCTGCCGGCGATTTCCGTTCTTACGCTTGGCGACAGCGTGGTGGGCTTCTATTTTCATGTTCGAGGCATTCAGCGTAAACCCGGCGGGTGGCGGCTACCCATCGTCAACATGGTTATGGGTCCACCTGTCTTCGCTCCGCTGCTATTCGGCGTGAGCGCCTATCTCGGCTTTCTTGCTTCGTTCCTTCGCCGCGCTGACGACGGGAACGGCCGGGGTTTACCTCGCCCCGCGCACGCCCATCACTGGGCGAAGGCCATTACGGGCGAACACGAGTCCATCGATTGGACGCAGGATGTGCGCGAAGGCCGCTTTCAAAAGCAGATGGCTATCGCGACCACCATTTCCGCATTCTTCAGCGGATTTGAAGCGGCCTACTCGCACTATAAAAACAATTTCCGTTATAAGGCGCAGTGGACGCCGGTGATCGTCGCGCCGATGCTAATGGCGGCCGGGGTGGGAGCAGTGAAGAGCAGCCGCGTAGCTCATACTTGGCTTCCCGCGCTTTCAGCAGTGGCAATCGCCGATGGAGCCGTGGGATTCGGATACCATGCTCGCGGTGTTTTACGGCGGCCAGGCGGCCTGAAAAAGCCGATTTACAACATCATCTATGGCCCCCCACTCTTTGCGCCCTTGCTGTTCGCGGCCAGCGGATTTCTTGGACTGTTGGCCAGCTTGCTTCGGCGAGAGAAACGGAAATGAGCGCTCAGACCGCCAAAGTGGACGCGCGTCCGGTCGATCCAAAAACGGGAAAGCCGGTCGGACCAATGGCTCAGCCGGGATACTACACGGGCTTCAGCACGCTCAATCAGCAGAAGTTCTGGGACGCAAAGACGCGCGAAGTGATTCTGGACCGCGTCAACCATGTCCCCGAAATCCGTTTTTTTACCGCTGAAGAAGCTCGCTTGTTGAAAGCGGTTTGCGATCGCGTCCTTCCCCAGGACGACCGCGACGAGCAGCACAAAATCCCGATCGTTCCGCAAATCGATAAACGGCTTTTCGAAAACACGCACGATGGCTACCGTTATGAAGGAATGCCGCCCGACCGCGAAGCGTTCCGTTTGGGGCTGCAAGCCATAGAGAAAATGGCGCAGCAGAGGCACGGCCGCAGTTTTTTGGAAATCGGCCCCAGAGAGCAGGACGGAATCCTCCGCTCGCTGCACGACGGCAAACCGTCCGCTGCGCTCGAAATCTGGGAGCGAATGCCGGTCCACCGTTTTTGGATGCTGCTGGTTTCCGACTGCGCCGAAGCCTACTACTCTCACCCGTGGGCCTGGGATGAAATCGGCTTCGGAGGCCCCGCTTACCCGCGCGCTTACATGCGCCTGGAGCGCGGTGAGCCGGAGCCTTGGGAGTCCGAGGAAAAGCGGTATGAGTGGGAAGCCCCGGAGACCTCCGTCTCGGACGGATACGAACCGGTGGCCGGGCAATCAGAGCACCTTGGCTCGCCCGGCCAGGGAGGAACGCATTGAAGTCGCCGGTCCTGGGAGCGTTTCAGGCGCCAAGCGGCGAACCGCACATGCTCGGCCCCATACAGCGGCTCGATGCGCCGATGCGGCGCTTCTCCGAAGGGGAAGAGGTGGATTACGTCATCGTGGGCGTGGGTGCGGGAGGCGGCGTGCTCCTGCAGCGGCTCGCACGCGCGGGATTTCATGTGATTGGCTTCGACGCAGGGCCGTTCTGGGACACGGAGCGAGACTGGGTGAGCGACGAGAAGGGATCTCATCAACTCTATTGGAATGACCTGCGGATCACCGCAGGACAGCACCCCTTGGCATTTGGAGCGAACAATAGCGGCAAAGGGGTGGGAGGCGGCACCATCCACTGGGCGTCGTTCGCGCCCCGTCTGCATCCGTCCGATTTCCGCATCCATTCGACGGACGGCGTGGGCGTGGATTGGCCCATCGCTTACGAGGACCTGAAACCTTACTACGAGCTCATGGAATTGGAGCTGCCTGTGTCGGGTCCATCGTACTATCCCTGGGGCGATCCTCACGGCTATCCCTACGGGCCGCACCCGATGGGCGGCGTGGGCGATGCGTTGATTCGAGGCTGCACGAAGCTGGGTATTGGAGTATCTGCGGGCGGCCCCGTCGCGATTTTGAACGGCTCGCGCGCCGACCGGCCGCACTGCATTTACCGCGGCTTTTGCATCCAGGGCTGCAAGGTGGGCGCCAAGGCGAGCACGCTGATCACGCATGTACCGGATGCAATCAAAAACGGAGCGGAGGTCCGGCCCAACTGCATGGTATCGCGCGTCCACGTCGGCAAAGACCGCCGCGCAACCGGAGTCACCTACTTCAACCCGGAGGGGCAAGAGCGCTTTCAAAGAGCTAGAGCGGTCGTCATCGCCGGTTATTCGATTGAGACGCCTCGCCTGCTGCTCAATTCGGCGTGCCCTGGGTTCGAAAACGGACTCGCAAATTCCAGCGATACCGTCGGCCGTTATCTGATGGCGCAAGCGGGCAACGTTGTGCTTGGCCGGTTCGAGGAGTTGGTCCGTATGTACAAAGCGCCTCCGGCGCACGCTTTGACCGAAGAATTCTACGAGACCGATCCGAAGCGGGGTTTCGCGCGCGGCTTCGCGATCCAAACGGTGGGTCCACTACCCATTGCATTCGCCAAGCAGATGATGACGGCAAAGGGCGCCTGGGGCTGGGGGCTGCGGAGCGTCATGATGGACTACAACCACTGGGCTGCCTTCGGATTTCTGGGTGAAATCCTGCCTCATGCGGAGAATCGGGTGCAATTGGCGCAGGAGAAGGACCATCTCGGGATTCCTGTCGCCAAGGCCACTTTCAACTTGCAGGAGAACGACAAGAAGCTGATCGAGTACGGCAAGAAAAAGACCGTGGAGGTGATGTGGGCTGCCGGCGCGGAGGAGGTGGTTCAGGAGGCGCGATACGCACACTTGGTGGGCGCGGCTCGCATGGGTGACGATCCGGAAACCTCGGTGGTGGACCAGTTCGGACGCACCCATGACATTCCGAATCTGTTCATCGGTGATGGCAGTATCATGCCCACTCAGGGTTCCGCTAACCCGGGACTCACCATCATGGCGCTGGCTGCGCGCATTGCCGATTACCTGATCAGAGAAGGAAATGAAATCTTCACCTCGCAAAAACGAAGCGCGCAAAAGCCCCCAATGCGGCGCGACTTATCGCCACCAGATACCTGGGGTCACGGAATGCCCCGGATGTAACTCACGAGCACTATGCAATCCAGCCCGAAGATCGAACGCCTAGACGTTTCCGTCTACACCGTCCCGACGGAGACGCCGGAGTCGGATGGCACGCTTCAATGGGATAAGACCTCATTGGTTCTTGTCGAAGTTGTTGCCGGCGGTGAGAAGGGGATGGGGTACAGCTACGCAGATATCGCCACTGCGCAACTGATTGATCAGTTGCTTGCGCCCAAGCTGACCGGCCGCGATGCGCTTGCCATTGGCGGCGCATGGCAAGACATGGTGAAGACAATACGCAATCTCGGCAGGCCCGGGATTGCCTCGATGGCGATTGCCGCCGTGGACAATGCGCTCTGGGACTTGAAGGGCAAGCTTCTGAACATTTCGGTTGCAGGTTTGCTCGGGATGGTGCGGCCCAGAATCATGGCGTATGGGAGTGGCGGATTTACCTCTTATTCGGATTCAAAACTGCGAGAGCAGTTGGGAGGCTGGGCGGAGGCCGGCTTTCTCGCGGTCAAGATGAAAATAGGACGCGATGCCGTTACCGATATTGATCGGGTGCGCGCCGCGCGTGAGGCGATTGGAGCAAAAGTTCAGCTCTTCGTCGATGCGAACGGCGCTTACAGCCGCAAACAGGCTCTCGATCAGGCGCGTCGTTTTAGGGAAGCAGGCGTCACCTGGTTTGAAGAACCCGTCTCGTCCGATGACCTTGAAGGATTGCGGTTGATCCGCGATCAAGGGCCAGCGGGAATGGACATCGCTGCGGGTGAGTATGGTTACGACGCATGGTATTTCCGCCGAATGCTGGGCGCAGGCGCGGTCGACGTGCTTCAGGCCGACGCCACTCGATGCGCAGGCATCACCGGGTTTCTGCAAGCGGACGCTCTGTGTGAGAGCTGTTCGATGCCTCTCTCGGCGCATACTGCGCCGTCAATCCATGCTCATGCTTGCTGTGGAGCTCAGCGCGCCATCAATGTTGAATACTTTTACGACCACGCCCGAATCGAAAGTATGGCGTTTGACGGTGCTCTTGAGGTGACACGGGGATTTTTGACTCCGGATGTGTCACGGCCTGGCTTTGGCCTGGCGCTCAAAGAAGCGGACATGCAGCAATACAGAGTCTATGGCGCCCGGCGACAGGCTTGACTTCACAAGCGCCGGTTATGCGCCAATCACGGATGCCGCGGTTTATGCGTGAAACCTGCGGAGACCGGACGGAGGTTGAGGATGAATCAAGTGACAAACTCGGATGGGGATAAGAGCGAGATTGTGGTTGTCACTGGAGCTTCCGCTGGTGTCGGACGCGCGACGGTGCAGGCCTTCGCGCGACGAGGCGCGCACATTGGCCTTCTTGCCCGCGGGCATGATGGTCTTGAAGGCGCGCGCCGGGACGTTGAAGCTGCCGGCGGCAAGGCATTGCCGCTGCCTACGGACGTCGCAGATCCGAAGCAAGTGGAAGCGGCCGCGCAAGCCGTAGAAGAGAAGTTTGGGCCCATCGATATCTGGGTGAATGACGCGATGACAACCGTTTTTTCGCCGTTCAAGGAAATCACCGCAGAAGAGTTCAAGCGCGCCACCGAGGTGACCTACCTCGGCGCCGTTTACGGCACCATGGCCGCGCTCAAACGCATGTTGCCGCGCAATCGCGGGTGTGTCGTACAGGTAGGCTCGGCGCTCGCTTATCGTTCCATCCCTTTGCAGGCGCCCTACTGTGGCGCGAAGCACGCGATTCGAGGCTTCACGGACTCAGTACGCTGCGAACTGCTGCACGATCGCAGCGAAGTACATATCACGATGGTGCAAATGCCGGCGCTGAACACGCCTCAATTCAACTGGTGCAAAACGCGCTTGCCCCGCCATCCGCAGCCCGTGCCGCCAATCTTCGAGCCAGAGGTGGCGGCGGAAGCTATTGTGTGGGCGGCGCACCACAAACGCCGGGAGCTTTTTGTGGGATCACCTACCGTGGAGGCAATCGAGGCCAACAAATTCGTGCCGGGCCTGCTGGACCGCTATCTAGCGGAGACCTGTTACGACGGCCAGCAAACAGAACAGCCCGTTGACCCGAACCGGCCCAACAACCTGTTTGATCCCGTGGAGGGAGACCAAGGCGCACATGGCATCTTTGACGATAAGGCGCACCCGTCGAGCCGCCAGCTTTGGGCGACCATGAACCGGTCGTGGCTTGTTTTGGCCAGCGCCGCTATTGCCGGCATCGTTACCACGTTCTTGCTGGAGAAGTCGCGATGAGCCTTGTTCAAAAAGGCGAGCATGCAGCGGAAGCCCTGGGCCATGAAATGCGTGAAAGCACCGACGAACACATGAAGCGGCGGCGGGGAGGGGTGGGCCTCTCACTGGTGAGTATTGCATCCATGGGCCTCATTGCACTCTATCAGACGGGCATTCTGAAGCACGTGCCTGAGCCATCATTGCCGGGTCTCGACGCTGACAAGGTGAACGGCTCCGCGCAGGCGTACCGGTATTTAGCCATCCCCGACGCCGTTCTCGGCATTGGCAGCTATGCCGTGACGCTGGGTTTGGCTTCTATGGGGTCCCCGGACCGTGCCAGGCGTCAGCCTTGGATACCACTCGCGTGGGCCGCTAAGGCGGGTGTTGACGCTGCTCTCTCGGCCAAGCTTACCTTTGATCAAGCTAGTCGCTATCGCGCTTTCTGCCTGTGGTGCCTCCTGGCCGCGGGCGCCACGTTCGCTACGGTTCCTTTGGTGATCCCGGAAGCCCGCGCCGCCGCCCGGCATCTCCTCCGGAAGATCACGGAAACCGGATAACTGCGGAAACTGGCGTTAAACGACATCTGATAACGATGGCCTCGTTCTGCGCAATCTACCGGAAACGCGCAAAGCCAACCAAGGGGCCTTTCTCGCATGCAACTTCTGGCTGGTCGAGAACCTGACCATGATTGGCCAGCACGACGAGGCGCAAAAGCTCTTCGAGCGCCTTCTGGCGCTGGCGAACGATATCGGCCTCTTGTCGGAAGAGTACGACGCTCACGAAAAAGCGGCTTCTGGGTAATTTTCCGCAAGCCTTTTCGCACATTGCGCTTGTGAATGCTGCGCTCAGGTTTAGCGCCGCAGGGCTATGAAGGACCGGCAGAGCACGGCAAGCGCAGATACTGCGTGTGACGATAGCTACCGAAAAGGCCCCGGGTTCAGACTGACACATGCAAAACGTTGCGATGCCCACGACACGGCTGTTTTCGCCCGACTCTCCCCAGGCAGGCGCCATCAACCATCTGTTTCTCATCGTCGGCGTGATCATGATTTTGATCCTGGCGCTGGTTACCTTTCTGGTGTTTTACGCCGCGTTTCGATACCGTCGCCGGCCCGGAGAAGGCGAGCCTCCGCAGCTTTTCGGAAAGAAGAATGTGGAGATTGGCTGGACTGTGGCGCCCATCCTGCTCGTCATCTTCATTTTTGTCATTACCCTCAGAACCATGCATCGCGCCGACCCAGCCCCGGCGGCGGACGATCCGCCTTTCCTGGTAGTCACCGCTCACCAATGGTGGTGGGAGGCGCAGTATGCAGAGCCCCACGTTATCACCGCGAACGAGATACACATTCCTACCGGCAAGCCGCTGCTCGTGGAGCTCAAGTCCGCGGACGTGATCCATGACTGGTGGGTGCCACAATTGGGGCGCAAGATGGATGCTATTCCTGGACATCCAAACGACTTTTGGATCCAAGCCGACACGCCCGGAACATATCTCGGCCGGTGCGCGGAGTATTGCGGGGCGGAACATGCCTGGATGCGCATTCGGGTGATTGCACAGCCGCAGGCGCAGTTTGCGCAGTGGGAGCAGCACCAGCTTGAGGTTCCGGCCAAGCCAAGGGCAGAGGAGGCGGCCCAGGGCGAAAAACTTTTTCAAAAGCAGCTCACCTGCGCGAGTTGCCATCGCGTTGCCGGCACGCCGGCCAAGGCGGACATCGGCCCCGACTTAACGCACGTGGCAAGCCGCGAGACGCTTGCGGCTGGTCGCCTGAAAAATACCTCCGCCAACCTCCGTAAGTGGCTGGCAAATCCGCAGGCAATCAAACCCGGAGCGAACATGCCGAATTTTCAACTAACTGAAAACCAGGTGGATGATCTGGCTGCCTATCTTGAGACGCTGAAATGAGTGATGCGCCCTATATTCCGGTCACACCAAGTCTCACACTTCCGAGGGATCGAGTTACGGGCGCGCTTGCTTGGATCTCCACGGTCGATCACAAGAAAATCGGCATCATGTATCTTGTCACCAGCCTCGTTTTCTTCTGCCTGGGCGGCATCGAGGCGCTCCTGATGCGCATTCAACTGGCTCAACCCAACAGCACATTTCTTTCGCCCACCGCGTTCAACCAAGTCTTTACGATGCACGGGACGACTATGATTTTTCTTTTCGCCATGCCTGTCCTGGTGGGAACAGCCAATTATCTGGCGCCTTTAATGATCGGCGCCAGTGACGTGGCCTTTCCGCGCGTGAACGCCCTAAGCCTCTGGTTGCTCGTGTTTGGCGGGCTGCTGCTCTATTTCAGCTTCATCGCCGGAGGAGCTCCAGCGGCGGGCTGGTTCAGTTACGCTCCGCTGAGCGAAAAGGCGTATTCGTTGAGCAAAGGTGTGGATTACTACTGCGTGGGATTAATTATCCTCGGGATTGCATCCATCTTCGCGGCCATCAACCTTCTGGTGACCATTATTCACCTTCGCGTGCCAGGACTCACCATCCGCAGGGTGCCGCTATTTGTGTGGATGGTGCTGGTGACCCAAATTCTCATACTGCTGGCCTTCCCGGCGCTGAATGCCTCGCTGGTAATGCTGTTTATCGACCGCACGCTGCACGCGCATTTTTTCATTCCGGTTTCCGGTGGGTCGGCAATCCTTTGGCAACACTTTTTCTGGGCTTTTGGCCACCCTGAAGTTTACATCCTGATCTTGCCCGCTTTCGGGGTCATCTCCGAAGTGATTCCGGTTTTCTCTGGCAAGGTCATTTACGGATATGAATTTGTCGCGGCTTCCACTGTGGCGATTGGAGTGTTGAGCTTTCTGGTTTGGGCGCACCATATGTTCGCGGTCGGTCTTGGACACGGCGTCGACACCATGTTCGCGGCGGGCAGCCTGCTGATCGCCGTGCCGACCGGGGTGAAGATCTTCAACTGGATTGCCACCATGTGGCAGGGCACGATCCGTTTCACCACTTCCATGCTCTTTGCGGTTGGCTTTCTCGTCATGTTCACAATTGGAGGTCTCAGCGGCGTCTCGTTCGCGGCATTCCCCATCGACTGGCAAGTGACGGACACGTACTACCTGGTTGCTCATATTCATTACGTGCTCTTCGGCGGCACGGTTTTTGCGATGTTTGCGGGCGTTTACTATTGGTTCCCCAAATGGAGCGGCCACATGCTTTCGGAGAGATTAGGCAAATGGCACTTCTGGCTGATCCTGGTGGGCTTCAACATGACGTTCATGGTGCAGCACTTCCTGGGCCTCATGGGCATGACCCGCCGCGTCTTCACGTATCCCAATCTGCCGGACTGGGGATTGCTGAACATGATCTCGACGACGGGCGCCTTTCTGATGGGGATTGCGGTGGCGATCTTCATTTGGAACGTCTGGACCAGCGTTTCCGGCGGCGAGCCTGCGGGAGATAATCCGTGGAACGCCTGGACGCTGGAATGGGCTACGACCTCGCCGCCGCCCGAACACAACTTTGACCGGGTCCCTCCGGTGCGCAGCCGGCGGCCGATCTGGGACCTCGAACACCCTGAAAACCCGGACTGGAAACATGGGCACTGAGAGCATCCAAAGCGTCGAACAGATCGCCGCGTACGATCACAACAAGCTGGCAATGATTCTCTTCATCATTTCGGAAGGCACTTTCTTCGTCTTCTTGATCATCGCTTACGTGTATTTTCACAGCGTGACAAAGACAGGCCCGACGGCGGCGAACAGCCTGGACCTGGTGAAGACAAGCATCTTCACTGTTTTACTGCTGGCCAGCAGCTTTACGATGTGGCGGGCGGAGAAGAGCCTGCGCCAGGGCCGGCCCAATGGTTTCCGCAACTGGCTGATCGTAACCATTGTGCTGGGCGCGGCCTTTCTATACGACCAGGGTAAAGGATACTTTCATCTGTATCACGACAACGTTACGATGAGCCGCAACATCTTCGGGACGACGTTCTTCACCCTGACCGGCTTTCACGGTTTTCACGTATTGCTGGGATTGATCGCTCTTTGCGTTCTATTGGGACTGACGCTGGCTGGAGATTTCAAGACTTCGCACTCCTCAGCCGTTGAAACGGTCACTCTCTATTGGCACTTCGTCGATTGGGTCTGGGTGGTCATTTTTTCGGTCATTTACCTTTGGGCGTTTTTGTAGCGCGGCCGCCGGCTTTGCGGTCTGCGGTATTTCGCCGCAGCTCATGAAAAGCCGCGGACCTCGAAAACGGACGTCCGCGCTACTCAGCTCATCATTATTGTTTGGAAACGGAATATGACAGCCTGGCAAATTCTGACCTCGGCATGGGACTGGGAACCATCGATTGTGATCGGGTGCGCCGCCCTGCTTCTCGGTTACGGCGCGGCAGTGCGCTTCCAGTTTCGCCGCATTGCCTGGTTCTACGCGGGTGGCGTGGTGGTCCTGCTTTTGGCCCTGGTCTCGCCTATCGATACGCTGGGCGACACGTATCTTTTCAGCGCCCACATGCTCCAGCACATGCTCCTGATACTCGCCGTGCCGCCGCTGCTGCTGCTGGGAATTCCAGAAAACGTGGCGCAAAGGGCGCTTACGGTTCCGTGGATGCGCAAAGCCGAAAACATGCTCAGCAAGCCGGTCCTAGCCTGGACGGCGGGCATTGGCACGATGTGGGTTTGGCACTGGCCGCCGCTCTATAACGCGGCGCTCGCCAGTCAAGGCGTTCACATTTTCGAGCATTTGTCGTTTCTCGCGGGCGCCACGATTTTCTGGTGGCCTATCATCAGTCCAATCGAGAAACTGCGCCTTCCGCCGCTCGCCGCGGTGATCTACACCTTCGCCGCCTGTTCCGCGCATACGGTGCTTGCGATTGTGCTGACATTTGCGCCCGTGGGCGATTATCCCGCCTACTTGCATCCCGCGGACCCGCTCGGAATCCTGCCGCTGCTGCGCAACCAGTGGGGCTTGACGCCGGCGGTGGATCAGCAATGGGGCGGCCTCCTGATGTGGATTCCGGCGTGCCTAGTTTACCTGACGTTCATCCTGCTGACCATGGCGCATTGGTACCAGACCCCGGAGTTGGATGAGGTTGGAGAAATGTCTCATGGCTGACAAACGCTCCGAAAACCAGCCATCTGCCAGCGGACCGCAAGAGCAGCCTCGAAAGCCGTCCCTGGGCAGGATTGCGGCGCTGGGGATCGTCCTATCTCCGTTAGCCGCTGGCGTCGGCCGGAGCGGCTGGCGCATCCTGCTGAGCAACATTCGGAGTGGGGGCCCTCGTGCTCCACGTGACGGGCCCGCCCCCGGCCGGGAAGCGGCGGAGCGGGAGAGTTTGCCGGATGCCTCGCGAGCTGCGAGCGACGCCGTCGAGCCTGAACCCGTACCAGAGCACCCCATAGCCCCGTCGGTTCCGGCGCATCTCCCGGAGGGATGGCACAGGCCGCGACCCGGGAAAATACCTCATCCAACCTACGCCCCGGCAACCGTGGCCTTGGGAATCGCTTGCCTCCTGTGGGGTCTTGTGACAACCCCGATCATCTCGTTGATCGGCGCGATGCTATTTGTAATAGGCTTGGCCGCCTGGATCGGAGACCTTCGTCATGAGCGATGAGAATACCCAATCCAATGAAACAGAGAATCCCGCTCATCGGGCTGAGCCGGGTGAGATGCTCCGTCGCACGTTTCTGAGTGGAATCAGCCTTGGTCTGTGCGGCTGGGCTGCTTTCATAGTCGGCATTCCAATAATCGGCTTTCTGGTGGCGCCCATATTTAAGGAGGCTCCAAGGCTGTGGCGCTCCGTCGGGCCGGTGAACAAATTCAAGGTGGGCGACACGGTCGAGGTGACGTATGAAGACGTCGCGGCGCTCAAATGGGCGGGGTTGACGGGGAAAACCGCGGCGTGGCTGCGTCGTACCGGCGATCAGGAATTCGTGGCGTTCTCCGTCAACTGCAGCCATCTCGGCTGTCCCGTGCGCTGGATGCCAACCGCTCAACTTTTTATGTGCCCCTGTCATGGCGGCATTTATTACGCCAACGGCAACGTCGCCGCCGGCCCGCCGCCGCGAGGTCTGACTCGATATCCGGTAAGGGTCTACAACGGGGACGTTGAGATTCTCACCAGCCCGGCGCCCATCACTTAAAATCTCGCCCAGGGAAATATGCGCTTTCTCGTCTCTCATCTCTGCTTTTTATGGATGCTCTGAAATACATCTGGGAACTCTTCGACGACCGGACGGGCGCCTCCGAAGTTTGGAAGCGCACCGCGGGCCACCTGGTGCCGCCCGGCACTGGCTGGTGGTACGTCTTTGGCAGCGCGACGCTGGCGGCGTTCATCGTTCAGGTTGTCACGGGGATTGCGCTGGCCAGCGTCTATACGCCTTCCACTGAGAGCGCCTACAGCACGCTGCAGTTCATCAGCCAACAGGCAGCATGGGGTCACCTGCTGCGCGGTCTTCACTATTTCGGCGCCTCCGCGATGATATTGCTGATCGGCATTCACGTCTCGCGGACTTATCTGATGGGTTCCTACAAATACCCGAGAGAGCTGAACTGGCTTACCGGAGCGGTCCTGCTGGTGCTTGTAGTGGCCATGGGATTCACCGGACAGCTATTGCGCTGGGACCAGATCGCTGTGTGGTCGGTGTATATCGCAGCCGAGCAGGCTGGGCGCGTGCCCTTCGTGGGCAAGGCGCTGGCCCATTTTGTTCTCGCGGGCGATCAGGTAGGGGGCGCAACGCTCACGCGCTTTTTCGCATTCCACGTCTTCTTCATTCCGGCGCTGATTTTCGGCTTCATCGGAGTCCACCTTTATCTGGTCATACGCAACGGCATCTCCGAACCCCCGAAGCCAGGCCGCCCCGTTGACACCCGAACATACCGCGCGTGGTACGAAAAAATGGTGAAGCGGGAGGGCCATCCGTTTTGGCCGAGCGCGGCTTGGCGGGACGTAACGTTTGGCGTAGCCATGATCACGGTATTGGTCATCCTAGCTTGGTTTATTGGCGCGCCTCACCTCTCCAGGCCTCCTGACCCGACCATTCTTAAAGCTGAGCCTCGGCCTGACTGGTATCTACTCTGGTACTATGCGCTGCTCGCCCTGCTTCCTCACTCGATCGAATCGTATGTGATGGTGCTGGGGCCGCTGGGCTTCGGGCTGCTGTTGGTCCTGCTGCCGATCTTGGCGAATAAAGGGGAGCGGAGCGCATGGAGGCGTCCGTGGGCCATCGGCGTTGTGATCCTCTTCTGGACGATGATTGTCACGCTCTGGATTCAGGGCAAAAAGGCGCCGTGGTCGCCGGATTTTACGGCGCAGCCGCTGCCAGCCATTGTCGTCCGCGCGTCGAGCGGCCCCGTTTACCGCGGTGGGCAACTGTTCCATTCCGCGGGTTGCGAGGCTTGTCATAACATCGCGGGCTACGGCGGACATCGAGGCCCGGACCTTACCACGGTCGGCGACCGGCTCACCGGCGACGAGATTACGATTCGCATCGTGAATGGCGCAACGAATATGCCCGCTTTCGGCGGCATCCTCAGCGCCAAGGAACTGAATGATCTCGTTGCGTTTCTTAAGTCACGGAAAACACACTGAAAGGAGGACCGTCTCATGGATCACGGATTGCTCATTGTGTTGATCTGGCTGGCGGCGGCCATTTCTCTATTGGTACTGATTCAAGTTGCTATCCTCGGGGCGCTGCTCCTGTCGCTGCGTGGTCTGCTTTCCAAAGCGTGGAAGGCCGAACGCAAGCTTCGCGAAAGCGGCGTCGATCTCTACGAGCTGTCCGCAAGAGCTTACCGGCTGCTAGGATATCTGGAGACGGCCATGCGCGAATCAGCAGAGATGGGCCGTTCAGTTAATGAGGGAATTGCCGATCTCCGTTCTCGATTGGCGCGTGTGGAGCAGTCAGTAAGCGATTTCGTCGATGATGCGGGCGAGACGATCCATCGCGCGCGGCAGGCAGTCTCCGAGCCCGACTTCCAGTTCCAGGGTATTGTTATCGCGATCAGAGCCGTTCTTAGAATACTCGGCCACGCATTTCAGCGCGGCCTCTGAACTACCGCCCACGCTTTTGGCCGAGGAATGGCTCCTCGGCCAGGACTCGAACCTGGAACCCTTCGGTTAACAGCCGAATGCTCTACCATTGAGCTACCGAGGAATAGGATGGATGAAAGGGGTTTTGCGAACTTCCGAAGGCCGGGAGCATCTTGCAGCGCAATAACGGCCTGCTGCGCCGGTCATTAGTCTTAATTATCTTACTCCGCTCACCTATCTCAATGAGCGGGCTGGGGGCGGCCTGTCCGCCGGAAGGATTCCGCCGTTGATTTATTCAAGGGTGGCATCCCTCAGGCGCGCCCAGCTATGTATTCTTCTGTTCCGGCTCTTTGGGGGCGGCGGGCTTTGCGTCCCCGCGGATGGCTTCCTTAAATTCGCGGATGCCCTTCCCCATGCCCCGGCCGAGGTCGGGCAACTTTCCGGGTCCAAAAATAATCAGCACAATTGCCAAAATAAAAATCAAATGGATCGGTGAAAACAGACCTTCCATTACTTCTCCTCCCGGACCCGCAGACGGCTGCTTCCGGCGTCATAACGATTGGATTGAAAAACCTGGCAAGCTAAACTTTTTTCTGCTCAACCGGCTTGTCGGCTTCTCCGCCGAGGCCGCCCTTGATCGCGTCCTTAAACTCGCGGATGCCTTTGCCCAAGCCGCGGCCAAGGTCCGGCAATTTTCC
>DASZAE010000422.1:0-6625 GCA_035945515.1 Terriglobia bacterium
CGGCGCGAGCGCCTTGAGCGTCTGCCGCAGCTTGCGGCGGGCAAGGCCCAGCATTCCGTAATCGTAAAGCGGACGTCCGCAACAGAGCGATTGCTTCGGCACGATCACGCGGAACCCCGCGGCTTCAAGCGTCTCAACTGCCGCGATGGCCACCGCTGGAGAGAAGTAGTTATTGAAAGTGTCGGGCCAGAAGAGAACGGGCGGCGACCCTGCATTTTGCGGAGCGCGCTGGCGAAACCACGCCCTGAAAGTTTGCCGCGCGAGGAGCGGAATAGCGCGAGCAGGGGAGATGCCCGCCCTTCTTTTCAACCATTCACCGGCGCGTGGAGATTGCGTCAGGGAGTTAATTAAACCCGGAACATGCGAGGCCATCCGCGCCCAGCGAAAGACCATGCCGAATGCGTAAGCAGAGGGCGGCCGCAGACGGCCGCGGTAATAGTGCGAAAGGAATTCTGCTTTGTATGCCGCCATGTCCACGCTAACGGGACATTCGGACTTGCAGCCTTTGCAGGCGAGACACAAATCGAGCGCCCGGTAAACATGCGGGTCGCGCCAGCCGCCCTTGAGCATATCCCGGTTGAGCATTTCAAAGAGCAGCCGCGCGCGACCGCGCGTCGAGTGCTCCTCCTCGCGCGTCACGCGATAGCTGGGACACATGATTTCGCCCTCTTCCCGGCGGCACTTTCCGATGCCCACGCAGCGACCAACCGCGCGCTCGAAGCTGCCATGGTCGTTGGGGAATGCGAAACGGCTCTTCGGTTTCGAGGGCTGATAGGAGGGTCCTAAGCGCAGGTTCGCATCGAGCGGATAGGGATCGACCACTTTGCCCGGATTCATTTTGCCCAATGGATCCCAAATAGCCTTGAACTCGCGGAAAGCTTGAACCAGCTCCGGTCCGAACATTTTCGGATAAAGCTCGCCCCGCGCCTGGCCGTCTCCATGTTCGCCCGAAAGCGATCCGCCGAAACGCACCACGAGGTCCGCCGCTTCTTCCACAAAGGAGCGGAACCTACGGACGCCTTCCGGCGTTCCGAAGTTAAAGTTGAAGCGCGCATGAATACAGCCTTGTCCGAAATGGCCGTAGAGAAAACCCTTGTAGCCGTGAGCCTCCACCAATCGGTAGAATTCACGCAAGTAGGCGCCCAGCCTTTCCGGCGGCACAGCGGCGTCTTCCCACCCTCCCCAGTATTCCTGCCCGCTCGCATCGCGCGACGCCGCGCCCAGCGCGGCTTCGCGCAGTTCCCAGAGGCTTTTCATGCCGGATGGCATCTCAAACAGTGTCATTTTGGGCGGAACGGCCAGACGCTCAAGCTCCGCCATTGTTTCGAGCGCGGCGTGGCGCGCCCCATCGAGAGCCGCTCCGCCAAATTCAGCCAGCAGCAATCCATTACCTTCCGGCAAAAGAGCGACTTTCTCCCCCAATGCAGGTTTTTGCTCAAACGCGCTGAGCATGGGCCGCTCCATGCCTTCAAGAGCAATGGGTTT
The DNA here is from genome assembly GCA_035945515.1 of Terriglobia bacterium. Taxonomy (GTDB): domain Bacteria; phylum Acidobacteriota; class Terriglobia; order UBA7540; family UBA7540; genus RH2-MAG17b. The sequence goes on from DASZAE010000422.1 coordinate 1,486, forward strand.
GTGGCGAAGAATCAACTCTACCGAATCCGCCGCAGCCGGCAGACCGCTAAAACCCAATGCCACGAGAACGCGCACGGCGGGGCTGGGCACGAGCCGGACTTTAGCCCCAAGCACCGTCACGCAAGTGCCTTCTGTGCCCACGAGCGCCCGCGCCACGTGGAAGCCGTTTTCGGGAAGGAGTTGATCGAGATTGTAGCCGGAGACGCGCCGGGGAATTCTTGGGAAGCGCGTCCGAACGAGGTCCGCATAGCGGTCACGCAGTCGAAGGAGCGACGCATAGATCTCGCCGCGCCGCCCGCCTTCGCGGAGGATTCCGGCTAACTCCGTGTCCAATGTGCGCCCTACAGTCAGGCGCAAGCCGTCATAGGTCAGGATGTCAAGTTCTTCTACGTTATCCACCGTATTCCCGCCCATCAGGGAGTGCGTGCCGCAGGAATTGTTGCCAATCATGCCTCCCAAGGTGCAGCGGCTGTGAGTGGAGGGGTCGGGCGCGAAGGTGAGTTGGTGAGGCGCAGCGGCGGCGCGGAGGCGGTCAAGCACCGCGCCGGGCTCGACGCGAGCTATGCGGTGATCGGGGTCGATTTCCAAAACATTGCAAAGATACTTGGAGGTATCAAGGACCACTGCCTGGTTGCAGCATTGACCTGCCAGGCTGGTGCCGCCGCCACGGGCGAGCAGCGGAGCGTTGAATTCCCGGCAGACCGCAACCGTAGCGATAACGTCCTCCACATCGCGCGGAATGACCACCCCGATTGGCGCATGGCGGTAGTTAGAGCTGTCGGTCGCGTAGAGTGCGCGACTACCCGCATCAAAACGCACTTCGCCCTTGAGCTTCTGACGCAGAGCTTTGGCGAGTAATTCCATTTCGACACCCGGATTATTCACAAGCGCACCTTCAGGACCAAAAGAATGTATTTTCTAGCCGGGCCGGGAACGGCGGCCACACAGGATTCTCTCACATCCCGTCCGGTGATGGGGCGCCTGAAGCAAAGACGGCGGGAGCGTGGTAGAGTAATCCGAAGGGACAGTTTCATGCCTGCATCGTTTGGTCGAAAACGCAGTTTTCTATTAAGACAACTGGGCCAATTAAGATTATCGGGCCGTTGGGGAGACCTCTTGAGGTTTACCGGACCGCTTTTAATCGTCGGCGCCATCACACTGGTCTTTTTCAGGCCTATTCCCATCGGCGCAACGGCAGCGGGATTTTTTTACCTGGCGGCGATTGCCGGCATCGCTGCGTCATGGGGGTTCGCCGAGAGCCTGGCCGCTTCGCTTTTAGCTCTGCTTTGCTTCGATTATTTTTTTCTGCTTCCATTCAGAAGTTTCAGCATTACCTCGTCCCGGTCTCTTGAGGGTTTTATCGCTTTTCTGGTCTCGGCCATCGCGGTATGCCTATTTGCTGCGCGCCCCGCGCGGCGCGCGCCGGAGGAATCCCGTCCGCAGCTCGAGATGGAGCGGCTTTACGCGCTGAGCCGTGCCATCCTTCTCATGGACGCGGCGCGTCCGGTGGCGAAGCAGATGGCGTTTCAGATTGCGCAGATTTTCGAGTTGCCCGCCTTCGCTCTTTATGACCGGGAGAGCGGTGAAGTGATTCGCGCGGGGCCTGAGGATATGCCGGGCATCGAGGACAAGCTGCGCGAGGCGGCAGTGCGCGGCACTCTGCTCCAAGACGGTTCGGCGCGCCTCATCGTCACTGCAATTCGTTTGGGTGGCGGCCCAATTGGGAGCATGGCGCTGCGGGGCGGGGAGATCTCGGATGGCGCGCTGCACGCGCTCTCAAACGTGGTGGCGATTGGCCTTGAGCGCGTCCGCGGCCAAGAAGCAGCCAACGAAGCCGAAGCCGCCCGGCAGAGCCAGGAATTAAAATCAACATTGCTCGATGCCATTGCGCACGAATTCAAAACGCCGCTCACTTCCATCAAAGCGGCTGCGAGCGCCCTGCTTGCCTCCTCGGCTCCTAAGCTGCTTGAGCAGCGCGAGCTGGTTTCCATAATTGATGAAGAAGCGGACCGCCTATCGCGCCTGGTAACGGAAGCCATCCAGATGGCGCGCGTTGAAGGCGGAAAGATGCAACTTTCCCTGGGGCCCCATTCGGCCGCGAGCCTGATCCGCGCCGCCCTCGATTCGATGCAGCCGGCGATTGAGGGCAGGGAAGTGCGATTGCGCGTGGCGCCGGGGTTGCCGCCGGTCTCAGCCGATGCCGATCTGATCGCGCTTGCCCTCCGTCAGTTGATGGATAACGCGCTCAAGTATTCACCGCCGGGGTCGCCCATCGTGGTCAGCGCGAGGGCGGCTGAGCATGGCGCTATCATTTCCGTGGCGGATAGCGGACAGGGTATTACGGAAAACCAACAACGGCGCATCTTTGAAAAATTTTACCGCGCGCCGGCGGAGGGTGAGCCGGTGAACGGGACAGGCATGGGCTTGACCATCGCGCGGAAGATCATGGACGCGCATTCAGGCCGCATCTGGGTGGAGAGCAAGCCAGGACGAGGCTCGGAATTCTTTATTTCCATTCCCGCCGCGAGCCAGGAGACACTCGCTTGAGCGCGGGGCGCATCCTGGTGGTGGACGATGAGCCGCAAATTCGGCGCGTGATGCGCACGGCGCTTACGGCGAACGGCTACGAAGTGAGTGACGTCCGCAGCGGCGAGGAGGCCATTGAGACTCTTCGCAGCACTCCGTTTGATCTGGTGCTCCTCGATATGAACCTTCCCGGCGTTGACGGCATCGCTGCCTGCCGCGCCATCCGCGAGAGCCGTGCCGATTCCGAGCTTGCCATTATTATGTTGACGGTGCGCGGGGCCGAGAAGGATAAGGTGAAGGCGCTCGACGCGGGCGCCGATGATTACGTCACCAAGCCCTTCAGCACGCCCGAACTACTGGCGCGAATCCGGGCAGCGTTGCGGCGCATGACCGCGGCTCCAGACTCCGGCCCGCAGCGCCTCACGCTTGATGGCGTTCAGATTGACTTCCATTCGCGCCAGGCGGAGGTGCAAGGCCGCGCCGCGCGCCTGACACCGAAAGAATTCGACTTGCTTCGCTTCATGGCCACCCGGCCCAACCGCGTCATCAGCCACCGTGAGCTTCTACAGGCCGTCTGGGGTCCCGATTACGGCGATGAAGTTGAGTACCTGCGCGTCTTCATCAATCAGCTTCGCCGTAAGATTGAGCCGCAGCCCTCAAAACCCCGTTACCTTCTGACTGAGCCCTGGGTGGGCTATCGCTTCCACGTGCCCGAAGAGGCAAGTGACGAGTGACGAGTACAAGAGGAAAGTAAACAGCTTTCAATAACAAATAGAGGGTTTAACGTGAGCATCGCTGAAGGCCGGATGCTCATCTGCTTGCCTCTCGCCTGTTGTGCTTTATCCCTACGGCAATTAGAAAATCCTTACAGCTTCTTTATGACTTTTTTATGTCCTTCGGGGTACGCTCTCAGAAGCCTCGATGATGTGATCGAACGCAGATGATCAGCATCGCGGCCACTGTGGAATCTGGGAGACGTGACTTTGCTTGACGCGCTTTACGTCGGAATCATTTTTGCCTTTTTCGTGATTTGCTGGGCATTCACCAAAGCGTGCGACCGCATGTGACAGCCCGGCGGACCGGAAACTCCCGGCCGCGCCTAACGACACAAGCAGGGTTGCGCACTCCCGATCAATGATCGGCCAGCAATCTTGGCCGTGAGGTGTTTTATGACAATCGTCGCAGGAATTGTGGCGCTGGGGTTATTCATCTATCTGGTCTATGCGCTCTTACACCCGGAGCACTTCTAAGCCATGACATCAATGGGGCTCCTAAACATTGCGGTTTACTTCCTCGTGATTCTTGCGCTCACGAAACCGCTTGGCGCTTTCATGGCCAAGGTTTTCGAGGGAGAACGGACTTTCCTGCACCCGGTCCTTCGCCCGCTTGAGCGGCTGATTTACCGCCTCTGCGGCGTGCGGGAAGACGCCGAGCAGCGGTGGACGCAGTACGCCGCATCGCTGATTGCCTTCAGCCTGGTCAGCTTTCTTTTCGTCTACGCGATGCAGCGGCTTCAAGGCGTTCTGCCCTTCAACCCGATGGGTTTTGGCACACGCCACGCTCCGCAGGGGGCGACTCTTGTTACCCCCGATCTCGCCTTCAATACCGCTGTCAGCTTCCTGAGCAATACCAATTGGCAGGCTTATGCAGGGGAAAGCACACTCAGTTATTTGGTGCAAATGGCGGCGCTCGCTGTGCAGAACTTTGCCTCCGCAGCGGCAGGGGTTGCGGTGGCTATTGCGCTGGTGCGCGGATTTGCCCGTCGTCAGGCGAAAAGCGTAGGCAATTTCTGGGTGGACCTTACGCGCGGCGTGGTTTACGTCTTTCTGCCTCTGGCGTTTGTGGGCGCGTTGATCCTTGGCTCGCAAGGCGTGATTCAGAACTTTAAGTCGTACACCAAAGTCACCACCGTTGAAGGCGTTACACAGACAATTCCGCAAGGGCCTGTGGCTTCCCAGGAAGCAATCAAGATGGTTGGCACCAACGGAGGCGGCTTTTTTAATGCCAACTCCGCGCATCCTTTTGAGAATCCTACGCCGTTTTCAAATTTCATTGAAATGCTGATGATCTTTATCATCCCGGCGGGCCTCACCTACACATTTGGCCGGATGGTAGGAGACACGCGGCAAGGCTGGGCGCTTTTTGCCGCCATGAGCATTCTGTTTCTGGCCGGTGTTTTTGTGGCCTATGGGGCCGAACAGCACGGTAATCCGATCCTGGCCGAGCTTGGCGTAGAGACTCGCGCCACGGCGCGGCAGCCGGGCGGCAACATGGAAGGCAAAGAAGACCGTTTTGGGATTGCAACCTCCTCCCTTTTCGCCACCATCACCACGGACGCTAGTTGCGGAGCAGTCAACAGTATGCACGATAGCTATACCCCTATCGGCGGGCTGGTGCCGCTCTTCAATATTCAGCTTGGCGAAGTGGTGTTTGGAGGCGTCGGCGCCGGGCTTTACGGAATCTTGCTCTTCGCCATCGTCGGCGTCTTTATTGCGGGCCTGATGGTAGGAAGGACGCCCGAATACGTTCGCAAGAAGATTGAGCAAAAGGAAGTGAAGATGGCCATGCTCGCCATGATTATCATGGCGGCGAATATCCTGATCTTTACAGCCAT
>DASZAE010000423.1:0-26107 GCA_035945515.1 Terriglobia bacterium
CGTCATGTGGAGACGCTGCGACACAACACGGACCGTATCAACTGCTGGAACCGGGTTCGAATTCGCCGGACTGGGCGCGGCGGAAGCCTTGCTGTTCTGCCCGCATCCAGTGTTCACAAGCGCGAGCGCAAGCATTGCCAGAACGGCGGCGATTGCGGCCATGCCTTCAAGTCTTGCTCGATAGGGATTAAGGTGTTTCATGACGTCTCCTCTTGCGCGGATGCTGTAGCGGCGGCCTCTGGCAGGGTTCGGAGGTCGCTACAACACCTGTTGTCCGATAGATCTCAGGCGTCCTACGCCGGATTTGCATAAGAGCTCGCGGCATCCGAAGCGTCCAAGGATGCGGACTTCGTCGTAGCTCCATCCTGCGCCATCGAGAAGATGGCCGGCAGAATCAGAAGGGTGGCCACAGTGGAGGCGGCTAATCCTCCGATCACGGCGCGACCCAAGGGCGCTGTCTGATGGCCGCCTTCGCCGAGCGCCAGAGCCATTGGGACCATGCCGGCAATCATAGCCAAGCTGGTCATCAGAATAGGCCGCAAGCGCGTCTTACCGCCGTAAATAGCCGCTTCCATGGATGAGCCTTCGCCGTGGCGGCGGTGGTCTTCGGCAAAGGTCACCAGCAGAATGGAATTGGCCACTGAGACTCCCAGCGCCATGATGGCTCCCATGAACGATTGCAGGTTCAGCGTTGTTCCAGTCAAAAGCAGCATGATGATAACCCCGCAGATGACGGCGGGGGTGGTTGAGATAGTGACGAAGGCCAGGCGCATCGACTGAAAGTTTGCCGCGAGCAGCAAGAAGATGGCGAGAACTGCGAAGAGCAAGCCCAGGCCAAGATAGTGGAACGTCTGGCGCATCGGCGCAATCTGCCCGCGCACGTGCACGCTGACGCCGTGCGGCGGCGCCCCGGCGCGTTGAATGGCCTCATCCACATGGCGCGCGGCGCGGCCAAGGTCTTCACCCTCGACGTTTGCGGTAAGCGAAATCATGCGCTCCATGTCATAGCGGTCAAATTCTCCGGGCACAGAGCCGTAGGAAAGATGGGCCACGTCCCCCAAGTTCGGATGGTTTGACGGTCCTCCCTGCATCAGAGGAATGTCGGCAACGTCATCGATCGATTTCATCTCGTCTTGCGGGACTTCCACTTGCACCTGATAGCCGATTCCGGTTTGCGGATCCTGCCAGAAGTTGCGCGAGACGAAACGGCTGGACCATGTGGCAGTTTCGAGCGAGCGCGCGACCTGCTCCACGGTCAGGCCGAGCTGGCCCGTCCGCACGCGGTCAATATCCACATTCAGGCTTGGATAGTCCAGCGGCTGGCCGTAATGCAGGTCGCGGAAGTGTTCCATTTTCGCCATTTCAGCGCGGACCTTTTCCGCGTAGGCGTGGTTCGCGGCCATATTGAAGCCGTGAATGGCCACTTCAATGGGCGTAGGCGAGCCGAAGTCCATAATCTGGCTTACAATGTCGCCCGACTCAAACGTAAACGCGACGTCAGGGAGATCGCGCGCCAGAACTCCCCGCAATTGCTCCTCGAGTGGCGTGATGCGAATGTGGGCGCTCTGCTTGAGTTGTATGCGCAGCACCGCTTCTTGCGGGCCGCTGGTCCAGAGATAGATGAGATTGATGGGATAGCTCGGAGCGTAGGTGCCGACATAGCCGATGCTGATATCCACATTGCCCGCGCCCGCGAGCCTCTTCACCTCGTCAAGGGCTTTCAGCGCAATCTGTTCCGTCACTTCGATGCGCGTCCCGGCGGGCGCCCGCAGGCGAAGTTGAAACTGAGTTTCGGGAATATGGGGGAAAATTTCGCGGCCGAGCTTTGGTCCAAGCAGCGCAATGATGATGAGCGCGACCGCCAAATACGCGCCCACAATCAAACCCCGGCCTTTTAGGAGCTTCTCGATGAATTGCCCATAATAGCGGTCGCGGAAATGGTCAAACTTCGAGCGCCCTGAGCTTTCTTCTTCGCTGCGGTGCATTCGCTTGTTGAACCAGATGTAGAGCACCGGCACAAACGTGCTAGAAAGCACATAGGAGGCGATCATAGCGAAACCGACCGCGAGAGATAAGGGCACGAAGAGCGCGCGCGTGACGCCGACCATTAGGAAGGAAGGCACGAAAACCGCAAGGATTGAAAGCATTGACAGGAAGCGGGGCAAGATCGTTTGCTGGGTGGCGCTCAACACAGCCTGCGGCACCCAATTGGTTTCTTGCAGGTTTCGATGGATGTTCTCAATTTCAACCGTAGCTTCATCCACAAGGATGCCGACGGCGAGCGCGAGACCTCCGAGCGTCATGATGTTGACCGTCTGATTGGTGAACCATAGAAACACCACGGCGGTGAGCAGCGCGAACGGGATAGACGCAACCACGATGAAAGAGCTGCGCCATTCGCGGAGAAACAGAAACACCATGAGGCCGGTTAGAAACGCTCCGATGAGGCCCTCGCGGATCAGCGAAGCCAGCGAATTTCTCACCCGGCCGGACTGATCGAATTCATAGCTCACCTGAATGTCGGAAGGAAGCACGTTCTTAAACTGCTCCATGCTGTTCTTGACTTCGTTCACGACGTCCAGGGTGGAGGCGTCCGCGCGCTTGGTCACAGGCAGATAGACAGTTCTGCGCCCGTTGACCAGGGCGTATCCCAGCGTAATGTCGCTGCCGTCTTCGACCCAGCCAATGTCGCGCATGAATACGGCGGGGCCTGCGCCTGTGCGAATGGGCAAATCGGCAAGGGCGTTGATATTGGAAACCACCGAATTCATGGGCGTGATCCGGTCGAGATTGCCGGTGCGCACGTCGCCCGCGGGAGCAATGACGTTCCCGGAAAGCAGCGCCTTCACCACTTCGCCTGTGGACATGCGGTAGCTGTTCAGTTTGTCCCGGTTCACATGAATCACAATCGTGCGCGAGCTGCCTCCGAACGTCGCGGGAGAAGACACGCCGGGCAAGGTGGTGAAAAGCGGGCGGACGCGGTTGAGCGCCAAGTCCTGAAGCTCGTCAACGCTGTGCGTTTTGCTCGAAAAAACGAGATAACCCACGGGCACGCTGCCCGCGTCGAAACGCAGGACGAACGGAGGGACGGTGCCAGCGGGCATATAAGCGTGGGCGCGCTCGATGTAGGCGATGGTCTGCGACAAGGCTTGGTTCATGTCCGTGCCCGGCAGGAAGGAAAGCTTGAGCAAGGCAAAGTTCTCAACCGATTTCGATTCCACGCTCTCAAGGCCCGCGATGTAGAGGAAGTTATATTCGTAGTAGTAGGTGAGATATCCCTCCATCTGGCTGGGGCTCATCCCGCCGTAGGGTTGCGCCACGTAAATCACGGGAAGGTTGAGGTTGGGGAAAATGTCGATGGGCATCCGCGTGAGCGCGAGAATCGAGCACAACGCAATGGCGATGATCGTGACGATCACCGTAATTGGGCGCCGCAAAGCTGCGTGTACGAGCCACATCGGTCAGGGCGCTCCTGTCTGAACGCTGCTCGCAAGATTGAGAAGAGGCTGAATGTCGCCCTGCGCGGCGGCAAGGTCCGTCAGCGCGCGCCAAATCGAGAGGCGGGCCAGTGAGTCGTCAATTTCGGCTTGCACGAGCAGGCGCTGCGCTTCGGCAACGTCGACGATAGTTCCCACGCCTGCCTGAAAGCGGGCGCGCGCCTGAGCCTCGCTATCGCGCGAAGCCTGCAATTCGATGGGAGTATTTTGGGCTACGCGGCGCGCGCCATCGAGCGTGGCGCGCGCCTGTTCCAACTGGCCGGAAAGGTTTTGCACCGTCAAATCGTAAAGCGCCTGCTCGCGGCGCTGGTTAGCGAGCTCCACTTTTCTGCGTTCGTGGATGGAGATGAAATCAAATACGGGAAGTGACACGGTCAGGCCCGCCGACCAGTTGTGCACATCCGCGCCGAGCCCGTTGAATCCCGGCGCTACATTGCCCTTCGAGTTCTCTCCACTGCCCCGCGCCGAGGTCAGGGCTTCCAGAGTGAAGTGGGGATAATAGGCATGGTTCAAGACGCTGATCCGCGATTGCTCCTCTTGAATTCTCCTCTGCTCAACCACGGCGGCAGGATGGTTGGTTACAGGCGTTCCTTGCCAGAGATTCTCCGGCGGGACTTGAAGGAATGGTCCGGTTTCGATCTCAACATGGGTTCCGGAGATGCCGAGCACGGTGGCCAATTGGCCGCTGGCGACTTCGAGCGCCTCTTGAGCGAGAATGAGCTGGGTTCTGGCCGCTGCCAGCTCCGCATCCGCGCGCGAAGCGTCTGCCCCAGGGCGAAGGCGCGCATCAACCAGGGCGTGAACCGATTTCGCAAATACAGTTCTTCGGTCCACATCAGCCTGAGAAGCCTGCACGCGCTGCTGATCGGCCAATACCGCGAGCGCGGCGTCTGCCACGGCCGTGGCTACGCCAAGCCGGGTGAGCGTTACCTGAGCAGCCGTCCGTGTAGCGGTGGATTGCGCCGACTTTACTTCGGAGCGGCGGTAGCCGAAATCAAAAGGCTCCCAGGAAAACAGCGCCCCGCCGCCGCTTGCCCAGAAGGACTTGTCGGATGGAGGGAGAACGGTGCCTTGCGTGCCCGTCAGAACGTTAGGGAATTGTGGCAGAAGCACGCCCAGCACGCTGTTGCGCGTGCCGCGGTTGCCTTGCCAGACAGCATCAATACGAGGCAGGTAGTTAGTCCTGGCGACGGCAATTCCCGACTGCGCGGCGTTATAGCTTTCAATCGCCGCGCGCACGGCAGGGTAGTTTTGCAGCGCGAAGTTGATGGCTTCCTGCACGGTAAACGTCTTTGCGGTTCCCGTTTGTGCAGCCAGCAGTTGGCGGGCGGGCAGAATGCAGAAAAAGATGAGGGCCAGCAAAAGCTTCCATTTTTGATCCCGCAAAAAGTCTCATACCTCCTGAAGAAACCCCGGAGAGAAGTGGCAATGGTTTGCACTTATCTCCGGGGCTCATGCACTAGGGAGATATCGACAGTTTGACAGAAGTGTGCTCAGAATGGCCGTTAAATCGGGGTAAAACGTTCTTTACACGGTCTTAACATGCGAGGTTGGAAGCATGGACGGAATTCACAGCGCAAGGCTGTTACCCGGCGAATCGATACCCAAAACCCGGAACCGTGTGGATAAACTGGGGATGCTTTGGGTCGTCTTCAATTTTCTGGCGCAGCCAAGCCACGTGTACGTCCACCGTGCGGGTGTTGGGAGTGGCATCGTAACCCCAAACATCCTTCAGCAGTTCTTCGCGCGACACGGTTTCACCACGGTGTTCGATCAAGTACTGCAACAGTTGAAATTCCCGCGCCGAAAGCGCAACTTTCTCGCCATCGCGCCAAACGGTGACCGAACGGAAATCCACGCGAAGAAGGCCATTTTGATACGTCGGATAAGTAGAGTTTCCGGTAGTGGATGAGGGGCGGCGAAGAAGGGCCTCGACGCGCGCCAGGAGCTCCAGCATGTCAAAAGGCTTTGCCAGATAATCGTCGGCGCCGAGCTTGAGTCCAAGGACTTTATCCATCACTTGCGCGCGGGCAGTGAGCATGAGAATGGGCGTGCTCATGCCTTGCTGGCGAAGATCGCGGCACACATCGAGGCCGGTTTTCCGGGGCAGCATCACATCGAGGATAATCAGGTCGAACGCGCCTCCTAAAGCCATTTCCAGCCCGCGCTCGCCGTCCTTTGCATGATCCACTGCATAGCTTTCCTTGCAAAGGCGGTCGCTCAGCGTGAGGACGAGTCCCGGTTCATCTTCAACGAGGAGAATTTTCTTATTCATTGGTATATCGCTGATTGTTGGTTCCTGCAAAGATGCGCTATTCCGGCAATCAGGATGACAATTGGCGGCGTAGCCTTGCTGCTACAATTCTTTGGGAGAGAGCGTTGCTGCAAAATCACGACACCATTTGCGGCGTCTCGCGCTTCGCAACCGCTAGGGCAGGGAGGTGTAGGCTGAACTGGCTTCCTTTGTCTGGTGTCGTTTTGACGCTGAGCCTCCCTCCCATGGCTTCGGCCATGTCTTTAGCAAGGCTTAAGCCGAGGCCAGTGCCATGAATGTGAGCGGCCCCGCCGTTTTTGCCGCGATAGAAAGGTTCGAAGATATGAGGCAAATCCGCCGAATCGATCCCACGGCCGTGGTCTTCCACAATAACCGATACCTCGTCGCCGTGCCGGGTCCGCGCGGTTTCTGCTCTAAACCCGATCCAGTGGTCCTCGCCGCCATATTTAATCGCGTTTGAGATTAGATTCTGAAGACATCGGCCTAATGCCGAAGGGTCCCCCAAAACGGGGGGAATGCCGCGCTCAAAATGCTTCTCGACCACCACTTGGGCGGATTCGAGCGCAGGCAGAATACTAGCAAGTGTTGATTCAGCCACTTCAACCATATCCACGGGTTGCTGATGGTACACTCTCTGGCCCGCTTGGCCAGCGGCAAAACCCAGCACCTGCCCCACCATTTCTGACAGCCGGCGGCCTTCGTCCCGGATAAGTCCGCCGTAATTCTTCACCTGCTCCGGCACCGCCACCACGCCGTCTGCCAGATTCTCGGCAGCTGAGCAAATGACGGCGAGCGGGGTGCGCAGCTCGTGCGAGACACCTGCCACGAAATCCATTTGTAGCGTTGCAAAGCGATGGGCGCGCTGTGCGGAGACGACAATCAGGGCCATGCTTGCCGCGAGTAAAAGCAATACGCTGAAACTCACAGTGAGGTTTCTGCGGCGGAGGCTATCTACAGCAGCTTCTACAGACCCCGATCGGTGGCGCACCACCAGCCGCCAGGCGCTGCCGCTGTCAATAATAGAGATCAGGGGCAGGTATCTCCGCGCAGGATGTAGAGCGGGGTCGAGGGTGGCGCTTGAACCCTGGTTGCCTTCGAGTCTCGCTGTCTTTTTATCCTCCGCCAGTTCTCGAGCCGCCGGTTGCGCGGCGAAATCGCTTCCGGTCCCGCCGATAAAATTCTCAACCACATCTCCCGTGACCACAAGGTTGGCCGAGGGCTCTGGCGCCGATTCGTAAAAGACTTCTCGTGGAGCATTTCCGCTGATTACCGAAACTCGATAGTCAGATCCGCCCGGGCCGCGGAAATAGCGCGCATTCAGTTCGGGCAGCAATGTGCGCCAGATGAACTTCATGTCGAGTTCTACAATCAATCCTCCTTTCAAAGGCGCTGCATTAGCGTCCGGTTGCAAGCTATTCGCTTCAGAAAAAGGATGGAAAAGAGCATGTGACTCTTCGTCCAGCACCCAACTCTGGCCCCTCATGAAAGAAGAGGAATCGGTGAGGTGGGCTGAGCTTTCCAGATTGCGGCGAAGCGCGGCCAGTCCAGGCGGCCATGACATAGGCTTAAATTGGCCATCGGCGGGATCAAGAAGCAACAACCGGTTGCTCTCCCGGTCCCACACGAATAGGGCAGCAATCATGTCCGGCCGGGCCGATGCGCCCACCCAGTCGTCGTAACGGTCCGCGTAGAACTTGAGCGTCTTTTGCGTAAGCCCGTCGGTGGGTGACTGGAAGGCCCAGCAAATGCGCAGCAATTGCAGATAGAAGTCACGGCGGAGCCTCATTACAGCCGTGTGGAGATTTGTCTGCATCCGCGCGGCATCCGCGCGGCTCACCTGCCCCGTCCAGCGCACCTGAAGCACGGCCAATATCATGAGAATAGCCGCCAGCGCGCACACAACTCCCACGGAAAACGCTGGTTTGCGAGAGCTGAATTTCATAGGGAAAGCATAGAGGCGGTTTGCTTCACATGCAAGTCGGGGACAAAATAAACTCAATTGGGACGAACGGGCGGAGTATTCTGCTTGCTGGCAATCACATGAGAAAGGCCGTTTGGGTTCAGGGGATCAAGATATTGTGGCGCGTCCGAAACATTGATCTTGAGTCCGCTTCGATGTGCGCGCAAGTCGCGCATGTTCGCTCCTTCAAACCCGGTCACCCGAAAATTGCCCTTTGCTCTGGGAATCGCAATTTCATGCGCTGTAGTGTTTGTTGTCCAAGCCGCGAGCCGGGCTTTATGGCCTCGCGTGAATAGAAGCACATAATCATTTGCTCCTCCAACGGCTAAGCGCGTGTTAAACGTATATCCAGAAAAAAAACGCGAGAGTGTTTGAGAGGCGAAGTAGGCCGGCTTTGGCGCGTAAACAGGGTCGCCGCCCGCCTTATAGGCATTGCGCACCACGCCGTAATGAAGGTTGGAATCCTTCGGATCGGCGCCGTCATCGTGCCAGTCATACCAGATAGTAATGGGAACGCCTTCTGCAATATTAGTGAGGAACTCGCGCGCCAGCATTTTTGCCTGCCCTTCGTCGCTCATGTCAAACCAATTCGGAGTGCTGGGGTAACCCCACTCACCGGCGATGACCGGCACGGTTTTGCCACGCGGCGCGTACTTATTGATCAGCCAATCCACCGCAGCGTAAGGGCGGATGACGGTTTCCGGAATCCGCTGCCGGTAAGGATGAATCGAAACCGCCGACCAGTAATTCAGCAGGCCCGATTGAAAGCAGTACGCCAGAAACCAAAGATCAACGACGGCGCCAGCGGGGCCGATGTAAGTCTCACCGGGCGCGGTTTCCCTCATGGTTTCGCCGACCTTCAGCGCCAGTTTCACATAATCGTGGGCGCTCTCTTTTGGACTCCAGAATTCGCCGTTCGGCTCGTTGTACATTTCCCATACGGCGTCTTGTCCCTGAAAGTGCTTGACGGATGCAGCCACCCAGTTGGCAAACGCTTGGCGGCCCGCCGCATCGTAAGGCGAAAGGCCGTGGTCATAGAACTTGTTGGTGTAGTCCAGAATAAAAATCGGGCGGATGTGATACGGCTTGAGCGCGGCCATCAGTTGATCGTAGGCGGAGAAATCATAGCGGCCTTTCTCGCGTTCGATCTCCGCCCAGTTAAAGTCCATGCGTACCCAGCGAAAACCTGCCGCTGCGAGTTCCTTCATCTCTCCGGGCCTTGGGTTCGTAAAATGGATGTTGACGCCGAGATTTTCTGGGATGGGCGGGTTGAGCGGAATGCCCTGTGCCAGCAGTCCCGATGCGGTAAGGAGAAGGAAGAGAACAGCGAACGTAAGTTTCATCATTAACAATCGCGGACAGCAGGCGCTTTAGGCTGTCATTCTGAGCCCTTCGCTTGTCATTCTGAGCGAAGCGAAGAATCCCGGCATTTCGCTCAGGGTAAACTCCGCGAAAAATCTGCTTTTGTACTGAATTAACTTATGAGATTCTTCGTCGCCTTCGGCTCCTCAGAATGACACACTGGTTGAGTTTTTCATCAGATGGCTACTGTAGTGAATTTGAAATTCGCAGGATAATTCTCAGGAGGTCGGAGCTTTAGCTCCGACATTAACGCCCGTATTTTCATTGCGGCTTCAGCCCCTGAAGGCCGAGGATTAGCCTAAGAACTTATAACTCAGGACATTACAGCATCGCCTCAATAATGCCGGGCACAGCGGCGAGAGACTCATCAAGCTTGGCCGGATTTTTACCGCCGGCTTCGGCCATATCTTTCCTCCCGCCGCCTGAACCTTCGACGATTGCCGCCACCGCTTTCACGATTTTCCCCGCGTCAAGCTTTGCTGTGAGGTCCTTCGAGACGGCGGCGATCAGCGAGACGCTGCCGTCCGCGGCGCTTCCGAGGACGATAACACCTGTGCCCAGCTTGGCACGCAGATTATCAACTATTTGACGTATAGCAGCGCGGTCCATTGGTTCTATTCGCGTCGAAAGCACGCGCACGCCTTTTACATCCCGCGCCTGGTCGATCAAACCGCCCGTCGACGCAGCGGCGCGCTTGAGCTGCTGAGCTTCCAGTTCCTTGCGGAGTTTCTTCTCTTCGTGCGCCAGCCTTTCGGCGGCGGGCAGAATCTCATCGGGTTTGGCTCGGAGCGTCTCGCCGAGCCGCGCCAGCGTGTCGCCGGCTTTGCGCAGGTCATCGATCACGGCTGTGCCCGTCACGGCCTCGATGCGCCGCGTCCCCGCGGAAACGCTACTTTCGGAAATGAGCTTGAAAAGCCCAATATCCCCCGTGCGCCGCACGTGCGTGCCGCCGCAAAGCTCTTTCGAGAACGATCCGTCGGCCACCGACACCACGCGCACCTTCTCGCTATACTTCTCGCCAAAGAGCGCCATCGCGCCCGAATTGATGGCTGAGTCGATGTCCATCACGTCCGTGTGCATCTCTTCGTTCGCCAGAATGTGGCGGTTCACTAGGTCTTCGATGTCCAGGCGGTCTTGTTCTTCGAGCGGCGCGTAATGCGTAAAGTCAAAGCGCAGCCGGGCCGGAGCCACCAGCGACCCGGCCTGCTTCACGTGCGTGCCCAGCGTCGTCCGCAGCGCGGCATGAAGCAGGTGCGTGGCCGTGTGATTGCGCCGGATGGTGTCGCGCCGCTCGGCATCGACCTTGGCCGTAAGCATCATGCCCACTTCAAGCGGCTGAAGCGCGGTGATCTTGTGGACGATCAATCCGATGACGGGACGCTGCGTGTCCGTGACCTGAGCGACCTCTTCGCCCGCTTCTCCATAGAGGCGGCCGGTGTCCCCCACCTGCCCGCCCGCCTCGGCGTAAAACGGCGTGTGATCAAGAATGATTTCAGCCTTTTCGCCAGTTTTTACTTCCGTCACGCTCTTGCCATTCACGACCAGCGCGACCACTTTGCAGTCCGCCGATTCCGTTTGGGTGTAGCCGTCGAACGTTGTCGGGTGCTTTTCGACCAATTCACGATAGATGGGTGACGCAACTTTTTTCTCCGCGCCCTTCCAGCTTGCCCGCGCTCGCTCGCGCTGCTTTTGCATCTCCGATTCGTACTCGGCCTGATTAACATCATCGAACCCCCAATCCCTCGCAATGTCACGGGCGAATTCGGGCCTGAGTCCGAAGGTGTCATGAACCCGAAACAACACCCCTCCGGGGACTATCTTCGATTGAACCAGCTTCACGCCGCCAGGTCCCGGAGCAGCGATATCCGGCCCCGCAGCCGCGTCCAACCCAGTCGGTCGCGGTTCTCCCCATCCGGGAATGAGGAGCCCGGGGAAGATACCTTCCAAGAGCTTTCTGAACTCCTCGATGCCCACTTTCGTTGTCTTCTCGTACCGTTCCTCCTCAATTTTGATCGCCCTAGCGATGTGCTGCGCGCTTTCGACCAATTCGGGGTATGCGCCTTTCATCAGGTCAACTACATGGCCGGACATCTTATAGAGAAACGGCTCATTGAGGCCGAGTGTTTGACCGTGATAGAGGGCACGGCGCATGATGAGGCGTAATACGTACCCTCTTCCTTCGTTCGAGGGCAGCACGCCGTCGGAAATCAGGAACGTGGCCGCGCGGCTGTGGTCGGCAATGATGCGCAGCGAAACATTGGTTTCGTGATTCGCGCCGTATTCAACGTTTGCAAGTTCCGCCGCTTCTTCGATGAGCGGCTGGAAAAGGTCGGTATCGAAATTCGAGAGTTTGCCTTGAAGAACCGCGGCGAGGCGCTCAAGTCCTGCGCCGGTGTCAATAGAAGGTCGGGGAAGCGGCGTCATATTGCCTTGCTCATCGCGGTTGAACTGCATGAACACTAGGTTCCATAGCTCGACGTAGCGCCCGCAGTCGCAGGGGAACTTACAATCCGCGTGTCCGAGGTTGCTCGCCGCCGCACCCATGTCATAGTGAATCTCCGAGCAGGGGCCGCACGGGCCGGTTTCGCCCATTTGCCAGAAGTTTTCCTTAAGTCCCGGAATTCTGTGCACACGATCATTCGGAGCCCCAATTTTGATCCAAAGCGAGGCGGCATCCTCATCGGGCGGCAGCTTCGTAGCTGGAGGGATTTCTGCGCCGCCGAAAACGGTGAAATAAAGCTTCTCAAGTGGAATGCCGTACCCGCTAGGAGACGTGATCAGCTCCCACGCGAATCCGATGGCGTCCTTTTTGAAATAATTGCCGAAGGAAAAATTGCCCAGCATCTCGAAGAACGTGTGGTGGCGCGCGGTGCGTCCCACCTGCTCAAGGTCGTTGTGTTTGCCGCCTGCGCGCACGCACTTCTGCGATGAGCAGGCGCGCGTGTAATCTCGCTTCTCGCGGCCGAGAAACACATCCTTAAACTGGTTCATGCCCGCATTGGAAAATAGCAGCGTGGGGTCGTTCGCCGGAACGAGCGAAGACGAACGCACGACGCGATGCCCGCGCTCCTCGAAAAATTTCAGGAATTGAGATCGGATTTGATCTGATGTCATCATTTTAGAAAACAATAGAAATTGTGAATAGTAAATTGTAAATAGTGAGCTATTCCGTTCGGCCTCGCTTCCTTTTCGTATTGACGACAATGGTGGTGATGACCGCAATCAGCTCTTGGTTTTCGCGCATGAGAGGCTCAAGACGCGAACGGGGCACAATGCGCGAATCGGAAAGCAGCCGTAACCAGAACAAGCTTTCTCTGGCTTCCTTCTGAGCGATTCCGATCTTGTGGATAAAATCCGCTCTGCTTTCGCTCCCCTGCGCCTCCTCGATATTCGCTCCAATGGAGGTCGCTGATTTCAGAAACTGTTTGCCTATGATCCATCCGGCCCCATCATGTTGCTTTTGCAAGTGCTGGTACAACGCTATTGCTCGAAGAGCATATTGGTACGAGCGTGCACTAATGTCAGGGGATTTCTCGCCTGACCCATTCTGAAACTCCGTTTTTGAATTGGGCACAGCGTCAACGCAACGCACGATTCAGCGCCCACCGCGGAAGACATAATTCACTATTTACTATTCACCATTCTCAATTTTATCGGATACAGGCTTGAGTTCAGGCCTGGCGCGCATAGCTTTCATAATAGCATTGGACCGGAAGCCGAGCCGCATCAGGCTTTGAGCGAGCGAATAAAATTTACGTTGGGTAAGAGGAAGGCGCACCGTGCGGAGCTTTTTTTCAAGGGCGCGTTCGAGCAATGTTTGCTCCGGAGTTTCTTCAAATGCCTGCTCAATTGCTTCCTCAATGAAACGGTAATCGACCAGGCGGGATTTCAATTCGAGGCGGACGCGCTCGCGCCCGAAAGCGCGGTTGCGGACGAGAAAGGAAGCACATTGCCGGGCGAATTTACGGTCGTCAATGTAGCCTGCTTCGCGCAAACGAGCTACCGCGGCATCCACTTCGGCCTCGTCATGAAATTTTTTAAAAAGCGAGCGGCGCATTTCCGCCACCGCATAGGGGCGGCGCGCAAGCAGGCGAATAGCGGTAGAAAAGGGATTTGCGGATGATTTCTTATTTGCCTCCAAAGCGTTCTACTCTCAAGATCGAAGCGCGCTCCATCTGTTCCCGCGCCATGTCCGATGCGGAACGAATGCCTTCTGCCCGAAGTTTCAGTTCCTGTGCGTTCGAGGCCCAAAGGGAGGCCTCATTCATCGTAATCAATCCGTTTGAATAGAGATCATACAATGATTGATCAAAGGTTTGCATCCCGTATTCTGACGTGCCTGAGGCTAGAATTTCATGAATGAGCCGTGTTTTTTCGGAATTGATGATGCACTCCCGGATGAATTCTGTGGCCACCAGCACCTCGACCGCCGGAACCCGGCCCTGGCCATCGGCGCGGCGCACAAGCCTCTGCGAAATAACGCCGTTCAAAGTGGAGGCAAGCTGCATCCGTATCTGTTTCTGCTCTGACGGCGGAAAAACTCCGATAATGCGCTGAACCGTTTCTTGCGCGTCCAGAGTGTGCAGTGTCGAAAAGACCATGTGGCCGGTTTCGGCGGCGTTGAGAGCGGTGCGCATCGTTTCGAGGTCCCGCATTTCGCCCACCAGCAGCACGTCGGGATCCTGGCGCAGGGCAGAGCGCAGGGCATCGTCGAAGGTGAGCGTGTCGACGCCCACTTCGCGCTGATTCACGAAGGCTTTCTTGTCGCGATGGTAGAACTCAATCGGGTCTTCAATTGTGAGAATGTGTCCCGATCGCGTAGAGTTAATTTTGTCGATGATTGCGGCCAGCGTCGTGGATTTGCCGCAGCCAGTTGTTCCTGTCACCAGGACAAGCCCGCGTCTGTCTTCACAGAACTTGTGCACAATGCGCGGCAAGCGCAGCTCATCAATGCCGCGAATCACGGCGGGAATCACGCGCAGCACCATGCCGGTCTCGCCGCGCTCCTGGAACACGTTGGCGCGAAAGCGGCCCAGAGCGCCGGCAGCGTAGGCTAGATCAATCTCGCCGCGCTCCTGAAATTTATGCCTCTGGCGCTCATTCGTGACTCCGTCCACCATGTCTTGCATCGCTTCGCGCGTGATTTCGGGCAGGCCGCGAAGGGTCTTAAGCTCGCCATCCACTCTCATCGCGGGCAAGCTTCCTACCTTAAGGTGAAGGTCAGAAGCCCGCGCTTCACACGCTGCGCGCAGCAGGTCATCGATTGTCATCCGGATTTCCTATCTCTTATGCGGTTTACAAGTCATTGAGCGCGCCACTTGCATGGCTCCGGAGATGTTATCGGCAGAAGGTGGGGGGAAGTTAAATATAATTAACGTTGGATATTCGCCGCCAGATGCGCCGGATATCCGATGTCAAAAAAGACACTCACGACATGCGTGCTTTAAGGGCGGTCTCTGACAGGCTTAGCTGGCTGCAACCGGTTGATGGCAATACGTAAGCCAGCCATGCCTATCTACAGCGTTGCCATGCGCTATGGAAAGCAATCTTTCCTGCAGCTTGCGAGTGATAGGGCCAGGTTTGCCCTTGCCGATGATGATACGATCTACGGACCGAATCGGTGTGATTTCCGCGGCCGTCCCCGTGAAAAACACCTCGTCAGCGATGTAAAGCGCCTCGCGGGGCAAGGACTGCTCAGTAAGGGGGATGTCCAATTCGCGGGCCAGAGTTATTACCGAATCGCGCGTGATTCCAGCAAGCCCCGAGCTTGCAAGGGGCGGCGTATGAATCTTGCCGTCGCGGACAAGGAATACGTTTTCGCCGCTCCCTTCGCTGACATTTCCGTCGTGATCAAGGCCAATACCCTCGGTGTAGCCGTTGACGATGGCTTCCATCTTGATGAGCTGCGAATTCATATAGTTCGCAGATGCTTTCGCCATCGCTGGCAATGTATTCGGCGCAAGCCGATTCCACGAGGAAACACACACATCGATGCCATTTTCCAGGGCTTCATGCCCCAGATATTTTCCCCAGCGCCAGGTGAGAATATAAATCTCAATAGGGTTGTTGAGCGGGTTAACCCCGATTTCGCCGAAACCGCGGAAAAGCACAGGTCTGAGATAAGCGTGGTGAGCCTCATTCACCCGGATCAATTCGATCATCGCCTGCTGGAGTTGCTCTGAGGAATATGCGAGATCCATGCGATAGATTTTTGCCGAGTCCACGAGCCTGTCGGCGTGCTCTTTGAGGCGGAAAATGGCAGGGCCCTGCTTGGTTTCGTAACAGCGGATGCCTTCAAAGACGGCAGAGCCGTAATGGACAACGTGTGAAGCAACGTGCAGAGTGGCATCGCCCCAGTTGATGAACTTTCCGTTATGCCAAACCTTCTCATAGTAATCGATGGGCATGATTCATTCTCCGGCGGACTGTGAATGAACTTTAGTTGCGCTTCCGCGCCGCCCCGGCCATAACAGCACCGGCTGATTTCAAAATTATAACATGCTAGATAGCTAACGGCGGGCATGGAGATGTGTGGATTGCGAGGTCAGATGCTTTTGGGGACCTCATTCGGTTTGAAAGAGGATAGCCTGTAACCTACGCCCGGCTGCTTACCACGCTCCGGTCAACCGTAACCACGTCCCGAATGACCTGCAATGCGCGGGCGCAATCCTCATGGCTCACGTCGCAGTGGGTGACAAATCGAATGGAGTGCGCGTGCCCATTAGCCAGCACGCCGCGTTCGGCCAGGCGGCGGGAAAATTCAGAGGCCTCGATCCCGGCGCCGCTGATATCGGCAAACATGATGTTTGAGACAACCTTGGAGGGATTGACCTTCACGCCAGGAATTTCCGCAAGCCCGGAAGCGAGGAAGCGCGCATTGGCGTGATCGACGTGCAGGCGTTGTGGTGATTCTTCAAGTGCAATCAGCGCCGCGGCAG
The DNA here is from genome assembly GCA_035945515.1 of Terriglobia bacterium. Classification (GTDB taxonomy): domain Bacteria; phylum Acidobacteriota; class Terriglobia; order UBA7540; family UBA7540; genus RH2-MAG17b. The sequence goes on from DASZAE010000423.1 coordinate 16,033, forward strand.
CCAGCACGCCCGCTTGACGCATCCCGCCTCCGAGGATTTTGCGCACCCGGCGCGCTTCTTCGATGAATTTATGGCTGCCCACGAGCATTGATCCTACGGGCGCCCCCAGTCCTTTCGAGAAGCAAAACATAACAGAATCGAATCCGCCTGAGATTTCCGCGACGCTCTTGCCCAGCGCCACGGCAGCATTGAAAATGCGCGCACCATCAAGATGGATGGGCAGGCCTGCCGCATGAGTTCGGCTGACGATGTCTTCGACAACGGTTAGAGAATAGATAGAGCCGCCCGCCAAATTGGAAGTATTTTCCAGCGCCACCAAACCTGTGCGGGCGCGGTTTTCGGCGCGAGGACGAACGTGTGGAGAAATATGCGCCCAGGTGAGAATGCCGTCGTCGGCGTAAATAGGTCTGGCAAGGCAGCCAGAAAAGGCCGCCATCGTAGCCATTTCGACGCTATAAATGTGCGCCCGCTCTTCGCAGATCACTTCTTGCCCCGGGATTGTGTGAACCTTGATTGCCGTTTGGTTGCCCATCGATCCTGATGGCACGAAAAGAGCGTCCTCGCGGTTGAAAATTTCCGCCGAGCGGGCCTGCAGGCGGTTTACCGTTGGGTCCTCACGGTAAACATCATCGCCTACTTCCGCCTCAGCCATGGCGCGGCGCATAGCGGAGCTAGGCTGAGTGACGGTGTCGCTGCGAAGATCAATAATTTTATTCATAGAAGTCTCATCGAAATGCTTTAGCGGCTCGTTTGGTTAAACTATGAACCGGAGTCTGCCGCATGTCGCTAACGGATGAATTCCTGAAAAATTTCGTTCGAGACCAGATAGGCACGCTCAGTTAAGCTTAACCTATCCTCAGTCTGCTTCAGAAAGCCGTCGATCTCTAGCCGCCGCGCTTTTTCTTGCCACTTGTCTAAAGGTGGTTCGCACCACCGGAGTCGCGCCTCTTGAAGGCTCACGCCATCACGCTGGCGGAGACCGAGGAAGAAAAACTCTTCCATCTCTTCCGCAGGTCCTACAACGCGCCTCTCAATAACCGGCAGTTCATCGCGTTCGATGCAGGACTGATAACCTTCCGGCGATACTTCATTAGCCCATCGCTGGCTACCGTCAAAGGAATGAGCGCCTGCGCCCAGACCAAGGTAGGGTTGTCGCTGCCAATATTTCTGGTTGTGGATTGACCGTCTGCCTGGAAGAGCAAAATTTGAAATTTCGTAGTGCTCGTAGCCTTCTTTTGCCAGAAACTCGCTGGCGATTTCATAGGCGCGAGCCATAAAGTCTTCGTCCGGAATAGCAGCGGCGTGACTCAGGCGTCCGTGTCGTAAAACTTCCCTGCCTAAGCGGCTTTTCTCATCGGCCTCGAACAAATAGATAGAAACGTGTTCGGGTTCGATCCAGGCAAGCGCCTGTAAGCTCTTTCGCCAGCTTTCGATAGTTTGATAGGGTAGCCCCGCGATCAGGTCAAGGCTCAGGTTGGTGACGCCCGCGCGCCGAGCCGCCGCCGCCTGTTCTATCGTGTCCGCTGCTGAATGAAGCCTCCCAACCGAGCGCAGTTCGCGGTCGTCGAACGATTGCGCGCCGATGCTCAGCCGGTTTGCGCCCATCGCGCGAAGTTGTTCAAGGAGCAACTGATCCGCCGAGCCCGGCGTCATCTCAATCGTGGCTTCGATGAGCGAATCCAAGCGAAAGTTCCGGCGAGTCGCGTCGAAAATTTTTTTAAGTCTGTCGCCTCCGAGCAAGGTTGGGGTGCCGCCTCCAAGATAGAGCGTATCCACAGGGGGATGCGCTAAGTCTTTTCGTAAGCCGCTGCACGCGCCTAACTCTGGGAGCAGTGCCGCTTCCCGCTCAATAGCCGCGATGTAAGGTTCGAAAACCGACGAGGGCGCGACCTGTGAGCTGAAGTTGCAGAAGGCGCACTTTGACGCACAGAAAGGAACCTGGATGTAGATACCAAGAGTTTCCATAATTGACCGGCTGGTGGCAATGGCGGATCAATGGTCTCAATCCGAGACGATCTTCACGCGAATGTTGCGCTGGCGCGGCCCGTCGAATTCACACAAAAAGACGCCCTGCCAGCGCCCCAGGAGCAGCCGGCCGTCTTCGATCAGCAGCGTTTTAGAGCATCCAATCAGAGCCGCTTTTAGATGCGCATCGCAGTTGCCGTCATTGTGAAGATACTCACCATCCACCGGCGCCAGGCGCTTCAAAAACTCATCCAGGTCGCTTTGCAACGCAGGATCGTCGTTTTCATTAATCAGAATAGCCGCGCTGGTGTGAGGCGTGAACAGATGGCAGACTCCGCTCTCAACATGCGACCCTTTCACGAGATCTTGGACTGCGCCTGTTAAATCCTTAAATTCGTTGCGGGAGCGTGTTTCGACTCTGAGTTCATGGGAACGCTTCCCGTCGCCCATTTGCTTTGCTGCTTTGACGATCATGCTTACCTCCGCCGGCCTCCTTTTGCATTGCTCCCGCCGTCTCCGATTATATCCCGCTATAACGCTAATAGGTTGTCGCTCCGCGCCTCTTGTCTATTATTGAGGATTACAAATTATAGTGACGCCAAATGTTGTAGCGGCGGCCTCTGGCCGCCGGTTTTTCGGCGCTCAGAGAGCGCCGCTACAGAAAAAATTGTCACTATAATTTGTAAACCTCAATAATTGTTCATGTATTCCCGCTACGCAATAAAATTTGAGGCAAATTGGTTCGTTAAGGAAGGAAGATCAGTAGACAAAGTATTGGTGGTCAAGGCAGTGAGGTTTTATTTGAACGAGCAGGCGATCCAGCAACTCATAGCCGCACTGTCCTAGATAATTGACGCCGCTGACTACCCGCTCCTGAAGTTTACCTTCGGGCATTAAATGGGCCGTCAACGCCCGTTCATGCCGGGTGAGTAGTTCGGATCGTTCGAGAGCGGCGCGGCTGATCTTGCCGCGAAGCCGATCCAACTGGTACAACATTTTATCTTTCGCGTTGCGAACCGCGTCAGGCAGGGTCGGGTCAACGCGTTCCGCGTCGCCGGTGAGTCCGTCGAGGAACCGCTTTAAATCTTCTTCGCCGCGCTCCATGCGCTCGGACCAAATCGTAGTCCCTTCGCCTTCAGCGCCGGCTGCCGCGATGCGCCGCCGCAAATGCTCCGCGCCTTGCCACACGTCGTCAAGCGACAGATGATATTTTTCCATCAATCGCTGCTCGTGCCGGCCCGCTAAGGTGAAAGAGGCGCGCGGAAAAAGCACCGGAACGGGCCTTCCGAATTCCGGGTAGATGGCCTGCGCCTGGGCGAAGTAAGCCAATTCAGCAGGACCAGGGATGTAGGCTACCGTGGGCAGAAGCGTATCCTGCACGATGGGGCGCAGCAACGCGCTGGGCGTGAATTCGAGGGGAGCGGTCCTAAGCCGCGCCTCTATTTCCGCCAGGGTTGCGCGCGGGCTGTCATTGGTGTAAAACGCATCCTCCCGATGGGCGAGCGGGGTGCGCGCGCCTTCCGACGTGGCAAAAAGCAAGGTGGAATCTTCTCCCACATGGACCTGCGCGTGATACCCAGCGGCCGTCAATTCGGCGGCTCGCCTTTCGAGCAGGCTGCGCAGATGCCCTGGTTCCCGCAACGCCTCTAAAAAAACCGGTTGCGCGATAGGACGCAATGGCTCGTGCAGAGGGTCGATCAAAATCACACCGAATCGTCCAAACAAGCGCGTTATGAAGCGCCCGAAAGCCTCGCCCCACGTGGCGCCGGCAGCGTAACACTCGCGAAGGTCGCGCATGACCTGAGTGCGAGCCTCGCCTTCGGGAAGTGCTTGCTCGATTTGATCCAACCCCGCTTCTACATCGCCGGTGAGCCGGGCATAGCCTACGGGCGACCCTGGGGCGGCGCGGTCGCCGTGCACAGTAACGGAAACCATCTCTCCGGATTCCGCAAGCACTGCCGTGGTTGCAATCTCTTCGAGGTCATGATCTTCTGTGGCCAGCCAGAAGACCGGCACGCATTCGAGGCCTTGCCCGGTGAGCGAGCGCGCCAGACGAATTGCGCTGAGTGCTTTGTAGAGGGTGAAGGCTGGACCGGAAAACAGGCCTACTTGCTGGCCTGTGACCACGGCGAAAGTTGCATTGCTGCGAAGGCGGCGGATATTCTCGAGAGTTGCTTCGCCGCATCCGAAGCGGCGATTTTGCTGTTCGAGAATTTCTGTAAGCTCAATCCGATGAGGGTAACGGCTTGCAATCGCCGTCGAGACATTTTTAAAACTTGCGAGCTCCTGCGGCGGGCCGCCATAAAACTGTTCAACACGATTGTAATGGTAGAGGTAGTCGAGAAACAAAGGAGTGGCTTTTGGGGCTCTTGTCAGAGGAATACAACATGATGACGTCATATTTTGCATCGTACACTCGCCCCGCAAGGCTGGCAATCCGGCAGAATCCTCAGCGGCGGATCAATTTGATTGATGCAGCGCCGTTCATCTGATGCAGCGTCCCCTACTTCAGATTCATCAGCAAATGAACTAACGTGCGCACGGGATGGCCGCTCGGACCTTTTGCCAGGTAGGGTTTCTCTTCATAATTCCAGCGCGTGCCCGCAATATCGAGGTGTACCCAGGGCGTATCGCCGGCAAACTCGCCCACGAACATGGCGGCGGTAATGGCGCCTCCGTAGCGGCCGCCAGTGTTGGCAATATCCGCAATCGAACTCTTATAGTAGTCGCGGTAATCGTCATCCACGGGCAGTTCCCACATGCGCTCGCCGGTGGCCGCGGCGCTGGCGAGCACGCGGCCAGCCCATTCTTTGTTATTGCTGAAAACTCCGGTTGTAATGTTGCCAAGCGCAATGGTGACTGCGCCGGTGAGCGTGGCGGCGTCAATCAGGATGGTAGCGCCCTGCTGCTTCGCATAGTGCAACGCGTCCGCCAGCACCAGCCTGCCTTCGGCGTCGGTATTCAGAATCTCAATCGTCTTGCCCGACATGGCCGTGATCACGTCGCCCGGCTTAAACGCTTTTCCGCCCGGCATATTCTCCGTAGCCGGTACAACGGCAATCACGCGCACCTTGGGCTTGAGCTGCGCGATGGCGCGCATCACACCCAGCATGGTGGCGCCGCCCGCCATATCAGTTTTCATTTCCTCCATGCTCGCCGCGGGCTTAATGGAGATTCCACCGGTGTCAAACGTAATGCCTTTCCCGACCAGTCCGATCACGGGCGCGGCCGGCGCATCTGGCGGCGTGTAGCGCAACATGATGAGGCGCGGCGGCTCGCCGCTGCCTTGCGCCACCGCCCAGAAAGCGTTCATCTTGAGCGCGCGGATTTCTTCCGTCCCCAGAACTTTTGATTCCAGGCCGAATTCCTTGGCCATCTCCTGGGCGCGACCGGCCAGGATGGTGGGCGTCATCAGGTTTGAGGGTTCGTTCACCAGGTCGCGGGTAAAATTGGCGGATTCGCCGATGACGCGCCCCTGCTCGATAGCGGCAATTTCTTCCTTTCGCGTTTTTGCGGCGTCAGCAATTAGTTCGAAGTGGTCAATGCGGCGGTCCGGTTTCCGGTCTGAGCGGTATTTATCCGCGTCATAGTCGGCCATGATGGCGCCTTCGACCAGCACTTTAACGGATTCCGCATTCGTGAGCTGCGGATGGCAAAACCACGAGATTTTGTGGATGCCTTTGCCTCGCGCGTAGCGCGCCGCCGTGCCTGCAAGCCGGGCGAGGTGCGGAACAATCATTTTCTCTCGCTTCCCGCCGCCGACAATCAGGAGCCGCTCCGCCGCCAGCCCAGGTGGATTGTGGATAAGCGTGCATTCATAGAGTTTGCCGATAAGCTCGCCGCTTGCTTGCAAGTCCTCTAGCATTTTGCGCGTGGCATCGGGCAGTTGCCCCACCGTGCCGCTGGACGCGGGTTCCCCTTCAAAACCCACGGCAATCAGAAGCGGTGTTTCAACTCGCTCGATGGGTTGATGATTAAATTCGATTTTCAAGGCGGCTCCTTTGGAAGGCAGGGTTAGGTTTCAGGTTCTAGGTGTCAGTGCTCAGCTCGATGTTTGCCGCTGCGGGCCTTGTTTTTTCTGACACCTGGTACCTGTCACCGGATACCTGCCTTACGAATGTTTCCGCTGATGTTCGCGGATGTCCTGCGCGGTCTCGCGGTCGATGGTGCGCCGCCGCAAAGTCTCCCGATGATCAAAAACCGTTTTGCCCTTGGCCAGCGCAATCTCGCATTTGATGAGGTTCTTTTTCAGATAGAACCGGAGTGGAACGAGAGTTAATCCTTTTTCCTGCGTCTTGCCGGTTAGCTTGTTAATCTCCTGCCGGTGCAGCAGCAGCCGCCGCTCGCGCAGGGCGTCTTTATTCATGTAACTGCCGGCCGAATACGCGCCGATGTGGCACGCCACCAGCCAAGCCTGGCCGTTGCGGATGGTGGCGTAGCCGTCTTTAATCGTCGCCTTGCCCTCGCGGATGGCCTTTACTTCCGTCCCTGTCAGTTCTATCCCTGTCTCAAACTTTTCGAGAAAATGATAGTAGTGCGCTGCCTGGCGGTTCACCGCCAGATTTCTGCCGCCGTCCTTGACTTGTGCCGCCATAATTGTATAGAAGCGGGTTTATCCCGCCGTTGCCATATTGGCGTTATTATGAGGGTTACAAATCATAGTGACGCCCAAAAATTGTAGCGGCGGCCTCTGGCCGCCGGTTTTTCGGCGCTCAGAGAGCGCCGCTACAGCAAATCCTGTCACTATAATTTGTAATCCTCTGTAAGTTCTATGGCGGCATAAAGCCGCCGCTACACGCAAAGCATCTCACCGGTATCTTAAACGATCCATTGTACCAGCAACCCCACGGCAGCGCCCGTGTTGATCCCTCATCAAAGTTCCTGCCACAAACGGGGAAGAGCATCCCGCAGGGCAAATATATATAGATTGTTAATTATTAAATGGATTACTATGTGTATATGATGTTTTACGGCAACTGCCCCCAAAGGACCTCCCATGAGCCACGCCGCTGTTCTGCCCGGCTCTTATGATTTCCGGCTGGTAGCACTGTCATTTGTTATTGCCATGTGCGCTTCTTACGCTGCCTTGGACCTGGCGGCCCGGACTTCCGCCACGCGCGGGCGGGCGCGCTATGCCTGGCTGTGCGGGGGCGCCGTGGCCATGGGCGTCGGAATCTGGTCGATGCACTATATCGGAATGCTGGCGTTTAGCCTGCCAGTTCCTATCCTGTACGATTTACCCATTGTCTTTTTATCGTGGGTCGCCGCGGCGGCGTCTTCCGCGCTGGCTCTTTACCTCATCGCGCGGCCGCGGCTTACCTTGCGGATTTCGGCGCTAGGCAGCGTCATTATGGGCGGCGGCATCGCGGTGATGCATTATACGGGCATGGCCGCCATGCGGATGCAGGCCGTGTGCCACTACAACGCGGCGATCGTCGCCCTTTCGGTCCTGATCGCCGTCGTCGCTTCCTTCGCGGCGCTGTGGATCGCTTTTTATTTCCGCCATGAAAAAGGCCGCAGCGACTGGCTAAAAATTGCGAGCGCCGTGGTGATGGGTATTGCTATTGCGGTGATGCACTACACCGGAATGGCCGCCGCCACGTTCACGGCCTCGCCCATGAGCGAGAGCGACCGCTACACGGTGAATATCACTTCGCTCGGCGCGGGTGGAGTGGTGGTGGTGACTTTTATGGTGCTGGGATTGGCGATTCTAACGTCAATAGCGGACCGGCGCTTCTCCGCCCAGGCGACGCTGCTGGCTTCGACGGAGGAGCGGTACCGCGATCTGTTCCGCAGAAATCTGGCCGCGCTCTACCGCATCACGCTGGATGGCCGCGTTCTGGATGTGAACGACGCTTATCTTCGCCTGCTCGGCTATGAGTCGCAGGCGGAAGCGGTCGAGCACAATGCTTCTGAGGATTTTGCCAATCCCACCGATAGGGAAAACTTTGTCTCCCGCCTTAAAGCCGATGGTGGGGTCACGAATTTTGAAGCGCGCCTCCGGCGCAAGGGATGCGGCGAGATATGGGCGCTCCAGAATGCCACGTTGATCGGGGGGCCGGACGGGCTGGTGATCGAAGGCACGATGCTGGACATCACGGACCGCAAGCAGGCTGACGCCGAGCTGCGCCAGGCCAAAGAGGCCGCCGAGTGCGCCAATCGCGCCAAGAGCGAGTTCCTGGCGAACATGAGCCATGAGATTCGCACCCCAATGAACGGCATTCTTGGAATGACCGAGCTCGCGCTCGACACTTCTCTGACTTCCGAGCAGCGCGATTATCTGAACATGGTCAAAGGATCGACCCACGCGCTGCTGACCATTATCAATGACATTTTGGATTACTCGAAGATTGAAGCAGGCAAGCTCGATCTTGAAGCCATACCCTTCCAGTTGCGTGACAGCATGGAGGAAACCGTCAGAACGCTGGCGCTGGCCGCCGACCAGAAGGGCATCGAGCTGGCGTGCGAGATCGCCCCGGAAGTTCCGGACACGGTTGTCAGCGATCCTGGCAGGCTGCGGCAGATCACGCTCAATCTACTGGGCAACGCCCTGAAATTCACCGAGCGCGGGGAAGTGGTGGTGCGCGCGAGCCTGGATGAGCAGGGGGAAGACTTTGCCGTGGTGCACTTCGTCGTCAGCGATACCGGCATTGGCATTCCTCTGGCAAAGCAAGGCTTGATTTTTGAAGCCTTCTCACAAGCTGATGGCTCGACCGCGCGCAAGTACGGCGGCACGGGACTGGGGCTGACTATTTGTTCGCGCCTGGCCAGCATGATGGGAGGAAGAATCTGGGTGGAAAGCGAACCGGGACACGGAAGCCAGTTTCACTTCACGGTGAAATGCCAGACGGCGAGAGCGGCGGATTCTGCCGAAGCAAGAAAAACGCTGCCCGAAAAGGCGCGCCTAGAGAGCCTCGCTGGCCTGCGGGTGTTGGTGGTGGACGACAACGAAACCAATCGTAAAATCCTCTCGAACGTTGTTGCCCACTGGGGCCTCCATCCTGTTTGCGCGGAGGGGGCGGACGCGGCCCTGGCGTTGCTCGAGCAGAGGAGCGATGATGAACCGCCCTTTGACCTGCTGATCACGGATGTGCACATGCCCGAGATTGACGGTTTTGACTTTGTCAGGCTTTTGAACGAGGGAGTCAGGGCGGCGCCGAAATCCATCGTCATGCTGACTTCGGGCGGGCAACGCGGGGACGCCAAGCGCTGCCGGGAACTTGGAATTTCCGCGTATTTAATGAAGCCTGTGAGGCAAATCGAATTGCGCGAAGCTATTTTGCAAGCGGTGGGCAGCCGGCCCGCAACAGCGGAAGATGAAGACGGCCCGGCGCTCATCACCCGCCACTCCTTGCGGGAGACTGCTCCTGCCGCGCCGGCGCTTAACATCTTGCTCGCGGAAGATAACCCGGTGAATCAACAAGTGGCCCGGCGGCTGCTTGAAAAGCGAGGCCATGTGGTGACCGTCGTCTCCAACGGACGCCTGGCCGTGGCCGCGCTTGAAGAGCGCCGGTTCGACCTTGTCCTCATGGACGTCCAAATGCCAGAGATGGATGGACTCGAAGCCACCGCTCTGATCCGGGAACGCGAAAAACTCTCGGGTGACCACATACCCATCATCGCCATGACCGCTAACGCCATGTCGGGAGACGCGGAGAAGTGCTTGGCTGCCGGGATGGACGAGTACCTGTCCAAACCCATTAAAGTCGACCGAGCTATGGAAGTGATCGCCACGCTGGGCCAACGGCGCGCAGCCCCGCCGGCTGTCCCCGTTGACGGGGGCAGCGCCTCTTCGTCGCCTCCAGTCCCCGATCCCAACCCCTTGCTAAAAGGCGTGTAGCGGTGGCTTTACCTGCCTGGATGGACGGACCTGACTGAAACTCAACACTGTTCACTTAAGCGCGTAGCGCGCAGCCGTAATCGACGATGAATGTCATGCTGAGCCCTTCGCTCGTCATCCTGAGCGGAGCGAAGGATCCCGGCATTTGGCTCAGGGTAAACTCCGCGAAGCATCTGCTTGTAAATCAATGCGGAAAAAGCAGATTCTTCGCTACGCTCAGAAAGACACGTGCGTAAATTTTGAGCGCCATCCCCTAAGTGAACAGTATTG